>NZ_JALT01000028.1:0-64457 GCF_000525585.1 Streptococcus sp. ACS2
TTCTCAAAGGTCTTTGTCTCTCTTAAGACAACTCCTATATTCTAGCAAATCTAGAATAGTTTGTCAACACTTTTTTCGAAGTTTTTTTACTTCTCGTGTTCGCCGCCCCTTCCGAAACAGCTTATTTATAATATCATCTCTGACTTATCTTGTCAATAACTTTTTTAAAGTTTTGGAACCTTTTCAAGTTTGTGGCAAGTCTGTTAAGACAACTTTTATATCTTAACACCCAAATCAATACTTGTCAATAGGGTTTTTGAAAAAAATAAAGCAGTACAATCATGTACTGCTAAATAAATTATTTAAAAATTTCTTTTACTTGCATTATAACCATATTTTTCAATGAAATCTTGGCGAAACTCAAGTAAATTGTCATCTATAATAGCTTGTCGTACCTTGGCCATTAAATTTACCAAGAAGTAGAGATTATGATAACTTGTCAGGCGAATTCCAAACGTTTCATCTGCTTTCAACAAATGTCTCACATAAGCACGTGTGTAATTCTTACATGTATAACAATCACACTCAGGATCTATAGGGCTAAAATCTTCTGCATACGCCGCATTTTTAACCACAAGACGTCCTTGACTCGTCATACAAGTTCCGTTACGAGCAATTCGTGTTGGGAGAACACAATCATACATATCAACGCCACGGATAACACCGTCAATCAGACTATCTGGTGCTCCTACTCCCATGAGATAACGTGGTTTATTCTCAGGAAGTAAAGGTACAGTAAAGTCTAGAACCGCATTCATCTCTTCATGAGTTTCTCCAACCGCAAGACCTCCAATTGAGTAACCTGGAAAATCCATGGAAACCAAATCCTGTGCAGACTGTCTGCGAAGATCTTCAAAACCTGCTCCCTGCACAATTCCAAATAGGCCTTGATCATGTGGGCGACGGTGTGCTTTTAGCCCTCGTTCTGCCCAACGACTTGTCCGTTCAATAGAATTTTTCACATAATCGTATGGTTGGTAAAATTGAGGACATTCGTCAAAGCTCATCATAATATCTGAACCGAGATTATTCTGAATCGAGATCGCTTTTTCAGGAGATAAAAACATCTTACTTCCATTAAGGTGATTTTTAAATGTTACACCTTCTTCAGAAATATTGCGTTTTTCTGCCAATGAATAAACTTGGAAACCACCGCTATCTGTAAGAATCGCTTGATCCCAATTCATGAATTTATGGAGTCCTCCAGCTTTAGCAACGAGCTCATCACCAGGTCTTAGCCATAAATGATAGGTATTGGCCAAAATAATCCCTGAACCCATCTGTTTTAATTCTTCAGGGGATTGCGTTTTTACTGTAGCTTGGGTGCCTACAGGCATAAACATCGGCGTTGGAAAAGTTCCATGAGGCGTGATAATTTCCCCCAGACGTGCTCCTGTGTGTTTTTCTTTCTTTATAAGACGATATTTAATTGGAAAATCAGTCATTTATACTCCTTACATTAGGAAAAACAGTCCTAAGTATTTTTTAGTCAGTGGTCATTATCCACAACCGCTTTAGTTTATCAAAAATTACAAGAATTGTCAGCTCTATATTTTCAAACTCTCGATGAATACCATCAAACACCAACACTAACATTCATAGCAAACAAAAAAACAACAGTCTCGAGCACTGTTGCTTTCAATAACGTCTTATGCTGAAAGAACTTTACGTCCTTTACGACGACGAGCTGCAAGAACACGACGTCCGTTTTTAGTTGACATACGGTGACGGAATCCGTGTTTACGTTGACGACGGATTTTACTTGGTTGATAAGTACGTTTCACGTTGAATACCTCCTGATAGATTTTCGTATTCGTTTAGCCGGCTATTTTTGATCAGTTACTAAACATACCATACTATTTTATAGTAATAGCTTAATCTTGTCAAGAATTACTTAGATATTAATTTTATTATATCTTTGAAACCCTTAGGCTGGTGATAATTGTAGACCACATTACTATCCCTATATCATCGCTTGCTCATAACCTTCTTGCTATTTTAGCTATTTTCTTGAGCACCTCTTTTCGCTTATGGTCACCCATATACTCAACAGGTGAAATCTGGGTAACTTTGACCGATTTAATACCACAAGGTTTTAGGACTTGAAATTTTAGAACTTTGCTATAATCTTGAACTAAAGGTAGAACTATCTTTGGTGTATTGTGGGTTGTAATAATCCAAGCTTTCCCTGTCAGTTTACCATCCAATCCACGGGGTTTATTTTCATAGGCAAACCCAGCAACAAAAACGCGTTCAATAAATCCTTTCAAGATAGCCGGCATTCCACTCCACCAAGTTGGAAAAATAAAAATCAACTGATCTGCCCAAATTATTAAATCTCGATAGTCTTTCATAGCTACATCGTGCGCTAGGTCTCTTCTCCTATGCGTTGTATCAAAGCGTAAAACAGGATCGAACCGCTCTTTATACAAATCTAGAACCTTTAACTCATGTTTAGACGATAAATTCTCCTTGATAGTCTCTAGTATAGAGGCATTGTAGCTCTTGTCGTTTGGATGTGCGTAAATAATTAAGGTTTTCATTGTTTAGCTCCTTTAACGTAGATGTCTAACATAGTACTAACAGTCTCTTTAATAGTGTTACTATTGAAATTATCACCAATAGGACTCCTTACCAAAACAGCTAATCCAGTAATAAAACTCCAGATATGAACTAATATTTCTGTCTCACTACCAGAAATGTTCATTTCACTTTTTAGCTTCAAAACCACACTCTTAAAGTGCTCAAATCCTGGTAAATGGGCATTAACAGAGATACTGCCCTGGGTTAGTTCCATATAATTGAAAGGAAACTTAATAAATAAGGCCTCAAAACTGTTTGTTTCTTTTTGAGCAAATTCCACAAAATTACAGCCCATTAATACTAATTGATCCCTTACATCAAGAGAAGAGCCTATTCCTTGTGTCAGATACTTCAAAAAGATCTCAGATAAACGCTCTAAAACTACCTGAAGATATACACCCTTATTTTCAAAGTGCTTATAGGGTGCTCCATGGGTGATCCCGCATTTTTGAGCCACCGTTCGGATAGATAGTTGATCGATCCCTCTTATTCTTATCTCCTCAATTCCAGTTGTGATTAACTTTTCCTTCAATTCAGCAGTATTACGTTTCATTTTGACTCCTATTTGCATATAAGTAGACAGCGATTACTTTTTATTAAAAGTATACACCGTCTACTTTTAATTGTCAAAAAAAACTAGCCTTCAAATAAGACTAGTTTCTGTAAGCAATAACGCTATTCTAATTATACTTTTGTCACAACAACGTAACGATTAGGATCGTCCCCTTCCGAGTGACTTTCAACACCTTCAATTTGAGAAAGTGCCTTATGGATAATTTTTCGTTCGCTATTCGTCATTGAATCCATAACGTACTCTCGACCTGTTTCTTTTACTTTAGCCGCCGTTTTTTCTGCTAGATCAATCAAAGTCTCTGTGCGTTGCTCCAAATAATCACGAACATTGAGAACAACACTAAAGCGTTTAGAATGACGATCGTGCAAATAATTTTGCGCTAAAAGTTGTAAAGACTTGAGAACCTTGCCATGATAACCGATAACACGACCAGGTTGGTCTGTTTCAATCTGAATGATAATATTGCGACGATTGTGACTAACCTCTAGACTAGCATCAACATCCATTTCATAGATAATTTTTTCGAGGTAAGATAAAACATCATCTGCAGCTGCTTGAATATCTTCTAAATTATTTTCAGAAGAATCATCTGAACTAAACTCAGATGCCACAAAAGCACTGAAATCTCCTTCTGAAGTTTCCAGAGTTTGAACTTGAGCAACTGGTTCTAGTTGAGGTTCAAGCGAACTTGCCATAAATTCTGTAGCATCCTCTTCTGATGACTCACGTTTAACAGATAGAGGAATAATTGTTGCCTTTGGTTGCTCCTGTTTCTTATCTGTCAACTCTTCACCAAGGGGCTCTGTAGATACTGGTTGCTTTAAGTTTTCTTGTGCAATTTCCTTATTATCTGAAACCGTAACGAGTTTTGTCACTTTATTGAAAGCAATCGTTTCGTCTTTTGGACTTGCGACAGAATCGTCGAATTGTTTTATAGCATCAGGAGCCACTTTAACGGTGTTTTGATCTGCTTCATGAGCTATCTTTTCATTTATTGGTTCAATGCTAACTCGAGCTGGCTTCTTTCCGAACCCTAGAAAACCTTTTTTCTCACGAGAAATCACCTTAATATGAGCCCTCATACGGGGTAAATTAAGATCTTTCAAACCTTTTTCAATAGCTTGTTCGACTGTTCGTCCAGAATAGACAACCATAATAAGCCTCCTTATTTACGTTTATGCGCCTTTTTCTTGGCACGACGAATCTTAGCTTTACGTTCTTTTTCTTCCATTTCCAAACGATTACGTTCTTCGATGATTTTAAACGGATTATTAAAAACCAAAATCTGAATAACTTGGAAGGCGTTTGAAACTGCCCAGTAAAGTGCTACCCCTGAAGAAATCTGAGTTCCAAACCAGAAAATAAAGATTGGAAGCATGATATTCATAACAAGAAGCATTGCACTACGATCTTTAGCTGCCTTATTGGTCAACCAAGTTGAAAGGAAGGTGAAAGCAGCCGCCAAAATCGGAAGAATAAAGTAAGGGTCTTTCTGACCTAAGTCAACCCAGAGGAATGTTCCTTCTCGCAATTCTGGCACTCGCGTGAGCGCTCCATAAAGAGCCATCAAAATAGGAAATTGAATCAAGAGAGGAACAAAGCTTGCGTAAGGATTTACACCATGCTCTTTATAAAGATCTTGTTGTGCATAAGCAAGAGCTTCACGATTCTCGCGTCCAGGATACTCACTCTGCAAGCGACGTAACTCTGGCTGCAACTCTTGTAGTTCACGGCTTGACTTAATTTGGCGATTATAAAGAGGAATCATTACCGCACGAATTAAGATCGTGAAAATGATAATCCCTAATCCAATGGAACCTCCAAATGAGAGCCCTTGAATAGCCTTCCCAAACATTAAAATGAGACGTTCCCAAAGGCCTGTAGAATAACTTGTAACATCACTTCGTCCACATGCGGACAAAAGCAAGAGAACTCCTGCACCTAAAATAGATAAATTAAGTTTTTTCTTCACTAAAAACTCCTTTTTAATACGATAAAGAACTGCTTGCTTCCATTCATTAATGACTATCTCAAAAATCAGGAATGATCTTAGTTTATCCTACAATGTAAAGAAGCAAAATAATTTTCTAGTCCTTATATAACTTTGCTATTTTTAAGACATGAACGAGATTGCTATAAATGTCTTGATAACTTAAGTCTTCGACACCTTTACGAGCAATAACGACAAAATCTTGATGTTCTAACTGAGATGACATGTCCATCAGTGCATGTCGTAGACGACGTTTTACCCGATTCCGAGTAACCGCATTACCAAGACGCTTACTGACTGACAAACCTACTCTAAAATGAGGCAGATTACGATCCAGACAGTAGACAACAAATTTTCGATTAGCAACACTGTGTCCTGCATCAAATAATGCTTTAAAGTCTTTCTCTTTCTTAACGCGATAAGATTTTTTCAAAATGCGACTCCAAACTCAAAATTAGTACTATTATATCATAAATAGCAAAAAAGCCCAAAACCTTATGGTTAGGGCCTTAGAGACTTATTTTTTTAGAGCTTTTTGAGCTTCTTTGATTTGCCATTTAACCTGGTCAAAACCAGTTCCACCAAGGGAATGACGACGTTCAACAGCTGTATGAGATTTAAGCGTCTCATAGATGTCCTCTTCAATTAAATCTGAAACTTCTTGATAACGTTCGAGAGGAACATCCTGAAGATAATAACCAGCTTTGGTACACTCAAGGACAAGTTTTCCAACAATCTCATGTGCTTCACGGAATGGAAGTCCTTTAGACGCAAGATAATCAGCCAACTCTGTAGCATTTGAAAAATCTTTCTCTGTTGATTCTGCCATATGCTTGTCGTTAACAGTCATTGTATTGAGCATACCTGCGAGAATATCAATAGCAACAGTAATCGTTTCTACCGTATCAAACATACCTTCTTTATCTTCTTGGAGATCTTTATTGTAGGCTAAAGGTAATGACTTCATCACAGTCAATAATCCAATCAGATTGCCATAGACACGACCTGATTTTCCACGAATTAGTTCTGCCATATCTGGGTTTTTCTTTTGAGGCATAATGGAAGAGCCTGTTGAAAAAGTATCTGATAGAGTCACAAACTTAAACTCGTTAGAACACCAGTTAATGATTTCTTCACAAATACGTGTCATATGCATCATTAGAATACTTGAGTTTGACAAGAATTCGAGAATAAAGTCACGATCAGAAACAGCATCCAAGGAATTGCTATATGGATTTGCGAAGCCCATTAAGTCAGATGTCATATTACGATCAATTGGGAAAGTTGTTCCTGCCAGTGCAGCAGCTCCAAGTGGAGAAATATCCGTATGCTTGATATTAAATTCAAAACGTTCGGCATCACGTGTAAACATGTTGTAATAAGCCATCAAGTGGTGACCAAAAGAAATCGGTTGTGCATGCTGCAAGTGGGTGTAGCCTGGCATAATTGTGTAGGTATGTTTGTCTGCTAGGTTGACTAAAGTACCACGTAAATTATCAAGCTTCTCAATAACTTCCACTAATTTAGCTTTCAGATACAAGTGCATATCCGTTGCCACTTGGTCGTTACGTGAACGTGCTGTATGAAGTTTTCCCGCTACTGGTCCAATTTTAGCTGTTAAAAGGCTCTCCATATTCATATGAATATCTTCATTGGAAACATCGAATTCTAGTTTACCAGCCTTATATTCCTCAAGCAGCTCTTCCAATCCCTGTTTAATTTGTAAAGCTTCCTCTTTGGTAATAATTCCTGTCTCACCAAGCATAGTGACATGGGCAATAGACCCTTTAAGGTCAAACTCTGCCATCTTTTGGTCAAAGGAGATTGAAGCACCAAATTCTTCTACCCATTTTTCAAGACTAGCTTCGAACCGACCGCCCCATAGTTTATGATTTTCTGCCATAGTTTTATTTTGAAGATTTCCCTACACTGAGATAATCTTCCATCCTTTCTTAATACTTATAACAAGTAACGACCTCTTGGGTCACAATAACTTAAATGAAAAAAGCTAGATAGTATTTGTCTAGCTTAATTTGTCTCTCTGGACACTTGTTTTCCTAAATCCCGATCTCAGTCGTAGTTTATTTAGGCTCGTGACGCTTCTCAGAACGCCTTAACGATAATAATATAAGTTATAAGAAAAGAGTATCAGATGTGGCTCCCTGTCCACTTTTATCTGATAAGAAGCATTTTGCTTCTAATATCCTACTTTTCTTATGAAATCTGTCATTAATTGTCAAACGGATGGTTAACTTGAGAATTTACCTGTGTTGGAAGCCCCCAAAGCTTGATAAATCCAATCGCAGCATCCTGATCAAAGCTGTCCGCTGATGTGTAAGTAGCCAAGTTTTCATCATACAATGAATTAGCTGATTGACGTGCTACAACCTGAGCATGCCCTTTATAAAGTTTAACTTTAGCGATACCATTAACAACTTTTTGTGTTTCCTTAATATAAGCAATGATAGCTTGTGTTGCTGGGCTAAACCACAAAGCATTGTAGATAAGGTTTGACAATTCATTTTCAAGAATTGGTTTGAAATGAGAAACTTCACGTACCAAAGTTAGGTCCTCAATTTCTTTATGAGCTGTCAAAAGCGCAATAGCTCCTGGGCATTCATAAATTTCACGTGACTTGATACCCACAAGACGATTCTCAACGTGGTCGATACGTCCAACACCATGCTTACCAGCAATAACATTCATTTCTTGGATAAGGTCAGCCAATTTCATTTCTTTACCGTTAAGGGCAACTGGTTTCCCTTCTTTAAAGGTTACATCGACATATTCAGCTTCATCTGGTGCAGACTCTGGTGAATTGGTAATTCCAAAAGCTTCTTCTGGAGCTTGATTCCAAGGATTTTCAAGAACACCACACTCGTTAGCACGTCCCCAAAGGTTTTGATCGACTGAGTAAGGATTATCAAGATCTGCTGGAACTGGAACACCATTAGCCTTAGCATACTCAATTTCTTCCTCACGAGACCATTTCCATTCACGCACTGGCGCTACTACTTTAAGACTTGGATCTAGGGCAGCAATGGCAACTTCGAAACGAACTTGGTCATTACCTTTACCAGTACAACCGTGAGCGATAGTTGTTGCTCCTGTTTCATGAGCAATCTCAACTAATTTTTTAGCAATAATTGGACGGCTAAGCGCTGAAACCAAAGGATACTTTTGTTCATAGTAAGCGTGAGCCTGAAGTGCTGGAAGCACATAGTCTTCAGCAAACTCGTCTTTAACATCAAGCACGTATGACTCGATAGCTCCGACTGTCAAAGCTTTGTCATGGATGAACTCAAGATCTTTACCTTCACCGACATCCATACAAACAGCGATAACATCGTAATCTTTTTTAAGCCATGTAATAGCGACTGAGGTATCAAGACCTCCCGAATAGGCAAGAATAACTTTCTCTTTTGACATAATATTTTCTCTTTTCTTATATTTTCTTACGGTTGCTATCTCTATCAACCTTACGAGATTTATTATATTGCATATTTATTCACTTGTCAACAGTTTTTTGTTATTTTTTTATATTTATTTCGTTTTTATTTGTTTTTATTTATTATTTCGACCCAAAAAGTGCGTAATTTTTAATTTTTATTCACTTTTATGCAAGGAATGGTGGAAAATAAAAAAACACTCTTGAAACGATACAAATAGACTCAAAAGCATCTTTAACTATCTATCTTCTAAAATGCCAAAAGGCCTGTACAAAGTACAGACCTTTTGAACAACAGCATCATCGGTAGAGAACACAACAGCAATTTTAGATAGAATGAATGAGGGAAATTATTATGTTTAAGGGACTAACTTAAACCATACATTCTTCTTGCTCTCTAACCTTGATTACATTATAGCATGCAATCCCAAAATGTATATCTTCATTTCCTAAAATGTCGAATTTCACTCACAGAATGTATTTTTTATCCCAATCTGCACTAATCCTCTTAAAAACAAAAAAGGCTTGATTTCTCAAGCCTATTAATTTCTATAAAAAAGATATGTAATTGGACGAGCGGCCAATAAAAAATGGGGATTAGGAAAAAGTTATATAAAAGTACATTATTTATTTTCATAAAGTGTATGTAGATTTCAATAAGATTGACGATGTCTCATTTCCGAATCACATATCTTGATTACATAATAACTTTTTTCAATTTAATTGTCTATACGATTTCATAGAATGTCGTTTTTTCATCCTGAACTGCATTATTTTTAGTTATTTTTTTATAAATCTCTAAATTCCATCACTAAAGGACATCTATTTTGTGTTTTTACAGAATTTGCTCACCTATAAGATAATCAATCACCTATAAAATAAACACATGCTTTTTTAGACTAAAAAGAACATTAGTCGATGACTAATGTTCTTTTACATCTGACCATTTTTTAAGCAAGGCCTTCATTTTCAAACGTGAAACTGGACAAGAATCGCCATTCTCAAAGTAAATCATCAACTGACTCTTATCAATACGAGAAATATTATCCAAATTAACTAAAAACGAACGATGACAAGAAAAGAGTTTTTTATTCACCGAAGTAATATCTCCAAGATTGGCATAAAACTCCAAACGCTCTGTTTTGGTAATCAGCATCACCTTATGAGGTGTCACAGCAGTCGCAAAATAATAAATATCTCTCATAGGGACTTGGATTCGAGACTGTGCTGTTTCAAACACAAATATCTCATCATCATCCACATCTCCAACTTTTTGATTTACAAAAGTCAATGTTTGTTTTAGTTGTTGTTTGAACTCTGCATTAGAAACTGTCTTATCAATAAAATCTAACGCAGAAACCTTGTATTTAAAACTAATCGGTGCAAACTCTGAGTGAGTTGTCACAAAAATAATAACCGCATTAGCATCTTGTTGGCGAATTTCTGAGGCGACTTCTAGCCCCTTCTTTCGCTCACCATCAATATCAATATCTAAAAGGAAAACCTGATGGTTACCCTTCTCGTTGATACCGGACAATAGTTTGTGGGGTTTAGAAAAAACTTCAAGTTTTCGTACGGAAAACGTGCCCTCTGAAACCAATTCTCTGATGATGTCACTAATACGTGTTTGTTGCATTAAGTCATCTTCTAAAATGTAAATATTCATATTAGGGCCTCATTTCTAGTATTTGCATCATTTTATGATTCTGACTACGGACAGAGAAGGACGTATTCGGATAACGTTCCAAGATATCTTGAACAGCATTAACACCTATACCACCCCCAGGATGAGGAGTCTGGGTACTCATCATTGAAAGTGGAACTTGCTCATCTGCAATTGTACTTTCAATAATAAAACTCTGGCAATCTTCTTCATCAAAATAGGCCAGACTAATGAAACCCTCACTGGCTTTACGAGCACCATCAATAGCATTATCCATGAGGTGACCCAAAACCACAGCTAAATCTAAATCAGTTAGATAGTTATGAGTCACTGGATCTGGAATCTCTGCATGAATATTGAGTCGATACATCTGAGCTTCATGATATTTTGATGAAAGTAGACTATGAATACTTGGGTTTTGGATATTATCCAAATCTGTGACCTGAGTCGAAAAGCTGTGCTGATCTCGATTGACATAAAGATCAACTAAATCTTTTTTGTAAGAACGAATATCTCCTGTTCTTTCGATATCTCTCAAATTATTAAGCAGAAAATTATAGTTAGAGCGAACATGCATCAAGTCTCTATACAAACCTTCCACCCTAGTATTCTCGCGCTTCAAATCATCAAGATAGTTGGCTTGCTTCATCGCCAAATCCTGCTCTATTTTTTCCTTAGCAAACTGGTTCACAGCTCCTAGTACAAAGAGGAGTAAGTAGAGATATCCCATTACCAATGGTACACGAAACCTACTCTCAAGATGTAACTCTGGAAAATAAGTATCAAATGTCGACACCAAAAAGATAACTAAATAATAAAGCAAAAGAAGCATGTTGACCAAACCCAGACGGTTCTTTTTTTCTTGTTGGGCAGCAACTTTCAAGATATCTGTAAAATCTAGACGTAAAATAAAATCTACTATTCTGACCGTCAACATGACAAAGGAAAGTGGTACCATAGACCACCAAATATTGTTGTTTAAAGTAGCAGCAGTTATTCCAAGTATCGGCGGGAAGAAGAAGGTAGCCAAAAAACGTCTTGCCAAATCGACTAGTACCACCGGATAAAAACCTAGAAAAAAGCGCTCTACAGAAGTGACACTTTTATTCAGTTGATAACTAAATGTCAATGTTACAATGGCTACTAAGGGAGGTACTATGCCTATGTAGCGTCCAATGAGTTGTCCCCAAATGCATAGAGCAACATCAAATAACAAATAAAGCATACGATTTTTAAGATTAGTGTTTTGCCCACCAATACGTAAGTAGATATCCCAAATGATGACAAACATCAAAATTTGAAATAAGATGTTACCCAGCATAGTTATCCTCCTTTCTACGATTATAGTCCTACCGTGACAATTTGATAGGTTTTAAATAATTCTTTTTTATTTGTTAAACCGATACCGTTTGACCAGCAAAACTGAGCAAAATCACGACTAATAGCCAGACTATCGTCTAGTTTAGGATCAGCTTCCTGGTTGGTATTCTCAAGAATAAAGCTGAGATTGCCATCCTCATTCTGTTGAATAAGGAAACCAATATCTGTCTCCGGTTCCTTGGCCCAAAGTTTTTCAGCTAAGTTCATGCAACGTTCTAAAACTCTAATAAGAACTGCAATATTTAAATTGTTAGGATAAGCATCAACGTTGACATCCAACCTAACGGTGATACCCTTTTGTTCCAAAGGAATGATTTGGTTTACAATCCAACTTCTTAATACCGGATAAGGAATCTCGAACAGAGGAGCCAACTTATCATTTAAGTCCAAATTATCAAGTTTAAGATGATTCAAATGCTCATGATAAACGGATAAAACCTCTGATAATTGATTTTTAGCCAATGGAGTCTCAAGAGCTACCAAAAGACTCTCAAAGTCTTTTTCAATAGGCTTTACTTTTGTAAAAAGATCCTCAATATGTTTATTATAGACTTCCAAGTTATAGACATAGGTCTCCACAGCTTCCTTACTACGTTCTCTGACAAATTTATGAGAATAGCGGTTCAAGGTTGTTACCATTAGGAGATAAACTGCCATTGCAATAAAAATTGGCCCTCCCACATTACTACCTGTTGATACCAAAATAGTACTACAAGTAATGTAGAGTGCAAAGGTCAGATCAACGGCTATCAACAGACGTTCGCGACCACGTGAATAAATCAATTCCTTGACCTTATCAACATCTGAACTTGAAAGATAATTGACATAGAGAAAGAATGGGTAAATCAGTACAAAAGATAACAATTTGAGGAAGAAGTTTTCTTGAATCTCACTTAAAGTCATATTTGTAAACAGATTATTGAATACATAAAATGGGGTAAAAGTCGCAAATAAATCTGTAAAAATAACCGAGAAAGCTCCAAAAAAGAGGCTTGCCCAGAGCGTCAAACGATGTTCCCGCCGTTCCTTTAAGGCCAAAGCTAAAAAGATAACAACTTGATAATAGAAGCCATCACCCTTACCAAGTGATACCACTATACCTAAGAGACTTAAACAAAATACTTTCCAGTAAGCTAGTGTGCTTCTTGTTAGTTTTTTATAAATAAACCAGGTAATATGAAAACTAATAATTTGAATAATACTATTTTCAAGGGATACCATGGTCCAAAGTTGTAAGTTCATGATAATATTTCCTGTTTATACTCAAGAGACATTTTCGTCATCTTCTTCAATGAGTTCTTGACCTGCCTTTTTCAAAATATCCTGATAGGTTTGTTCAATAAGGTCAAAATCCCCACTATCAATACTTGTCTGCATACTAATGAGTATGTTTTCATAATCATGTTTAAATGAGCGTACACTCTTATAGGCAGTTTCGATTTTTTCATTATAAGCTTCCAGACTCCTCAAATGCTCCTCTTGTTCTCTAAGAATTTTACTATCACGAACATCTTTACCGTAGGAAACAAAACGAACAAGAATATACATGTGTATAAGAAAACCAACCCAAATATAAATTTGAGGGTAACCCGGGAGGTAGGTCTGACTCAGGAGCAAGGAGAATATCTCCTGTTTAAAGAGGATAAGCAGATAACTGATAATTAAAATATGATCAACTTGCAAGAGCATGCTCTTATATTTACCCTGCAAGTCCTGATATGGTTCCTTAAAAAAGCTATCTAAACCGAACATTTTTTGCAAGCCTAGAAAGAAAGGAAGAACAACACTATCTACAGCCAAGATTCCTAAATGGTTTGGAACCAACTCGACCGGCTTATTAAAGAAAACTCGGAAAAGATAAAAACTAAAGAAACTTGTAATCAAGGTCCAAAAGACAGGGGCAAAGAAAGCATAAAAATACTTTTCTTCCCGTAAAGCCTGAGGTTTTTCAAGAAAAATAAAGACTAGGAGATAGATTGCATCTGGAATATCAATTTGCCATAGCACCTTGGCTAACCACTTAACGGCAGTTACTACGATTACATAAGGAATATAACGGTAAGTAAAAACATCTAGATAAGCCATTCTAGCTAAAATCACAAGATGTGAAACGACAACAACCAAAGCAATAAGACCATCAATCGCAAGTTGCATATGCTTTTCCCCTTTCTATTTTCCCTTATCCTCCACAAATATTATCTTTGATTTATCAATTATCCTGAAAAGAGAGGACCTGAGTAAAATGATGGTCACAACTACGAGTCTCAAGATTTACTTTTGGATAGCGATTAAGTATATCTGCGACCTTAGACAAACCAAGTCCTCGGCCTTCACCTTTGCTAGAAACCCCTTCATCAAAAATCCTTGACACAGGAATACGTTCTTCTCTGGTTGTATTATCAATAACCAAGATAAGATAACCTTGATTTTTAAAGAAGGATATGGTTAAAGTAGGATTTTCAGAATCCACTGCCGACTCAATAGCGTTGTTTAAGAAGACAGAAGAAATCACAACCAAATCTAAGGCCTCTATCTGAGTTGACGATATAACATCTGGTAACTCCAAATTGACCTTAATTCCTAAGTTCTCTGCCTCAAGCACTTTAGCAGAAAAGAGACTCTTGAGAGACGTGATTTCTAAGTTGATCAAACGTGACAATTCATAATTTGACAAAGTTAAGCTATTTCCAGATTTCTCTAAAAGCTCTGCATACTCTTGTTTCAAAGCAGGTAAGTCTCGACGTTGGATACTAACCTCCATTGTCTTAAGTCCTTCAAGATAATCCTTCTTCACCTGAGAAATATCATTATAGAGATTTTCTAAACGGTGGCTATATTCCTCTAAACTTTCCTCATGTCTAGCCATTTCTTCGGCCAACTGGTTTTTCACTCTTCTCTTAGAATAGATATTAAGCTGAGCAAAGAGCAAAATAAAGAGAATGGAGTAAACAATCGTAATACTGCCTGCTAAATAAATAAAGAGGCCTGTGTAAGGAAAGATGTTACTGGCATAGAAAATAATTAAAGATAAAACAATATAAGCCAGAGTAACCCCAACCAATAAGCGTTGCCTAACTTGGTAAGTATGGTTATTTCCCATAACATTGAGAGCACCAAAGTCAATAAAGAATACTTTGACAATCAGATGAAAAATTGGATAAATCAAGAGATAAGACAGAGCAATAAGTACTGGGGTGTCCTTGACCTGTAAATAATTAATTTGAAAAATCCATGGGAAAAAGTAAAGTTGAAGCAGTTTCGAGGTGACTTCAACAAAAACCCACGGCAAAAAGGTGAAAAGAAAAGAATTCTTTTCACTACTTGATATTTTATTTAAGAAAAGATAGCAGAACAAAAGTGCTAAGAGCGACCCTGTAATGCCTCCGACAAATAGAGAGAGCAAGAGACTCCCTGCGATAAACCAGCATTTACTCTTCCAAGTTTTGAGCAAACCTGACATATCGTGACTAACAATTAAAATAGCCAATAGACGTAGAACCGTAAACAAAACGATCATCTCTAGACTCCCCCCTTTCCTTTCAAAAATCAACCTACTTTATTGTAACATAAATATATAATTTAGCGTCATTCCTATTAGAAAAAGCTAAAAATATAAATTTATTTTTTCTTGGTTAAGAACAATCAATTATTAATATGAGCGTCAGACCATTTCCCATATCCCCTACTTTTCATAAACATAAAAAAGAGCTTAGAAAAACTAAGCTCTTTAACTGACTCATTACCTCTTTTTATGGGTACATGCCAATGACGTAGTAGAAATACCAACCAAATCTTCTCATAATGCTCACTCCTCCCTACTTTTTATTACCAATCTATTATAAAACTAATTTAAAGTTTTGAAAATGATGATATGATTACGAAATATCATCATTATATTACAAATACACTCTTAGTAATACCCCATTAATTGCTGATACATTGTTTATGTGCATTCGAAAACCCAACAATTGTTGGGTTTGTTTTTATAATGTTGCAAGAACTTGATCAATATGTTTGATTGATTTTTCACGACCGAGCAAGAAAATAGTGTCTGGCAATTCTGGACCGTGCATTTCTCCTGAAACAGCAATACGGATTGGCATGAAAAGGTTTTTCCCTTTGATTCCTGTTTCTTTTTGAACAGCCTTAATCTGAGGGAAAATATTTTCAACAACAAACTCATCATCAGACATAGCTTCGAGTTTGGCTTTAAAGGCTTCAAGTACTGTTGGTACTGTTTCACCAGCCATAACTTCTTTTTCAGCCTCTGTCAATTCTGGGAAATCTTCAAAGAAGAGATCTGTAAGAGGAACAATTTCTTCTGCAGCTGTCATTTGTGGTTTGTAGAGTTCCACTAATTTTTCAGCTTTATCTGTTAAACGACCAGCTTCTTCCAAGAAAGGTTTGCAAAGAGCAAAGACCTTATCGAAATCTGCATTCTTAATGTAGTCGTTACTCATCCAATCCAATTTCTTCTGATCAAAGGCCGCTGGTGACTTACTTAGACGGTTTTCATCAAAAAGTTTAATGAGTTCTTCACGAGAAAAGATTTCGTCTTCACCGCCAGGATTCCAACCAAGAAGAGCAATGAAGTTAAAGACTGCTTCTGGAAGGTAACCTTTTTTACGGTAGTCTTCGATAAACTGAAGGGTGTTAGTATCACGTTTAGACAACTTCTTACCAGTTTCAGAATTGATGATAAGGGTCATGTGTCCAAACTCAGGTGCTTCCCAACCAAGAGCTTCATAAACCATGAGTTGTTTTGGTGTATTGGCAATATGATCATCTCCACGAATAACGTGTGAGATTTGCATATCGTGGTCATCAACAACTACCGCAAAGTTGTAAGTTGGGTAACCATCTTTCTTCTGGATAACCCAATCGCCACCGATATTACCACCTTCAAATTCGATATCTCCCTTAACGATATCATGCCATTTATAAATTCCTGACTCATTAACCGCCAAACGAACTGTAGGAACAATACCTGCTGCTTCACGTTCTGCGATGTAGGCAGCTTTTTCTTCTTCAGTCATACCACGGAACTCGTTAATATAACGAGGTGTTTCACCTGCTGCTTCTTGACGTTCGCGCTCTGCAGCCAACTCTTCTTCAGTTACATATGACTTATAGGCTTTACCTTCTGCCAAAAGTTGATCAATATACTTTTGGTAAAGTGGCAAACGCTCTGATTGACGATAATTTTCGTGTGTTTCAGGACTTTCATCCCAGTCAATCCCCAACCAACGCAAGTTATCAAGCTGTGAACGCTCACCATCTTCAACGTGACGTTTACGGTCAGTATCTTCAATACGGATAATGAAAGTACCGCCATGATGACGTGCATAGAGGTAGTTAAACAATGCTGTACGAGCATTACCAATGTGTAGAAGCCCTGTTGGACTTGGTGCGTAACGAACGCGGATATCTTTAGCCAAGATAAATCTCCTTTTTATGTTTCATTCTTCAGTCTTTGGATACCTATTAAGCCTAAAGTCCTTTCCTTTAGAACAACCTTAAGACGATAAGTACCAGTAGACAACTCTATCCCCCAAACTTTCCAAATAAAAATCTAGAAGCGAGTACCAATCTTTTTTATTATATCACAATCTAGGGGTGGTTCGAGAAATTTTGTCAAAAAAACGACTACCTAAAGGTAGACGTTTTCGATAGATTACTTAACGTGTTTAGCAAGATCTTTTTGAGCTTTGTCATTAGATTTCGCTCTTTCTTTAAGCCAATCTTTATAAGCTGAGTCGTATTGTTTCTTAGTTACAACATCATCTTGAGATTTAAGATACTTGAAGTAGTATGTAGAACCTTTATCACCAGCTTGAGCATATGCTCCTGAGAATGGCTTAATACGAGAAATTACAGCGGCTGCACCATTATAAGTAGTCGTTGGGATATAAAGTGCACTATCCGTCAACCATGCCTGAGCTTTTGCATATTTTTCATAACGAGCCGTCAAGTCTGTTGTTTCCTTAGAAGCATCATCAACCAATTGGTCATATTCTTTAAGACCTACTTTTTGAACCGCTTGACTATTTGGATCGTCATAACCCATGAAAGATTTAGTATTTTCACTATTTGTAGTCTTCAAGACATCAAGATAAGTTGATGGATCAAGGTAATCAGGCTCCCAAGCCACACCTACTGACAAGTCCCAATCCTCTGCAGCTGCATTTGAAGCAGAGTAGGTAATATTATAGAAATCATCAGTTGACAATTGGTGAAGATCAAGTACAACATTATCTTTTCCAAGAGCGGATTCAATAGATTGTTTAAGTGACTGCACTTGATTCACAAAGATTTTATTTGACTGATTGACAGGAACATCCAAATGGATTGGGAACTGAACCCCTTCTGCTTGAAGAGCTTCTTTAGCTTTAGCAAATTCAGCCTTAGCTTTTTCTGGATTATAAAGACCATCTTGACTATCTGCAAGATTCACACCAGACCACTCATCACCATAGCTTGGTAATTGATCCATTACCATAGTTCCGAAATCTTTACCATCTGCTTGAACAAAGTCTGGTTTAACATAGATATTACGAACGGCAGTACTACCACCCTCTTTACCGTTAAGTTGTGCAGCATAATTCGTACGGTCAATAGCAAAACCTAATGCTTGACGGAAATCTTTGTTAAGAAGAGCTGTCTTAGTTGATGTCTTTTGCTGGTCATTTTCTTTAGATGTATGACCATAAGTTTGACGATCGATATTAACACCGACACCTTCTACAGCTGCTCCAGGTTGTGTATAGAAAATATTGTCTTTGTACTGTTTTTCAACTTTAGAATAGTTTGAACTAGTTGGGTATAGACGAGCTAAGTTATAGACTCCATCTGTGAAGTTACGTTCCAAGGATTCTTGGTCTGTACCATCATCATAAGTCAATTTAACTGTATCAAAGTAGACATTATCCTTATCCCAATAGTTTTCATTCTTGGTGAACTCAATAGATGATTTCGTTGTCAAAGATTTAAGAAGGTATGGACCGTTATAGAGAATAGAAGTCGGATCTGTTGACTTACCAAAGTCTTTACCTTTAGATTTCAAGAATTCTCCATTAACAGGCCAAGTAACAGAGTAGGTCAATTTTGAATTCCAATAAGGTTCTGGTTGACTAAGCGTATATTGCAAGGTGTAATCATCAACAGCCTTGATACCTACATTTGAAAAGTCCTTGTTGGCACCTGAAAGGTAATCATTCAAGCCCTTAACTGAGTTTTGTAGCAAATAAATCGCTTCAGAATTTGTATCCGCAGCATGCTTAAGTCCTGTCACAAAGTCTTTAGCTGTTACATTGGCATATTCTTCGCCGTCTGAAGTGTACCATTTGATACCCTTACGAATCTTGTAAGTATAGGTCAAACCATCTTGAGAAACAGACCAGTTTTCAGCGACAGAAGGTTTTAGATTCCCGTATTGGTCATTTTCAAACAAACCATCAACACCGTTACTAACGGCTGTCGTCATATTTTTCTTATTTGTAGAAACATAGTCTAGGGTTGCAGGATCGCCACCGTAGACATAATTATAAGTCTTACCAGACGTCTTACTTGATGACGAGCAAGCCGTTAAAACACCTACAGATAACAGGCCTACGGCTGCCAGTAAAAATACCTTACTCTTTTTCATTCATTGCCTCCTTAAATTTGCAACGTAAAAAATTCAAAAATCAATAATTATGTGTATACGTTTAAATTATACCATAAATTCGAAAAAGCAACACTACTTTCTGAATATTTTTTATTTTCTACTCAAATTTCGTGTTTAGAGCAAGAAAAAAGCCTATCCGAAGATAGGCCCTTTACTACTCTTACAATGAGTTAGGATCAACTTTGATACCAGCACCTTGTGTAGTAGTAATTGAAAGGTTTGTGATGTAAGCACCTTTCGCTGTAGCTGGTTTAGCTTTTTGGATTGCATCGTTAAATGCTTTGAAGTTTTCAACCAATTTTTCAGTTTCGAATGAAACTTTACCGATGATAGCTTG
This sequence comes from Streptococcus sp. ACS2, assembly GCF_000525585.1. Classification (NCBI taxonomy): domain Bacteria; kingdom Bacillati; phylum Bacillota; class Bacilli; order Lactobacillales; family Streptococcaceae; genus Streptococcus; species Streptococcus sp. ACS2. The sequence goes on from NZ_JALT01000028.1 coordinate 19,642, forward strand.
TACGTTACCTGCTTTATCAGCACGGTAAGTGATTTTACCACCTTTAGACTCTTCAACTGCTTTAGCAACGTCCATAGTTACTGTACCAGTTTTAGGGTTTGGCATCAAGTTACGTGGTCCAAGGACACGTCCAAGACGACCAACGATTGCCATCATGTCTGGTGTTGCAACAACAACGTCAAAGTCAAGCCATCCACCGTTGATTTTAGCAACGAGTTCGTCTTCACCAACGAAGTCAGCACCTGCTGCTTTAGCTTCTTCAGCTTTAGCACCACGAGCAAATACAAGAACGCGTTGAGTTTTACCAGTACCGTTTGGCAATACCATTGCTCCACGGATTTGTTGGTCAGCTTTCTTAACGTCGATGTTAAGGTTGTATGATACTTCAACAGTAGCATCAAATTTTGCGAAGTTAGTTTCTTGTGCAAGAGCTACAGCTTCTTCTACGCTGTAAGCTTTTGTGCTGTCGATTTTCTCAAGAGCAGCACGCATTTGTTTGCTTTTTTTAGCCATGTTAATTATTTCTCCTTGTGTAATGTGGTCATAACGACTTTCATCTTCCACGTCACTCAGCGAAGTGAGACGACGTCTGTGGTTTTCTTGTTAACTGAATTAGTCAGTAACAGTGAATCCCATTGAACGTGCAGTACCTTCGATCATACGCATAGCTGATTCGATGTTTGCAGCGTTCAAGTCAGGCATTTTAGTTTCAGCAATTTCTTGTACTTGTGCACGAGTTACTGAAGCAACTTTAACTGAGTTTGGAGTACCTGAACCTTTTTCAACACCTGCAGCTTTTTTCAAAAGAACAGCAGCTGGTGGTGTTTTAGTGATGAAATCAAATGATTTATCTTCATACACAGAGATAACAACTGGGATGATCATACCAGCTTGGTCAGCTGTACGAGCGTTAAACTCTTTAGTGAATCCCATGATGTTGATTCCGGCTTGACCAAGAGCTGGTCCAACTGGTGGAGCTGGAGTCGCTTTACCAGCAGGAATCTGAAGTTTTACGATGTTTTCGACTTTTTTAGCCATTTTGTAATTTCCTCCTATTGTGGTTTTGGCGGTAAGTAAGTTTTGTTACCTCCCACAAGTATGTTTTTACATACCTTATCTATTATACAGAAATTCTTTTTAGATGCAAGAATTTCTTATTAAGTTTAGGAAAAAATTTACATAAAGGGCTTTTCGAGGTAAAATAGACTTATGATTCTATATAAATTCTTTGCTATAGCATTTTTGATTCTAACACCTATCTTTGCTTTTATTATCCACCGCTTCTTCAGTTTAAAATACCTCGGGCTTAATTTTGCTGACCTTACCTTCCCTCTTTATTTTATTGAGATAGTTGCTGTGTCAGCCCGTTTCTTTACCCATAGCTTTTTGCCTTACATCACCATTTTATTATCCTTGGCGGCTATCATTATCACGATTCAGATGCTAAGAAAAACACAATCCTTCAAGTTTAAACGTTTTCTTAAGTTATTCTGGCGTATCAGCTTTTTTATCACCAGTCTTTTCTATTTAGGGACTGTGATTCTCATTTTTATCGTTTCTTAAAAACCAGCTTAACTCAGCAAATTTATTTTGTGCTGAGTTTTTTTATATCCAACCATGAAAAAAGCAGGCAACCATGCCTGCTTAACTTTTCGGTATTAAGGTTGAACTTGAGTCATTCGGCCAGTATCTACATCATAAACCGCACCGGAGATGATAACATCCTCAGGGATAAGCGGTGACTGACGAAGAATGGCCATATCTTCACGAACACTCTCTTCCACATCTGTGAATGGAAGAAAATCTTGATCAGAAACATCAACACCAAGTTCTTTATTGAGATAGGCGGTAAACTCATCGTTCTTAAAGGTCTGAGCACCACAATCTGTATGGTGAAGAACTACGATTTCTCGTGTCCCCATCTGTTGTTGAGAAATGACCAAAGAACGAATCATATCTTCCGTCACACGACCACCCGCATTACGCAAAATATGAGCGTCACCTAGGGCCAACCCCAAGGCCTGAGCAACGTGAAGGCGTGAATCCATACAAGTCACAATAGCCACCTTAGTCTTTGGTTTCAAGGGAAGATGGGCTGTCCCGTGGAGGTCAACATAGGCTTTGTTGGCATTGAGAAAGTTTTCAAAATAAGACATAATAACTCACTTTCTAATGAAGAAAATAATTTGACTATCAAATTATTTACACACTATCTTATCATCTTTTTATTAACTTGTCAGCTATTGAGTCCGCAACATAAAAAAGGAGAATAAATGCTAACAAGCATCCATCCTCCTTCAATTTATATTATGAACGTTTTGGCAAGTATCTATTAAGCAAGCCTGCAAAGGTTTGAAGATTGAGACTTTGAACATAAATTTCACCTGTTCCTCTAAAGGTATTAACAACACCCTCTCCTGTCCCAATAGACTGCCAGAAACCATTTTCCAGGTGAATATTATAATCAAGTGTCTGACTCCAGGCAACGACATGAGCATTATCAATAGTCACTTCTTGATTGTTTAGCTCAATTTTTTTAATAGAGCCGTAAGCATTTGCCAAGAGAGTTCCTTGGCCTTGGGTAGTCATTACAAAGAAACCACCCTGACCACCAAAAAGAGCCTTACCAACAGACTGGAGCTCCATTGTATAGTAAGCTGTGCCATCAAGTGCTAGAAAGGCACCGTCGTTGAGTCGGTACTGTTTTTCACCTAAATAAAGTGGAATCACTTGACCTGGAGAATCAGGGGCCAAGGCTATATAGCCATTATTGGACTGCGAGACAACCTGAGTAATAAAGCTACTTTCGCCCGAAACCATTGAACGCCCAACTGCTTTTACAAAGCGACCTAAACCTGATCCACTGGCATTTAATTTGGTACTCAGTGTCACATTCGGTGTGTGATATACCATACTGCCACGCTGGATAAAGACTGTTTCACCTTGATTAAGAGATAACTCTACTAAAGGGAACTGCATGTTGCTGTCTGTAAAAAATTGCATAATAAATACCTCCCTATTCTTAAGAAAAGTATAGCATCGAACAGGTATTTTTGCAAGCGCTTCCAAATTCTGGCTTTGAGGCATTTTTTTAAGAAAAGACTTTTTTGAGTACTTCTCCTACCGTCGTGACCCCAATGATCTGGATACCTTCTGGAATCTTCATGCCATGAAGCGAATTTTTAGGAGCATAAATCTTAGTAAAACCTAATTTAGCAGCCTCATTAATACGCTGTTCAATGCGAGTTACTCGGCGAATCTCTCCAGTCAACCCAATTTCTCCTATGAAAGCTTCTTGTGGATTGGTTGGAAGCTCCTTGTAACTAGAAGCAATCGCAACGGCTACAGCAAGGTCAATAGCTGGCTCGTCCAATTTGACACCACCAGCCGATTTGAGATAGGCATCTTGATTTTGGAGAAGAAGGCCACAACGTTTCTCTAAAACAGCCATAATGAGGCTGACACGGTTAAAGTCCAGTCCCGTCGTTGTCCGCTTGGCATTACCAAAGACGGTTGGTGTCACCAAGGCTTGAACTTCAGCTAAGATAGGTCTGCTACCTTCCATTGTCACAACAATGGCAGAACCTGTGGCACCGTCTAGGCGTTCCTCTAAGAAAACCTGGCTAGGGTTTAGCACTTCTACCAAACCACCAGACTGCATCTCAAAAATCCCAATCTCATTGGTTGAACCAAAACGGTTTTTGACTGCTCGTAAAATACGGAAGGTGTGATGACGTTCCCCCTCAAAATAGAGTACCGTATCTACCATGTGTTCCAACATACGTGGTCCAGCCAGCTGTCCCTCCTTGGTCACATGCCCAACAATAAATGTGGCAATGTTATTGGTTTTGGCAATCTGCATGAGTTCAGCAGTGACTTCACGAATCTGAGATACAGAACCTTGAACGCCAGAAATCTCTGGACTCATGATGGTCTGAATAGAGTCGATAATGAGGAAATCGGGTTTTATGGCCTCTACTTGACTGCGAACGGCTTGCATATTGGTCTCAGCATACAGATAAAATTCGTTATCAATATCACCTAAACGTTCACTCCGCAATTTGATTTGCTCGGCAGATTCTTCTCCAGATACATAGAGGACCGTACCCTTGTTAGCCAGTTGCGTTGACACCTGTAAGAGGAGGGTTGATTTCCCTATTCCTGGATCTCCTCCAATAAGAACCAAACTACCCGGAACCACACCGCCACCTAAAACACGGTTAAACTCATCCATGTCAGTCTTTATGCGAGCATAATTGATTGAGGATACTTCTTTTAATTTAGTTGGTTTAGACTTTTCACCCGTCAAACTGACACGGGCATTTTTCACCTCCTGCACCTCAACCTCTTCTTCAAAAGAGGACCAAGAAGAACAGTTGGGACAGCGCCCTAGATATTTGGGTGAATTGTAGCCACATTCTCGACAAACAAAAGTTGATTTTTTCTTTGCTATGATAATTCTCCTTATACGATTACTCCGACAGAATGCCACTTATGCAATGTTTTTTTAAATTTCTTCTGGTTGGCAACTCCGACAGCGGACAAATCGACAGAAACCTGATAATTCTCCTTGACAGCTGCCAAAACGGAAGCCTTAACACAGCCATTGCCATCTACCCCTATAAACTCTATGCTTTTAGCACCGTTTCCCTCTAAAAAATCTTTTAAATCTGGATTAGTAAAGCAAGAAGCCCGACGCTTCTCAAAGATACGAGAAGATACAAGCAGCAAGCCGGTCGCAAATTTCTTCTTTCTATCTTTTCTCTCCCAGAAAAAACGATTGAGAATATAGATAACCCGGTCGCTGGGATAGCTAGCAATTTTGTCATTTACAGCTGCAGTCAGTTCTTCATGATATGCTTTTCCTACAGCAACATAATCTGACTGCATATCTACAACTAATAAATAGTCTGCCATATTCTTTCTCTATTTCCCTGTCGATCCGAAACCACCTGTACGAACACCGTCAGCTTCATCTCCATCTACAATTAAGAAGGGCATAAAGACACCTTGAACGATGCGTTCGCCGACTTCAAGAGTCACGGGCTGATCAGTAATATTTTTCATCTGGGCGAAGATGTGACCCTCATTCCCTGGATTTCCATAGTAATCGCCATCAATAACCCCCACAGAGTTGATCAAGACCAGACCTTTTTTGCGAGGATTAGAAGAACGATCATAAAGATAAAGCACCTCACCCGCTTGCATATAAGCCTTGACCCCAGTTGGGACGAGGACGATTTCTCCTGGTGCAATCACTGTGCGCTCTGCCACCTTTAAGTCGTAACCAGCTGCATGGGCTGTCTCCCGTTTTGGAAGCAAGTCCTGATTGGTATAGGTTGATACAAGTTCAAATCCACGAATTTTTGTCATTATTTTTCCTTTCGATACATCTATAAATTAATTCTTGTAAAACTAGCCATGCTAGCTTCAGACTTTTAAATCTATCCTATTATAATCTATTCGAAATAAGATGACAAAGGTAATAGTCTAATCACTTTCTCATTAAACGAAGATTGACTTTTAACCAGGAAAACGCTAACATAATAATAGATATAATACTTTTAAGGAGAATTGTCATGAAATTCATCGGACTTGTTGGTACGAATTCAAAACGTTCAACTAATAGACAATTATTGCAATATATTCAGAAACATTTTGCAGATAAGGCAGACATCGAACTTGTTGAAATCAAAGACCTCCCTGTCTTTAACAAACCCGCTAACAAACAATTGCCAGAAAGTGTCCTTGAAATCGTTAAAAAAATCGATGAGGCTGATGGGGTTATTATTGGAACACCTGAGTATGACCACTCAATTCCAGCTGTTCTCATGAATGCTTTAGCTTGGGTCTCATACGGTGTTTTCCCTCTTTTGAATAAGCCTGTTATGATTACAGGAGCATCTTATGGAACTCTAGGAGCTTCTCGTGCACAGCTACAACTTCGTCAAATTTTGAATGCTCCAGAAATCAAAGCTAACGTGCTTCCAGACGAATTCTTGCTTTCACATTCCCTTCAAGCTTTTGATAGCAACGGCGATTTAGTTGACCTCGATGTCATCAAAAAATTAGATGCTATTTTCGATGACTTCCGTCTCTACGTCAAAATTACTGGTAAACTCTCACATGCTACAGAGTTATTACATAAAGAAGCTGAGGACTTCGACTGGGAAAGCCTATAAGACAGGAGAATAGAAACTATGAAATTTGTTGGACTCGTTGGAGCAAATTATGATCAATCATACAACCGTAAACTGCTCGAATTTATCAGAAGACATTTTAAAATTAAATTTGAACTTGAAGTTTTAGAAATTGATGAAGTCCCTATGTTTAACCAAGATGAAAAATGGGATGAAAGTTTCCAACTTCGCTTACTTAATAACAAAATTACACGCGCTGACGGTGTCATCATTGCAACACCTGAGCACAACCACACTATCTCTGCAGCACTTAAATCAGTATTAGAGTGGCTATCATTCGAAGTGCACCCTTTTGAAAACAAGCCTGTAATGATTGTTGGTGCTTCATACTACGACCAAGGAACTTCACGTGCCCAAGTGCATTTGCGTAAAATCCTTGAAGCGCCTGGTGTTAATGCTTATACACTTCCAGGTAATGAATTCTTGCTTGGAAAGGCTAAAGAAGCTTTTGACCTTGAGGGGAACATTACTAACGAAGGTACTATTAATTTCCTTGAACAATGCTTAGACAATTTCATCCAATATGTAGGAGTGGTTTCTAAATTGAAAAAACCAAAACCAATTGAACCTGAAGACTTGGATTGTAACAACCCAATCGCTACAACTGTTACCGAAGTTGATCCTGACGATCCAGAGTGGGTAGAAAAAGTAGCTGAAATCACTGGTGCGGTATCTGGTGATACCTACGTGAAATTGGACCACGGTATTTTGACGGTTAATCAAATTGACATGTTCCTCAAGGCTATGCCATTTGAATTGACCTATGCCGATGACAACAACCAGTTCCTCTACTACAATAACGCCCATCAAGATCCTGATACTATGTTCGCCAAACGTGTACCACCTCAATCTGGTAGCCGTATGTCAACTGTTCACGGCTCACTTCCACCAGCTCGTATGAAAAATGTGGAATGGGTTATTGGTACACTGCGTAATGGTAACCAAGAATATGTTCGTACGATTGTTCCAGGGTCACCTGAAGGAGTTATTAATACGCATAACTATCAGGCTATGTACTATGATGATGGTTCTTATGCAGGAATCAATGAAATCGTCTTTAACTTTAAACCATGGCTTGACTGGTATCTCGAAACAACTGGTCAACGCCTTGTCGGAGGAAGCGGTCCTTTTGCACCAGCTGCAGCTAGTCATGGCGGTAGCGACGCCACATCTGGTGCATCAGATGCGGGTGGTCATGGTGGCGACGCAGCCCCAGCCGCAGATGCCACATCTGGAGCATCCTCATATTAAGACTTGGAAAAGTTGGGACAACTGTCCTGACTTTTTTTCATGGTCATCCTAGATTAAGTTTCACTCGAGCTTGCGCATCTGCCATGCTCCATGCCACATATTTTAGAGGTAAACCTATGTCTCAATTTCAAGAAAAAGTATTCGCTGCTTGTGCTAAAAAAGAGGCGCTCTTTAACGAAAGTCTAGGGCGCTATGCCTTGCGTTCTATGCTTGCAGGAGCTTATCTTACCATGTCGACTGCTGTAGGAATTATTGGTGCGGATGTTATCGCTACAGGTATTCCAGCCCTTTCTCGTTTTGTTTTTGCCTTTATCTTTGCCATCGGACTGGTCTTCGTTCTCATATTCAATGGAGAGTTGGCTACTTCAAACATGATGTTCCTGACCAGTGGTGCCTATTATGGTAAAATCAAATGGAGCAAGGTGTGTACCATCCTCCTCTACTGTACCTTCTTTAATTTTGTCGGTGCCCTTATCTTGGCCTGGTTCTTCAACCAATCCTTCTCTTTCCAACATTTGACTGACAAGAGCTTCTTAGTTACTGCTGTCTCAACCAAGCTTGGAAAAACAGATTGGATGAACTTTACAGAAGGTATTACAGCGAATATGTTCGTTAATATTGCCATCTTGGGCTACATGCTCCTCAAAGAAGAATCTGCTAAGATTTTCATTGCGCTATCAGCTATCTTCATGTTTGTATTTTTAATTAATGAACACTTGATTGCTAACTTTGCCTCTTTCATGTTGCTCGGTTTCAACGGTGTGCGTGACGCTGTGGATAATTTCACTTTGGCAAATATTCTACGTCAGTGGATAGTCGTTTTCTTCGGCAACTGGATTGGCGGAGGTATTTTCATTGGTTTGGCATACTCTTGGCTCAATAAAACTAAAACACCTCACATTGATTAGGAGACCTCATGCGTCAAAAGACATTCATCAAACAAACCAGTCTAGCTATTCTACTCTATTTTATTTGCCTAGCCTTTGCAGTTGCCATTGATTTAATCTTTTTCAAAGTCAAAAATATGTATCATACACCTGCTTTAGCGGCTATCTTTGCAGGTTGGGTCTATTTGGGGCTTATCAGAAAAACTAAACAATTTGGAGCTATTACCTGTCTGGGTATCTTTATGTCCCTCTTCTTCTTTGCCTCTGGGCACTTTGTTCTAGCCTTTCTTCCTAGCTTTTTAGCCGGCCTTGTCGCTGATTTTCTAGCTAAGAAAGGGAACTATGAGAATAATAAACTTAATCTACTCTCCTATATGATTTTTTCCCTAGGGAACTTAGCACCCATTATCACCATGTGGCTTGCGCCCAAAGCTTATATCGCACAACTCCTGGCCAAAGGGAAAACTCAAGATTATGTCAATCAAGTTATGGTTCCCTTTACAGGCAGTCATATCTTAATCCTGATTGGAGGAACGCTCATGGCTGCCCTCATTGGAGGCTACATTGCCCAAAATTGGCTGAAAAAATAAATGGCCATCAGCCTTCCTAACAGAGAGTACAAGACAAACATGCTTTTCTTATGTTATAATGAGAAAGAATACAGTCTTTTTCTACTTTGTTATAAAGGACCTAAAGGGAGACCTAATGATGAAAAAACAAAAAATCGCTGTCTTGGGCCCTGGTTCATGGGGAACTGCCCTTGCTCAGGTACTCAACGACAACGGACACGAGGTTCGTATTTGGGGAAACATCCCTGAACAAATTGATGAAATTAACGAGAAACACACCAACACCCGCTACTTCAAGGATGTGGTTTTGGATGAAAACATTAAAGCCTACAAGGAACTGTCTGAAGCCCTTGATAGTGTTGACGCTGTTCTCTTTGTTGTTCCAACCAAAGTTACTCGCTTAGTTGCTAAACAAGTTGCCAAACTTTTGGACCACAAAGTTGTTGTCATGCATGCTTCAAAAGGATTGGAACCCGGAACACACGAACGTCTTTCAACAATCCTTGAAGAAGAGATTCCTGAGAAACTTCGCAGTGAGATTGTTGTCGTATCTGGTCCAAGCCACGCTGAAGAAACTATCGTTCGCGATATCACTTTGATTACAGCAGCATCTAAGGATCTTGAAGTGGCACGCTATGTCCAAGGCATTTTCAGTAATAATTACTTCCGCCTCTACACCAATTCAGATGTGATTGGTGTTGAAACAGCTGGTGCTCTTAAAAACATTATCGCGGTAGGTGCAGGTGCCCTCCACGGTATGGGATATGGGGACAATGCTAAGGCAGCCGTTATTACTCGTGGACTTGCAGAAATCACTCGTCTTGGTGTGAAACTCGGTGCTGATCCTTTGACTTACAGCGGTCTATCTGGGGTTGGTGACCTTATTGTTACAGGAACTTCTATCCATTCACGTAACTGGCGTGCTGGGGATGCGCTCGGTCGTGGAGAAAAACTAGAAGACATTGAACGTAACATGGGAATGGTTATCGAAGGTATTTCAACCACAAAGGTTGCCTACGAAATCGCCCAAGAACTCGGTGTCTACATGCCAATTACAACAGCAATCTACAAATCTATCTATGAGGGTGCTGATATCAAGGAATCTATTCTCAATATGATGTCCAATGAATTGCGCTCTGAAAATGAATGGGATAAAAAATAAAAATCTAAGGAGTTCTCATGAAGAATCAAAAAGTTAAAAAAGCTATCATCCCCGCTGCAGGACTCGGGACACGCTTTTTACCAGCTACTAAGGCCTTGGCCAAAGAAATGTTGCCAATCGTTGACAAGCCAACCATCCAATTTATCGTTGAAGAAGCCCTCAAATCAGGTATTGAAGATATCTTGGTGGTTACTGGTAAGTCAAAACGTTCTATCGAAGACCACTTTGATTCAAACTTCGAGTTAGAATACAACTTGGAACAAAAAGGTAAGACAGACTTGTTGAAATTGGTTAATGACACCACTGCTATCAACCTCCACTTTATCCGTCAAAGCCATCCGCGTGGTCTTGGAGATGCAGTTCTTCAAGCCAAAGCATTTGTCGGAAATGAGCCATTCGTTGTCATGCTTGGTGACGACCTCATGGATATCACTAATGACAAAGCAGTACCTTTGACTAAGCAGCTCATTAACGACTATGAGGAAACACATGCATCAACCATTGCAGTTATGCCTGTACCTCACGAAGAAGTTTCTTCATATGGTGTCATCGCCCCTCAAGGCAAAGGCGAAAATGGACGTTATAGCGTTGAAACTTTCGTTGAAAAACCAAATCCAGAAGATGCACCAAGTGATCTTGCTATCATCGGACGTTATCTTCTAACACCTGAAATTTTCGGTATTTTGGAAACTCAAAAACCAGGTGCTGGAAACGAAGTCCAACTGACTGATGCCATCGATACACTTAACAAGACACAACGCGTCTTTGCTCGCGAATTTACTGGAAACCGTTATGATGTAGGTGACAAATTCGGATTCATGAAAACGTCTATCGATTACGCACTTAAACATCCTCAAGTTAAAGATGACCTCAAGCAATACCTCATTGACTTGGGCCACAAACTTGAAGGCAAAGCAGCTAAAAAAGACTAAAATAAAATCCATCGAACATAACATTCGATGGATTTTTCATATGACTTAAAAATAAGTGAATCCTAGAAGAATCAGCAATAGTAAAATATAGGTTAAAAGAGCTGTAGAACGCCAGCCTCTACTAAATAAGCGACTTTCAACCTTGTTGGCCAAAAAGATAGCTGCAAGAGCACCTCCAACTAAACCACCGAGATGGCCAGTAATCCCAACACTAGGTGTAAAAAGGTTGAAGATTAAGTTAATAACAATCAAAGCCAAATAATTACGGCCTAACTGATTAAGCAAGGGGCTGTGACTGTAATAACCAAGAATCACAACAGCCGCAAAAAGTCCAAACAAGGATGTCGAAGCACCAGCTGCAATAACATTAGGCGTAAAAAGTAAGGTAAAGGCATTTCCCATAACACCCGCTAACAAATAAAGCCCTAGAAAACGTGGAGTCCCAAAAATCTGCTCAGCCATTTTCCCCATAAAGTAAAGAGCAAGCATATTAAATAGAAAATGCTCAACACCTATATGCACAAAAATTGGTGTTACAAGACGCCAAAGGTTCAAGGGACTGTACTGAACAAACGCACCGTACATAGCTCCCATCTTAAAAAGGCTCAAAGGCGAAGTCGCTTGAAAGCCATTTAAAAGATATTGACAGATAAAAGTCAACGTCGTAAGCCCCAACAATAGATAGGTTGCTGGGTATTTTTTCCACTCATTTACTGGCATGTGACGACCTCCTTAACAGGAATATCATAGCTGTCTGGTTGAAAATCATGTTTCTGGCAAGGATAAACCGTACTAACTGTATCCCCTTCAAAATCAGACAAATAGCGATCATAGTAACCTGCTCCGTAACCAATGCGATAGCCTTCATCATTGAAAACTACTCCTGGCACATGAATCAAATCAATCTCTGATTTTTCCACAGCCAAATCAGACGCAGGTTCCATCAAGCCAAAAGAGGTTGCAATAAGATTATCTGGATCATAATCCACAAAAATCATTCGACCTTGTTTATATGTTTTAGGAATCAAAAGTCGTTTACCATCCTTTAAAGCCTGATTGATTAAAAGACTGGTATCATATTCATGAGGAAAAGACAAATAAGTCGCAATCACCTGAGCCTCTTTATAAGCAGGTAAGGCAATCAATTGCTCCAAAAGATGTTTATCTATCTTAGCCTTAGTCTCAGGTTCTTGTGAAGTTAATTGAGCCAAGACTGTTTTTCTAAGTTCATTTTTCATAGGTTTATCATATCAAAAAATCTACCAAAAGTCAGACTTGGTAGATTTTTTAGCTTTATCGACTCTGATTAGGCTTCTGCCTTGTGTTTAAGGAATTTTCCAATTTCAGCCACTGCAAAAGCGAGGGCATCTTCGTTTGGACTCATCTTAGGATGGTGAAGTGCATATGGCGTGTCGATTCCCAACCAGAACATGACACCTGGAACTTTACTAAGCAAATAACCAAAATCCTCTCCAGTCATAGCCGGTGGACAATCAATCAGGTTAACTTCTGGGCTAGCATCAAAGAAGGCCATCAACTCTTTAGCCAAGGCTGGATTATTTTCCACAGGAAGATAACCACCTTGTTTCAACATGATATCCACTTCCATACCAAAGCTAGCTGCTACACCTTCTGCAATCTGGCGCACGCGCTTCTGGATGAGGAGACTCATTTCCTGAGTAAGGGTACGAATAGTTCCATAAACCTCTGCAGTTTCAGCGATAACATTATTAGTAGTTCCTGCATGGAAAGAACCAAAGGTAACTACCCCACCCTGAATAGGGTCAACATTACGACTGACAATCGTTTGCACTTGAGTAATAAAGTAAGAAGCTGCTACAAGAGCATCATTGGCCTCATGTGGAAAGGCCGCATGTCCACCTTTCCCCTTGAAAGTAACGAGGACTTCACAAGTCCCAGCAAAAAGGGTACTTGTGTTAGTCGCAATATCACCTACCTTGAAATCTGGACGGACGTGGAGGCCATAGAACTCATCTGGCAACCAATCTCCAAAGGCACCATCTTCATACATAAGCATACCACCAGCTTCATTTTCTTCGGCTGGTTGGAAGAGGAAGAGCATGTTATTTTTAGGCTGTACTTGAAGCATCTGGTCCAAAAGACCAAGTGCTGTGGTCATGTGCATATCGTGTCCACAAGCATGCATACGACCTTCATGAGTAGACTTGAAGTCAAGATCTGTTTCCTCTACGATTGGGAGGCCATCAATATCTGTACGCCAACCAATGGTTTTTTCAGGAGCATGCCCGTGAAGATAGACAAGAATTCCTGTACGCCAAGTACGTTGCTCCACAAAGTCCTTCCCTTCAGTTATTTCGGCAATACGCTCTAAGAGGTAAGCCTGAGTTTTAAATTCTTCCAAACCAATTTCAGGAATTTGGTGAAGGTCTCGTCTGATTTTAATTAAATCAAGTGTCATGTTTTTACCCTTTTTATTGTCTTATTTTATAGAGAATCTAGAAATAGAGGCCTTACAGGCCTCTACTATCAATATGTTACAAGTTACGCAAAGCGTCTTCGAGTGCTGTTTTTTGTTGTGTTTTTTCATCGATTTCCTTGATGATACGAGCTGGAACACCAGCTACAACCACATTTTCAGGAACATCTTGAGTAACGATAGCTCCAGCAGCAACGACTGAACCGTTACCAACTTGAACACCTTCAATAACAACAGCATTAGCACCAACAAGGACGTTGTCACCGATACGAACTGGGTCTGCTGAAGCTGGTTCAATCACACCAGCAAGGACCGCACCCGCACCGATGTGGCTGTTTTTACCAACAGTAGCACGACCACCAAGGATTGCGCCCATATCAATCATAGTACCAGCACCAATTTCAGCACCGATGTTGATAACAGCACCCATCATAACAACAGCATTATCTTCGATAGTTACTTGGTCACGGATAATAGCGCCTGGTTCGATACGCGCATTAAGGTGACGTTTATCAAGCAATGGAACAGCTGAGTTACGGCCATCTTGTTCCACAACATAGTCCTTGTTTTCAGTCAAATTCGCAAGAAGTGGTTCGATATCTTTCCAGTCTCCGAAAAGAACATTACCAAGCTTAGTGACAGAAGCTGGAACAGCAGTTGCCAATTCCCCTTCAAAAGTTACTTTAACATTCGTTTTCTTTTCAGCATTACCGATAAAAGCGATAATTTCTTGTGCAGACATTTTTTGTGCAGTCATGAGATTCTCCATTCACATAAAGTTAGGAATTATTATACCAAAAATTCTGATAATTGTCTTTGCTTTTGCCAAATAGAGTGTATTTTTATGTAAAATTTGTCTTTAGAGCCTCTATGTCAGTAATCACTCGATCTGGTTTGATTGGGGAATTCTCCAACTCTCGACGAGAATAAGGGAAGGTATTCAGCAAGATACCATCGATCCCAACTGCTTCAGCCACAGCAATATCAGTCGTCAGGTCATTTCCCACCATGACAGTCTCAGATGGCTTTAACCCATGATCATCCAAAACTTGCTTTAAAAATTCAGGTTGAGGCTTACAGATACCCACATCCGAAGACAGGTAAATGGCATCAAAGTAAGGTCTTAACTCCATTAAGTCAATCTCAGCATTAGTAAAGGCTGCTTGTGCATTAGACAAGAGATAGAGACGACAGCCCTGCTCTTTTAGAAAGGTCAAAACCTCCTTGGTATGCGGATAAGCTAACAACTGCTTACGAGATAAGACGCGAAATACCATAGCTATCAGTTGGCCCCAATCTTCTAGCTGATTATGGCAACTAGACTGAGACCGACCATCTACATAAAGCTGGTTGAAAATGTGAGCTAAATCAACTTCTGGATAAGCAACTCCTTTAATCTCTATTAACTCCTTACGAGTCTGAGCCACACGCTTAGCATAAGATTTTTTAAGACCTTCACCCTTATAATCCGCCCCATAAGCTTGGTAAAGTTGGGCTAATTTATCCCATAACACAGGATCCTTCTCATCGGTTAGGATATCAACCAAGGTACCATAAAAATCAAAAATGTAGTTCTTATAGGCTCTATTTTTCATCACTTTTTACCCATTACTGAAACTTTCTTACTTATTGCTCCCATCATACACCTTTTAGGAAGACCAAACAAGCTAACTGAGATATTTTCCCATCAAAAAAATCCCAACGACTGTTAGGATTGCTTATCATCTCTAATACGACCAATCAGCAGCTCTCCCGCAACGGTTAATTGCGTCACTGAAGTCAAGTCCAAAGTATCCTTATTGGCATGGAAGAAAAGAGGTGTCATCTCAGCAAATGTTTGAACATGCTCTGATGGCATAGACCAAGTCTTAGCAATCGTCACACGCTCCAAAAGCTCACAAGACTCTTGAAAATGTTCCAGAACATCCTGGTTAGAATAAGCCTGCGCCTCCGGTAACAGTTGACGAAACTCTTTAAGATGATCTTCGTGAGGAATAACCTTGAAAATCAAGCCATGATCAGACAAAAGTCTTCCAAATTCTTGATAATTAGCTGGTGAAAAGATATCTAAAATGACATCGATACCGTGTTCACGTAAGGGCAATTGAGCCAAATCACCAACAAACCAAGCTACGTTTTTCTGAGGATTTTGACGAGCCGCAAGAAGGATAGAATCCTTAGACAAGTCAAAGGCCATGAAATCCTTGTCAAACTCTTGAGCCAACTGACGGCTATAATAGCCTTCACCACAGGCAACATCTAACACGTGCGAGTGTCCAGGAAGGTCACGCAAGCGCTCTGAAATCACCTCCAGGATAGGATCGTAATAGCCTGCTGCAAGAATCTGACTCCTCTTTTCAAAAGAAGCCATATCATAGTGCTTATCTCCCTTAGTCTGTCTCAAAAAATTGACAAAGCCCTGCTTGGCAATATTAAAGGTATGCCTATTCTGACAAACCAAGCTAGACAAATCCAAATGCATTGGCGCCTGACAGATAGGACAAGCAAAAAGACTCTCTTGATCTTTAAAAACACTAAATTTGGCCATAAATCCTCCTCGACACAAAAAAAGAGCACACACCTGAAATCGCTTAGGGCTGCTGGATTCCTCCCCTGACCCGCTTCACGCACAGATGTTGCTCCGAAAAATATTATACCATAAATCGAAGTGATTGCAAGTAGAGAACTTATGATAAGACTAGCTAGTCCTATTTCCTATCATTCCCTATTATTTCCTTCGGTCAGTCTAAACTTCGATAAAACATAAGACTTACCATGGTGACATTTATGTCACTACTTTTTTATTTCTCGACACCTTATAATAAATCCATAGCTTGAGGAAAGCACCAAAAGCTAGTGACATGGCTGACTTTATTGAAAGGAGAAGTCATGTTTAACATATCTCTTAACTTATGGTGAGAGGGTACGAGATTTTAAAACTCACCAAAAATAAAAAAGGAGAACAATAATGACTAACAAAGAAATGAACACTTCTGATTTAGCCTCAGTAACAGGAGGCGGATGGAAGACTAACCTTGCCGTTGGAGGGCTCTGCCTAGCTTCAGGACCTATTGGAACTATGATTTGCCTTGGTGCCTACAACGGCTACATGGACTCTGCACGATAAAAAGAAAGGACATATGAATAATGACTAAGACAATTAACAATCGTAAACACATGACTACTCAAGAACTTGAAGCTGTATCAGGTGGAGTGGTTCCTTGGATGGCTATTTCTGTTGGCATGGCTGCTGCAAAACTGACTTATGACCTTAGCTATGCTGCGGGTAAATCTTTCTATAACCTCACCCACTAACTAACAAAACTCACCTGATATCTCAAAGATTTTGAGGATGATAACTCATGAAACATACCATAAATCGAACAAATGATACTACTACTAATCAATCACCTAAAATGAATAACTATTTACTCGTAAAAATAGCTTTAGCTGGAATTATCAGTAGCCTACTTCTGATACTCCTAATCAACCTTATCTTTCATATACGATTAGGAACACCAATTATTGATACTAATTTGAAGTCCGCTTTTGGTACTCTGATTCTCTTTATGCCTATTTTTCTTCTAACAAGAGAGAAAGAAAAAAATAAAGCATAGAAAGAGTGACTTAAACTGTCTTCAGGAAAACAAAAAGACTCATCTTCTATTAAAAATGCAAGTCCCTTTAGACTTGCACTTTTGTTTACATATCTTGCATTGTTTCCAATTTAGCCAATCGTTTGGCTTCTTTTTTGCGTTCACGACTCTGGCGGAAGAAGTCTTGCATAATCTTAGCACACTCCTCCTCCATGATACCGGTCTCTACTTCTACGCGATGATTGAGACGCTCGTCTCGTAGGATATCGTAGAGGCTGCCCGCACCACCAAACTTTTGATTACTTGCTCCATAGATAACTTTAGGAATACGAGCCAGGCCGATGGCCCCACTACACATGACACAGGGTTCAATGGTCACAAAGAGGGTACAATCTAACAAACGCCAATTGCCCTCGGCCCTATTAGCCTCCTGAATAGCCATGACCTCCGCATGCATAATAGCTTGATTGAGCTCCTCACGTGCATTGTGCCCACGACCGATGACTTCGCCATCTTTAACGATGACACAGCCAATTGGGATCTCTGCTTTATCTAGAGATTTTTCGGCCTCCTTAAGAGCTTCAGACATAAAAAAGTCTTTCTCTTCTTGGGTAAAATCAAGCATTAGTATCACTCCCGTTCCAAGATTTGCGAGATATTATCTCGCTTAGTCCTTCTATTATAGCATAAGAAAATCAATACCAAAGATCTCCATTTTAAAGGACACAAAAAAAGCTAAGACGAATCATCCTAGCTTCAAACACATTAGTCTGGTGAGTCTTAGGAATCACACCAATGTGTTCCCCCAAGGCTAGACGAAAAGTCAACGACCGCTTAACATCCTAAGTCATATGTCAGTCGGAGTGTCATAGTCAATTGTCTGTGAAATCAATTATGGACCTGTGGCCTCACAACAATAAACAAAAATGCAACTGCCTCAAACAATTGCAAGGATAGTGTTCTAGTTGTGATATTTCACACTTTCCTTCCAAACAAATAATGCCTACTATAAAAGTAACTTTTATAGCTTTTTCCTTACCCACCTATAGTTTATCACGAAACCTCTATCATTTAATTTAAAAATCGGTAATAAAACAATGATATAAATGAGAAAGAACTGTTAATTGTGTACACTGTTTTGGCTAATTAACCAAATAGCAAAAAACCATGTTATAACTGCATTTTAAGGTTTTTCGAATAACTTTCTCTACTCTATCTATACTTTTAAACCCCTATCATCCTAAGTCTTATCTAATTTTACTGTTTATTAGTCTAACAGGTGTTTAATGTTTTATCTCCAACAATTCTTCAAAACAAGGTATGGAACAAGATAATGATTTTTTTTGGAGAGGTGGCTTCAAAGATAGGAGACCTAGATAGCTAGACAAAGGATAAACTAGAAGGGAAGTTCTTCTTCCAAGACGAGGTCAGCCAAGTCATTGTCAGGATTATTTTCCCTAACAGCACGCTGAGCACGACTCTCCAGAAGTTGGAAAGAGGAACAAAGCACCTCAGTAACGTAATGGGTTTGGCCATCCTTATCGTACTTACGGGTACGAAGCTCACCATCAAGAGAAATTAAACTCCCCTTGCTGGCATAAGAGGCTAAGGTCTCAGCCAAACGCCCCCAGACAACCACTGTAATAAAGTCAGCCTCACGCTCACCATTTTGCGTCTTATAGCGACGATTAACCGCAACTGTGACACGTGTAAAAGACCTATCGCTAGCAGTCTTAACCATTTCAGGGGTAGCTGTCAAACGTCCAATTAAAATTACTTTGTTATACATTTTTTTACCTCCACCTATCTATTCGTAAGAGGAAGTAAAAAATAGATTATTTTAAATAGCTTTACAGATTCCTTTGAGAGTATCCTTACTAACACTCCAGTCTACATACCCAAATTGTCCTAATAATCCTAGTAAATAGAAGGTTATTACTTTTCTAGTAATACTGCTCTCTCAGATATTTTCATTACAAAAGTTGAGTTTTAAATTTTCTCTACTCGTTTAACTAACTCAACGTTTTTGAACTACAATTTCCCATGAAGCAGGGCCGACTTGTTCAAAGCGCGTCACAGGATAATCATTATCTGCAGCCCAGTTTGGTATACTTTCCGTTGCTTGCGTACAATCGAAAGCTATCAACAACTCATCACCTGTAGCTAATTCAGCCATTTTTTTCTTCGCATCAATCAATGGGAATGGACATACCAATCCACCCGTTTCAAGTTTTATCAAAGCCATATGATATTCTCCTCTTAATTTTTGTTGGGTTTTACAAAGATAATATAGGAAGCCGTCCAAACACCTAAAATAGTCACTGGTAAAGCAATCCATCCCTTACTAGAAAAAATTGCTGTAGCTGTTAAACCATTACCAATCGTACAGCCACCAGCCCATGAAGCACCGATTCCCATAAAAATACCCCCTAGTGTGCTCTTACCGATGGTTGACAAGTCTGGCAAGCGCCAACGAAACTCTCGAGAACCCTTTGCAGCAAGAAAGGAACCAAGAAAAATCCCCAATACAAGAAAAACACCCCAACCAAGCTGTTTACTATCACCTGTAATAATATAACTAATTAGATGTGCTGATGGAGTTGTAATCCCTAACCCTCCAACACGACCCGTCAACTGACTAGCAGGCCAAGCAATAAAAGCAACAAGACCTATTAGAAGTCCTGCAAAATATTTATGGTAAGTTTTCTCAAAAAGATAGTGTCTCACTCCCTTATATTTTGATGGAAGCGTAGCAATCTGACGTCTGGGCTTACGTAACTCTCGAATGACAACAAAACTTGTTATAGCTACTAAGAAAACAAGAAAATACCAAACCGGAATTCCTAATTGACCAGCTAAATCATCATTAATTACCCATCGCTTGGCTATTAATTGATTCAAAGGAACAAGAAATCCTGATTTCATAGCTGCTGCACTTGTCATATAAAAGAATAGTGCAACCCAACTACCTAGGAGACCTTCACCGGCACGATACCACGTTCCTGTGGCACATCCCCCAGCAAGAACAATTCCAATACCAAATAGATAGGAGCCCACAATTGCTCCTAACACGGAAAATTCTTCATAAGGGTTTCCAATAATACCTAATTTAATCAGGGAAAGTACTCCTATACTTTCTACTGTGATTGCAATAAGAAAAGCGTAAAATAATGTATTATTACGTGCAATGTACATGTCTCGGAAACCACCAGTCAAGCAGAATCGAGTTCGTTGCAAAATGAATCCAAATATCAGACCAATGAGCCCACCAGAAAGAACAGTCGTAAGCATAAGTACCTCCTAAAGTAAATGTTGATTACATTTTAAAAAAAATTTTGTAACTTGCATAATCTTTCTTTTTTATGATTAGCTATAAACTTTCTTTATGACAAACAAAAAAACGGCTTATTTACCGTTTCTTGTCTTATTTACCCTTTCCAGTGTTTGGCTGGATCAAAAGCCTCACCAACTACTGCTGAATCATCAAGTTCAATAATACCACGTTTTTGTGGAGCATTTGGAAGTGCCAACTCACGTGGGGCACACATCATACCATAACTATCTTCACCACGAAGTTTTCCTGGGAAGATAAGGGCACCGCTAGGCATCATAGCACCAGGAAGGGCTACGATAGTTTTAAGCCCAAGCGCTGCGTTTGGTGCTCCTGCAACGATTTGGACCTTCTTATCACCAATGTTCACTTGGCAGATGTTAAGGTGGTCACTGTCTGGATGTGCAACCATTTCATCAATTTGTCCAACCACAAAGACTGGTCCTTGTGTGTTTTCCAAACGCTCTTCAAAGCCCTCTTTAGCCAATTCCTCGTTCAAAACAGCTACATCTTGGTCTGACAAGAAAACTTGACCGTTACCTTCGATATCAATGAGGCTTGATGCTTCAAAAATATTCCAAGCAAGAGTCTTGCCTGTTTCATCAGCTGTGACACGCGCCACCTTACCTTTACGTTCTACGCTACGTTTGATGTCTTTAGTATCTTCCAAGATAACCAACAAAACGTCGCCAACTTGTTCCTTATTGTATGCAAAAATCATGGGTTCTCCTTCAATAGTTCTTTTATAGATTTTAAAATCGACTGACATGCCAAGAATCGTCATTACTACCATAGCGATAACTAATCTTGTCAATTTTCCAGTCACTCTCTGTTAATTTTACGATAAATTGTTTATGGTACCAAAAATCATTCCCATAGGAAAATTCGAGAAACATCTTAGCCTTACTCTTCATAATAAACTTAACTCGACAGGACTCTAACACAAAATCATAGGTACCTGGAGAACCAAAAGAAGCTGAAAAACCTCTTTTATAACAGTTATCAGTCAAGTGTTTTTGAGCTAAAGGAGTCAACTTCACTTTAAATTCATCAAATAACTCCATTTCTCCAGGAATAGTTTGATGTGTAGGAAGATTATTTTCCTTTTTGTAGGTGTTTATTTCTTGGTGTTTTAGGAAGATATCACTTTCAATTTTGGAATGCTCTACTAAAACTTGGCATAATTCTTCGATGATCCTCTCATTTTTTTCTGTCAGATACTTTTCTTTGGTTTCTGAAATATCAAGAGAGATATTAGGAAAGTGATTGATTTTCATCTTTTAAATCTCCGACAAAAAGGCATTGATTTCTTCTTTGGTTTTACGAGCTTTATTGACCAATCGCCCCAATTCCTGACCTTTCTTAGTCACAACAAAACTTGGGATACCAAAAATATTCCAAGTTTGTGCCAAAGCCATATAATCATCACGATTAACACGCACAAAGGTCATATCTGGATGGAGGGCTTCGATGTCAGGCATAACGGGATAAATGAACTGGCAGTCTGGACACCAATCGGCAGTGAAAAAGAAAACCACCTTTTGATCACTTTCAACATAGCTTGCCAGTTCTTCAAGATTCTTAGGAATAATCATGCCTGCTCCTCCTCATAGGTCAAGATATCCTCTGCATAAACAAAGCTATAGGCACGTCCATCCTCTAAGACGATACCTCCTGTAAGCCCTGGATTTTCCTTATCAGTGGGATTCGTATAGAGGACTGCGATAGTCCCCAGGTGTGATAATTCTTGTCTAATATCTTGGATTAATGCAGCCTGCTTCATTTCTGCACGTGACTGTCTATACTTCTCTGCCATTGCCAAGAGACCTAAAGCTCCTACGCCTCCAGCAAACAAGGCCAATGTTTTACGTTTCATATGAAACATTTTACCATATTTTTAGACGAATGGGGAGAGGCTACCTATCTCTTAAGAATCGTGCTAAAATAGTAACAAGTACTACTCAAGGAGGATTTTATGACTACCCTATTTGACAAGATTAAAGAAGTAACTGAACTCAGTGCCACTTCAGGATTTGAAGCGCCAGTACGCGACTACCTTCGCCAAAATATTACACCACTCGTAGATGAGGTTCAAACAGATGGTCTCGGTGGTATTTTCGGTATCAAACATAGCCAGGCGGAAAATGCCCCTAAGGTGCTCGTGGCTGCCCACATGGACGAAGTTGGGTTTATGATTAAGGAAATCAAGGCAGACGGGACTTTCCGTGTCGTCGAACTTGGTGGTTGGAACCCACTGGTTGTCAGCTCACAACGCTTTACCCTACACACCCGTGATGGTCGTGTTTATCCTGTTATCTCAGGTTCGGTGCCACCTCATTTCTTACGTGCTAGTGGCGGGGCTTCAAGTCTTCCTAGTGTTTCTGATATCGTCTTTGATGCTGGTTTTGCCAACCAAGAAGAGGCCAATGCCTACGGTGTTTTCCCTGGTGATGTCATCATTCCTGAATCAGAAACAATCCTCACAGCCAATCAAAAAAATGTGATTTCTAAAGCTTGGGACAACCGTTATGGTGTTCTCATGATTCGTGAACTCTTGGAAAACGTTAAAGATCAAGAACTCAATAATACTCTAATTGCTGGTGCCAACGTTCAAGAAGAGGTTGGTTTACGTGGTGCCCATGTTTCTACCACTAAATTTGATCCTGAGGTTTTCTTTGCAGTGGACTGTTCTCCTGCAGGTGATATCTATGGTAATCAAGGTAAGGTAGGTGATGGTACCCTTATTCGTTTCTTCGACCCAGGTCACATCATGTTGCCAAATATGAAAGATTTCCTTTTGACTACAGCTGAAGAAGCTGGTATCAAATACCAATACTACTGTGCTGCGGGCGGAACAGATGCTGGTGCCGCTCACTTGCAGAATGCTGGTGTCCCATCAACAACTATCGGTGTTTGTGCCCGTTACATTCACTCGCACCAAACCCTTTATTCGATGGATGACTTCCTAGAGGCACAAGCCTTCTTACAAGCGATTGTTAAGAAGTTGGATCGTTCAACAGTGGATTTGATTAAAAACTACTAAGACAAGGAGTAACCCATGATTATTGGTTTTATTGGCGTTGGAAAGATGGCGACAGCCATTATCAACGGCCTAAATACAAGCTCACATCGTATCATTATTTCAGGGTCTTCCTTGGCTCGTTCACGCCAAATTGCAGAGGAACTAGAGGTTGAAGCTGCTGCTTCCCATCAGGAATTGTTGGATAATGCTGACTTAGTCATTCTTGGCATCAAACCTCAAATGTTTGATAAGGTACTAGCCGGTCTCAATTTTCATCAACCTATCATAAGTATGGCTGCTGGAGTGACCTTGGAACGCCTCGCTTCCCTCACTAGTCCAGACCTTCCTCTTATTCGTATCATGCCGAACCTTAATGCTCAAATTCTCAAAAGCACTACTGGTCTTTGCACTAATGATAATGTATCCGAGGACCTTTTGGCAGTTGCCAAGGAAATCACAGACAGTTTTGGAACCACTGTTGAATTGGCTGAGAAGGACTTTGATACCTTTACTGCCTTAGCAGGTTCTAGCCCTGCCTACATCGCCCTCTTTATCGAGGCTCTAGCTAAGGCTGGTGTCAAAAATGGCCTGAGTAAGCAGGTCGCTCTGACCATTGCCACACAGACGGTTCTAGCTACCGCTGAAAATCTCAGTCTTGGTAGCTACAGCCCACATGATCTTATTGACAAGGTCTGTAGCCCTGGTGGGACCACTATCGCTGGTCTCATGGACCTTGAGCGTACAGGCCTCACCCATAGTGTGGTTTCAAGTATTGATACAACCATTGCTAAAGCTAAAAAACTATAAGAAAAAAGCTCGGAATCTTCCGAGCTTTATTTGATATATGGCGCTAAAAATTGCAAGAGTAACATCACTGAAACTGCAATAGTATTGTTAATGATATGGGCCATGATACAGTACTCTAACTTTTGACACTTACGATATACTGTCCCAAGGGCAAATCCCATACCTGCATATACAATCCAAACACCAATACTATTAGGCCGATGAACAAGACCAAAAAGTAAACTACTAACAATCAAGCCAACAATAGAATCGGGGTTAAAGACACGTCCCATGAGGAGCCCTCGAAAAACCAGCTCTTCCACAATCGGTGCCATAATTACCGTAAACGTTATGAGAAGGAAGGGATTCATATGGGCATTTTCTATGGCTGCCTGATTGGTGCTATTACTAACACCTTCCATCATCATGACCATAGAACCAATCCTAGTAACGATATAAATACCTAGGTAGGTCAAGCCAATCATCCCCCAGGCCTTCAGGGAAGAAAGTGCCTTAAAGCCTTCGAAAAGCCCAAGACGTTTTCCTAAGAAAAGAGCTCCTGCGCTCATGAGAAGCAAGACAAAAATTAAGAGACAGACTAACCTGGTATCTTTGACACCTAAATAGATGGTTGGAACTTGATCAATAATTAGTATTAGGAAAGCTAGTAACAAATAGAGAAAGCGTTTGAGAATTGACCCTTTGTTCATGAGAAGCCACCTCTTTTCATCATTTATTTGTATCTCTATTACAATACAATATAACTCAATTAACAAGACAATAAGAGAAAGAGAGGTGAATTTTTCAAGATAATATGGGCTCTCATCCTATTTTAGATAGAATGAGACGAATAAGGGCAAATCCCAATACTAAGCCATAGAGCAAGATAGATAAGACTGTAACATATGGCAACTGAATATTGACAAAGGCATATAGGGCAATCAAAGCAAAGATAAGCAAAAACTCTAAAACCAGAGTTGCGACTGCTGACGCCATTAAAATCTGTTTATTTCGCTCATCGTAGGCAGCAATATACATCCGATGAAGACGTTTAGGATGGGTAAGTGTCGCAAAATAATAGATTGACAAGGCATAAACCCCAAGGGTAAGTCCCAAAACTAAGCCTAGAGCATAATCACTAAGACTGTTAGAGCGAACAACAAACAATCCCAAAACACCCAAGCAAAAAAGAGAACATGCTACTCGTGTAATGTATTTCTTAAACTCATCCTCTGTTTTTCTCTTTCCTAATAACATTTTTATTAACATATCCTAATTTTCCCTTCATTATCCTTTAAAAGAGCAATATACATTTTTTCAATGATAACTTTAATCATTCACCTTAAACGAAAAGACTGAGTAGTACACTTATGCTATTGTTTAAGATATGAACACCCATACTGTACTCGATACGCTTAGTCTTATAATATGTTATCGCAAGACCAGCTGACATAACACCATAGATGACAATTGTCTGAAGCGTAAATGCTGAGTGACCAGCCATAAAGAGAAGACTGGAAATAACAAGACCCGTCTTAAAGTATTTTCCAAAGAGCACCTTGGCTAAGAGTCCCCTAAAAATGATTTCTTCCATAATCGGAATAATAAAACCGACGACTACTAGGTGAAGATAGAATGGTACTTGAATAAATATCTTATTTAAAGCATCTTGATTTTCCATAGTCGCATTGTGTGTTAACTGACCAACAAAATACCCTAGAAGATCACCTAGGAAAAAGATGACGAGATTAAGAGAAGCAATCGCAACGAGACGTCTCCAATTAATCTCTTTAAGCGATAAGAGTTTAAATCTATAAGCAATCACGATAAAAATAGCCAAACTCCCTAATGCCCAAACACCGTAACCTATTTGCTCCACAAGTGAAAACTTACCATCCTGAGTAAGTAGCGGGAAAGCACCTAATAGTGTTAGATCTAAGATTAGTAGAGTGAGCGCTAAAACAATAACACCAATTTTCTTCATTACTTGTTTAAACATATCTTTTCTCCTTAATCTTCCTCAAAAATAAAGACTTCTTCAATAGTCTTTCCAAAATACCTAGCAATTTTAAAAGCTAGTTCCAACGACGCATTATAGCGACCTTTTTCGAGTGAAATGATGGTCTGCCTCGTGACTCCCATCTCATCTGCTAACTCTGCCTGACTAATCTTATTAGCCTTACGAAGTTCCTGAATTTTTGTTTCCATGTGGTACCTCAACTTTATCGTTTATTCTCAAATAGTTAAACTCCTTACTTTTCTTTATTAAGTTTACTTTACATATATAGTATAGTTTGCTTTACATTTTTTGTAAAGTCTCTTTTACATTTTTTATAAAGTTTTCTTTACTTATTGAATTACACATTTATAAACATAGGCGAATGATTCTGTCAGAGCATTCAAAAAAGCTGGCCAATCACTCAGCCAACTTTTCTGGTCTTATCAAATTTTTGATAACTTATTTAGTTTTAAGGCGCTCAACATCACGTGCAATCACCAACTCTTCATCTGTTGGGATAACAAATACTTTAACAGCTGACTCTGCTGTTGTAATGTCGCCTACATGTCCAAAGACATTCTTTTCAGGATCCACTTCAATACCAAACCAAGTGAGACCATCCAAGACTGAAGCACGAACTTCTGCAGAGTTTTCACCAATACCTGCTGTAAAGACGATAGCATCCGCTCCGTTCAACACACCGAAATATTGAGCAATGTATTTACGCAAACGATCCACATAAAGATTATAGGCTAACACACATTTTTCATCGCCAGCATTCTTACCAGCAATGATATCACGCATATCACTTGATTTTTCAGAAATACCAAGAAGACCTGATTCCTTATTAAAGACGTGACGGATACGCTCAGCATCTGCCATTTCAGGCTCACGGTCGATAACAAATGGAATAATCGCAGGGTCAAGATCCCCAGTACGTGTTCCCATCATAACGCCACCAAGTGGTGTCAACCCCATTGACGTGTCTACTGATTTACCACCATCAACGGCAGTAATTGAAACACCATTTCCCACATGGGCTGTGATAATCTTAGTTTCTTCAATTGGCTTACCTAACAACTTAGCTGCTTCTTGAGAAACATATTGGTGGCTAGTTCCGTGTGCTCCATACTTACGGACTTGGTAGTCTGTATAGTAGCGATTAGGCACTGGATAACGGTAGGCCACTTCCGGCATAGACGTATGGAAGGCTGTATCAAAAACAGCAACACTGGTAATATCTGGGAGGAGCTCCTTAAAGGCCCGAATCCCTGAAGCTGCACCTGGATTGTGCAAAGGTGCTAAGGCTGACAATTCTTCAATCTTAGCCAAGGCATCTTCATCCACCAAGCTTGATTCTTTGAAATATTCTCCACCAGCAACTACACGGTGACCAACACCTGTAATTTCATCATAACTCTTGATAATATCAAAACGAATCAAATCATCAAGCAAGATTTTTACTGCCTGAACATGGTCAGCAATATCTAGGGTTTGCGATTCTGAACGGTCATCAAATTTTACTGTTGAAACAGAATCTTTCAAGCCGATACGTTCAATCAAACCCTTAGCAAGAACAACTTCATCTGGCATCTCATATAGTTGCCATTTCAAGCTTGAGCTTCCTGCATTAATTGCTATTGTTTTTGTCATAAGCCACCTCTTTGTAAAACGCTTTCAATAATATAGTCCTATTCTAACATGTTTTGCTAGAAAATGGAATTATCTGATTTCCATTTTTGGAAATTATCTGTGAAATCCTTGAGAATCTCTGGGTTTTGCAAATCGCTAAGTGGATAAACGAAGGTCTCTGGAGCATTTTCAGTTTGTTTTTTAAGCACGAAGATAGACTTCATGTTATGTTTATTGCCAAAAGCTGCTTCTGGAAGAGTGATAACGGCAATAATATCAGCATATCCTGATAGCCATTTCTTAAGCAAGTCACTTTGTGGGCTTGTCAAAAGATTAGTTGGTGCCAAAAGAATAGCAATACCATCCTTCTTCAGGTACTTGAGTGATTGCTCCATGAGAAGGTGATGGGCATAGGTGTGTTCACCAGTTGCTGCAACCTTGAAACGACTCGCAATCTCATCATTTGGGTAATACCCAACAGGTAGGTCACTGATAATAACATCACTCTCTTTGAGAATGTGTGGTCGAACAGCATCTTCTTGGATGTAAACTGCACTTGAATTCACCACATCAGCAATACTAGCTGACAAATCGATAAGGAGATCGTCAACTTCCATTCCCATATAATTAAGGGTTTTCTGACTATTATTTAGAAGGGTTTCAGCTAAGTTTCCTGTCCCTGAACCAATCTCTAAAATATCTAATTGGTCGTCCTTGGTCAAACCTTCGAGTAGGTAAAGAATGATAAATCCAATAGCATCTGGTGTAAATTGGTGATTGGCTTGTAAAGCTTCCAATTGCACTAGTTTGATAAACAAGAACTGAAAAGCACGACGCCACTCCTCTTTACTTAGATCAAGAGCTCGTAATTTCTCGTTGTTTTTGATGATGACTTCATTAGCTACCTCAGCCCCCAAATAATAGGAATTTTGCTCAATAAGTGCATCGTAAGCATGGGTTCCAAGATCATTTTCAATGGTTTGGACATTTTCTAACAATAGCTCAAAAGCTGTCTCAATTGCTTCAAAATTCATGATTTCCTCCGTCCTTCTATCATATCAAAAAGGGAAGAGAATTTCTATTTCTGCTCCTGTTTCTTCATATAACGATAGGTCTTGATTTGGCCTTTACTGGCAACTCTAACAATCACTTGTTTGTCCTTAACCTCATAAGTCGTAGTTCCCTGAGAAAAACTAAAAGCACCAGCTTCCTTGTCCACCAAGTCCATGGTCATTTCTGCCATGAGATGACTTTGACTGGAAGTCATTTGCGCTTGGTTTTGTCTAGAGCTAGCAACCACCCGCTCCAGATAAACATGAAGAAGAAGTGTGAAAATGCCAGCCATAAAAAGAGCGTAGAGGAGAACGCCTCCCCTAACCTGTTTTTTCAAAAGCATAAACAAAACTCCTTTGTAGCCCATTTTTAAGAGTCACTTGGATAGTGACTATCTGGTTATTTTGACTAATCGTACTAGATTTTACATTGAAAAGCATTGGTTGGTAGCCTCGACCGTCAGCATTTGTTTTTCGAAAATCAGTAGCACTTGAAAGGCCAAAAGCCAGGTCTTGATTATCCTGCTTAACATAGAGTTTGTTCCCTTCTACCTTTACAAACTGACAACCTTCTAACTCTGCCTCCATTTGTTGAACAAATAGAAGCCAGTCTTGGTTTTCTTGTTGCTTGACCTGCTTAACATTGCTCACCAATACTGTGGTCAGACCTTGATAAACTTGAATTGAACCAGCAATCACCAACAAGGCTACTAGACATTCCAAGAGGGTAAAGGCGCGGACCTTACTATTTAGAGACATGAATAATCTCCTTTCCTGATTCATAAACCGCGATACCTTGCTTGCTACGTTTTACTGTCACTGTGATACCATTTAAGGTCAACTGATCCTGTTTGGTCTGAACTGCCATGGTTGCCACACTCAAAACCTCCTGTTGGTGGAGATTCCTAGCCATTAACCTACGATTGGTATTGATTTGATCTAATATAAGACCACTGACAAGCACTAAGACAGCCATTGCTACCAGGCTTTCGATAAGAATATAGCCTCTAAGAGACCGTCTTTTTATATTTACCGCTACCCATGTTAAGCTGATAGGTCACCACCTCCTTATCACTTGAAAAACGAATTTTCGTGAGGCTCGAGTTGCCTCCTTTGGCATCAAACATTAGCGTCTGCCCCTTATCAAGATGAATACTTTTAGGAATCACCAGACTGGATTTTCCGTTACTGATTTTATCCTTGGTCAACTGCAATTCAACATTGGCCCCTTCCGCCGCTGCCAAGCGCTGACTATCTCGGTATAGGTACTCAAAGCGCAGATAAAAAAGGTTAGTTTCAACCTGTTGAAAAATACCTGTCACTGAGCCTGACAAACTCAGAGTGAGAAAGGCAACCACTGCTAATGTCACCAGACTCTCCAACAAGGTGAAGGCTCTAATTGGCCACTGAGCGGCTTTCGCCACCATGTTTCGCATAGTAATCATTGTATGAATCTGCCTGTTTTTGCGTTATTTGACCTTCTGAAACAAGAGCTGCTAAGCTAGCTGTCTTGTTATTCTTCATTTCATAAAGTTCTGCTTGAGAATCCACGACCTTGACCACAGCCGCATTTCCAGTCTCTTTAACAGAATCCTTCTGCTTACTCAAGTTAGGAACAAAAAGCAAGAGGAGAATACTGATAATGAGAAGCACGACTAGCATTTCAATTAGCGTAAAAGCTCGTAGTTTAACGGCATTCAATTTTTTTAACATCATTTTCATGACATCATTCCTTCCATATTTTGATACATTGGTAATAGCATGGCTGCATAGATCATTACAATCACGACAGCAACAATAATAAAAATGAGGGGTTGCACAAAGGTTGTTGCCTTATTAAGACGGTTAAAGAAAGCCTGCCAAACCTCTTCAGCATAGACTTCTAACTCATAGCCCAACCTAGCATTAGCCTCTCCATAAGCAATAATCAAGGATAGTTCCTTAGTGAAAAAAGGGTGAGTAGCAATACGGTCAGGAAAACTCTGTCCTAGCATCAAGGCCTCTTCTAAATCAGCCCCCAGCTCACGAAAGAGCTTGGACTTTTGCTCTTGCATAAGAGAAACCAAATCTAACAGGTCAATGCCTTGTCCTAAGAGATTTCCCCATTCCCTAGCATAATAGGCAGTCGTATATAGCCTGACAGTTTGCCCTATAAAAGGGATTTTTGCCATTCGTCGGTAAAAGACAAGGGCTGGCTGGTGTTTGACCCATAGATAAAGAATTAAGCTTAATACAAGAAGTCCACACAAACTCACAAAGAAGAGCTGGGGAAAGATTTGAACCAACTGTACAGCCCAATTATCCTTACCATCACCCTCTAACAGTTGAGGTAAAAGATAATTTTTAAGTCCTAACATAATCAGAATCAGGAAACCCAGGAGTAGGATAGGGTAGGTCGCTACCTCCATGAGTTTCTTGCGAACCTTGGTCATGCGAAGCATGTAGGTTTCAATCTTGGTTAAACTCCCTAGAAGATTACCGTGCTTATCAGCAAGGGCAATCTGAGTAACAATATTGTCCGAAAAACCCACTGACGCAAACATCTGGTCTAGCCTGTCGCCTCGCATTAAGCTTGCTTTCATAAGAGATAATGACGATTCTTTCAACAAGTGACTTCGCTCCAAAAAGGCTACGATTTCAGTTAAAGTAAACCCTGCCTTTAGAAGTTGTTTGAAAAGCTGGATAACCTTGACTTGCTGATTAATCTTTAATTTTTTCCCCTTGGACATCCCCTTCAGTGAGATATCCTTGTTGAACCAAGCCTTCCAACTGTTGGTTCCAGCTGGTTGACGAATGGCTTTGGAAATTTTCACTGGCAAAATCAATCACACCTCCTCCCTTAATCAAACGCATATAGGCAATCCCTTGAAGAGCATTATCCAACTCAGACTTATCTACACCAAGGTCCAGAAGACGCTCATAAACACCTGCCACACTCTTTGCGTGAATAGTTGAAAGAACAGTCACTCCTGTCAGACTAGCTCTAATAACCGCTCGAGCAGTCTCCTTATCTCGAATTTCTCCAATAATCAAAACATCCGGGCGGTGACGTAGTGATAGCTTAATCAAATTATCATACGTCATGTCAATTGCCTGATTTACCTGGAGTTGCAAGACATTATCCTGTTTAATTTCCACAGGATCTTCAATCGAAATCACCTGCTGTCCCTTAAAACGCTCCTGAACCAATTCATGCATAAGCGTAGTCTTTCCAGAACCTACGGGACCTGCAAAGAGATACAAGCCACGATAATCCAAAGCATCCATAATCGGCTGGATTCCTTGATTCCAATACACCAATTCTCGACGTTCGGAATGTAGAACACGAATAACTAAACTTTCTAAGCCGCGATAATCCCCAACGGTTGATAAACGCAGAGAAACCCTTTGACCATCACCACAATCATAGTCACAGGAACCTAGTTGACTCCTACGCTTCTCACCCACCATCATTCCCGCCACAAATTTAAAGTGACCAATAAGACTAGCCATGAAATCAGGCCGATATACATCAATTAATCTCCTCTCCTGGCCAACTCGCATATAGAGCTCGTAATTATCCTGACGTGGAATGACATAGATGTCTTGAGCCCCACAACTATCAGCATTTTTGATCATTTCCTTAGCAAATTCTGTTACCATAAGGACCTCCTCATAGACCTATTCGTAAAAAGTTTAAGAAAATGAAAAGAAGCCCGAAAAAATTCGAGCTTCTGCATTGTTTAACGTTTAATTTTACAGTGGGCATGATTTGGAAGGTCATTTCGCTTTTCATATCCCGGACGGTATTTTTCCTCAGGAATTTCCTGCCAATCATCCAAAAGAGCAATCGATTGATAGACCTGCAGATATTCGTCACACTCCTCACACCAGTGTTTATCCTCTTGGTCCCAAAAAGCAGTCATGACACTACTACGGCTGATATAACTTGGCAAGGTTTCTTCCATAGCAAACCAAAGTTTTTTATAGTATTTGAGGGCATCATAAAAATTTTCAAATTCCTTAGTACTGATGATATCTTCTTGCCAGCCTTCTAAGAACCACCACGGTTCCAAATCCCCTTTCATTTCAACTACTTGGTACATTTTTCTTTCTCACTTCATCTTTGGTGTTCCTATTATACAAAATTTTCTGGAAAAGATAAAAAAAATGGTCTTATATTTTATATTTATCAAAAATTGAAGAAATTCTAGTCATATAAATACGAAAAGAACTCACAATGAATTGTGAGTTCTTTTGATTTCGTTTTAGTCTTCAGATGATTCCACAATTGCTTCATCAACAGCAATATTTTCAATAACTTCAACTTCGTTAACTGAAAGTGGTTCAATGTTACGGTAACGAGCCATACCTGTACCAGCAGGAATAGTCTTACCAATGATAACATTTTCTTTAAGTCCAAGGAGATGGTCTTTCTTACCACGGATAGCTGCATCTGTAAGCACACGTGTTGTTTCTTGGAAGGAAGCCGCTGACAAGAATGAATTTGTTTCAAGTGAGGCTTTCGTAATACCAAGAAGAACTGGACGAGATGTTGCAGGAACACCACCAGAGATAACAATATCCTTGTTAGCATCTGTGAAGTCAGAAATGTCCATAAGTGTACCTGGAAGGAGATCTGTATCACCTGGATCCATAACACGTACTTTACGAAGCATTTGACGAACCATTACTTCGACGTGTTTGTCACCGATTTCTACCCCTTGGCTACGGTAAACTTTTTGTACTTCTGCAAGAAGATAAGTTTCAACTGACAAGGTATCACGCACTTCAAGGAGACGTTTAGGTTGGATTGACCCTTCTGTCAAGGCTGCACCACGGTGTACTTCGTCACCCACTTCAACTTTCATACGAGCTGTAAATGGAACAACGTATTCACCCATTCCAGTCTTACCTTGAACGAAGACTTTCTTAGTACGTGTTGCGGCATCTTCTTCGATTTCAATAACAGTACCTTTAACTTCAGTGATAACCGCTTCCCCTTTAGGGTTACGTGCTTCAAAGATTTCCTGGATACGTGGAAGACCCTGTGTGATATCGGTGTTTGAGGCTACCCCACCGGTGTGGAAGGTACGCATAGTAAGCTGTGTACCAGGTTCCCCGATAGATTGAGCGGCGATAGTACCAACTGCTTCACCAACTTCAACCGCATCACCTGTTGCCAAGTTGATACCGTAACAGTGACGGCAGACACCGTGACGTGTGTTACATGTAAAAACTGAACGGATAGTTACTTCTTCAACACCAGCATTGACAATAGCAGCAGCCATGTCTTCAGTAATCAAAGTATCTGGACCTACGATTACTTCACCTGTTGTAGGATTCTTAACTGATTTCTTAGTGTAACGACCTTGAAGACGTTCTTCAAGTGTTTCCGTAACTTCTTTACCATCAGTAATCGCACGGATAAGAAGACCTCGGTCTGTTCCACAGTCGTCTTCACGGATGATAACATCTTGGGCAACGTCAACCAAACGACGAGTAAGGTAACCTGAATCGGCTGTCTTAAGGGCCGTATCGGTCATACCTTTACGCGCACCGTGAGTAGAGAAGAACATTTCCAAAACGCTCAAACCTTCACGGAAGTTTGAAAGGATAGGCAATTCCATGATACGTCCGTTAGGAGCGGCCATCAAACCACGCATACCGGCAAGTTGAGAGAAGTTAGAGATGTTACCACGAGCTCCTGAGTCCATCATCATAACGATTGGGTTCTTAGGATCTTGTGTTTCAATCAGACGTTTTTCAAGGGCTTCTTTCGCTTCACGCCATGTTGTTGTAACAGCAACATAACGGTCATCATCTGTCATCAAACCACGACGGAAGGCCTTGTTAATTTCTTCAACACGGTGGTGAGCAGCATCGATAATTTCTTGTTTATTATCGATAACTGGGATATCGGCGATACCAACTGTCAAACCAGCAAGTGTTGAGTGGTAGTAACCAAGGTCTTTCAAACGGTCAAGGAAGGCTGATGTTTCAGTCGTACGAAGACGTTTGAAGGTTTCAGCGATGATGTTACCAAGATTTTTCTTCTTGAACGGTGCATTAATTTCCAAACTATCAATTACTGTTTGGATATCTTGACCTGGTTCAAGGAAGTACTTATCTGGTGTACTATCTGTCAAGTTCTCATTTGTTGTTTCTTGAAGATATGGAATTTCTGCTGGGATGATTGAGTTAAAGAGAATCTTACCAACAGTTGTAACCAAAATCTTGTGAAGTTGGTTTTCTTTCCAAGGTTTATCAGGCATGCTGTCTACTGCAATACCTACACGGCTATGCAAGTGAACATAACCATTACGATAAGCCATAACTGCCTCATCAATATCCTTGAAGACCATACCTTCACCCTCACGGCCTTCTTCTTCCATAGTCAAGTAGTAGTTACCAAGAACCATATCCTGAGATGGCGTTACGACCGGTTTACCGTCTTTAGGGTTAAGGATGTGTTCAGCCGCAAGAAGGAGCAAACGTGCTTCAGCTTGAGCTTCTTCAGACAATGGAACGTGGATGGCCATTTGGTCACCGTCAAAGTCGGCATTGTAGGCCTCACATACCAATGGGTGAAGACGAAGGGCCTTACCATCAATCAAGACTGGTTCAAAGGCCTGGATACCCAAACGGTGGAGAGTAGGTGCGCGGTTAAGAAGTACTGGGTGTTCCTTGATAACATCTTCAAGAATATCCCAAATACGTTCATCGCCACGTTCAACCATACGTTTAGCGGCTTTCACGTTACCTGCGTATTCACGCGCAACGATTTCACGCATCACAAATGGTTTGAAAAGTTCGATGGCCATCAAACGTGGCACACCACATTGGTACATTTTAAGTGTTGGACCAACGGCGATAACGGAACGTCCAGAGAAGTCAACACGTTTACCAAGCAAGTTTTGACGGAAACGACCTTGTTTACCTTTAAGCATGTGGCTCAAAGATTTAAGTGGACGACTACCTGGTCCAGTGATTGGACGACCACGACGTCCATTATCGATAAGGGCATCTACCGCTTCTTGCAACATACGTTTTTCGTTTTGCACGATGATACCTGGGGCATTCAATTCAAGCAAACGAGCCAAACGGTTGTTACGGTTGATAACACGACGATAAAGATCGTTCAAGTCAGATGCCGCAAAACGTCCACCATCCAATTGAACCATTGGACGAAGGTCTGGTGGCAATACTGGCAAGATGTTAAGAACCATCCATTCTGGTTTGTTACCAGACTTATAGAAGGCATCAAGAACGTCCAAACGACGAACAGCTTTAACACGTTTTTGACCAGTTGCTGTCTTCAACTCTTCTTTGAGTTCAGCAATTTCAGCTTCCAAATCCACTTGTTTCAAGAGATCTTGGATAGCTTCTGCACCCATTTTAGCGACAAATGAACCATGTCCATACTCTTGCAATTTTTCACGATATTCACGTTCTGTCAAGAGAGATTTTGGTTCAAGTGGTGTTTCCTTTGGATCGATAACCACGTAAGCTGCGAAGTAGATAACTTCTTCAAGCGCACGAGGACTCATATCCAAAGTCAATCCCATACGAGAAGGGATTCCCTTGAAGTACCAGATGTGTGATACTGGTGCTTTCAACTCGATGTGACCCATACGTTCACGACGAACCTTAGCACGTGTTACTTCAACACCACAGCGGTCACAAACGATACCTTTATAACGGATACGTTTGTATTTTCCACACGCACATTCCCAGTCTTTAGTAGGACCAAAGATCACTTCGTCGAAGAGACCTTCGCGTTCTGGTTTGAGCGTACGGTAGTTGATTGTTTCAGGTTTCTTAACTTCACCATAAGACCATGAACGGACCTTAGTTGGTGAAGCTAGTGTGATTTGCATACTTTTAAATCGATTTACGTCAACCACTAGTATTACCTTTCTTTTGTTCTATTGACAATAGCAGCGCTATTCTCACCTTTATCAGCTACCTTAGCAGAGAGAGTGAACTCCCTCTCTAAAGCTTATTTTATTCTGTTTTATCTGAAGCTTCTTCTTTAGCTTTTTCTAATTCAGCAGCTTCTTTGGCTTGTTGTACACGTGCTTTTTCAAGATCATCGACGTGCATGACATCGTCATCTTCACCTTCATCAAGATCACGCAATTCAACTTCGTAGTCATCCTCATCAAGGACACGCATATCAAGACCAAGTGATTGCAATTCTTTAACAAGTACTCGGAATGATTCTGGTACACCTGGTTTTGGAATTGGTTTACCTTTAGTGATAGCTTCATAGGCTTTCAAACGTCCGTTAACGTCATCTGACTTGTAAGTCAAGATTTCTTGAAGGATATTTGATGCACCATAAGCTTCAAGGGCCCAAACCTCCATCTCACCGAAACGTTGTCCACCAAATTGTGCTTTACCACCAAGAGGTTGTTGGGTAACAAGTGAGTAAGGACCTACTGAACGAGCATGAAGTTTATCATCAACCATGTGGTGAAGTTTGATCATGTACATGACACCAACTGACACACGGTTATCAAATGGTTCACCTGTACGTCCATCGTAAAGGATTGTCTTAGCATCACTATCCATACCTGCTTCACGAACAGTATCCCAGAGGTCTTCTGAGCTTGCCCCGTCAAAGACTGGTGTTGCGATGTGGATACCCAAGTTACGAGCAGCCATACCAAGGTGAAGTTCCATAACCTGACCGATATTCATACGTGATGGCACCCCAAGAGGGTTCAACATGATATCAACTGGTGTACCGTCTGGAAGATAAGGCATGTCTTCAACAGGAACAATACGAGAAACAACCCCTTTGTTACCGTGACGACCGGCCATCTTATCTCCGACCTTGATCTTACGTTTTTGAGCGATGTAAACACGAACAAGCATGTTAACACCT
Organism: Streptococcus sp. ACS2; assembly: GCF_000525585.1. Lineage (NCBI taxonomy): Bacteria > Bacillati > Bacillota > Bacilli > Lactobacillales > Streptococcaceae > Streptococcus > Streptococcus sp. ACS2. The sequence goes on from NZ_JALT01000028.1 coordinate 57,391, forward strand.
GATTGCAATTCATCACCGTTTGCACGTGTGAAGATTTTAACATCACGAACGACACCATCACCACCGTGAGGTACACGGAGTGATGTATCACGTACTTCACGAGATTTATCACCAAAGATAGCGTGGAGAAGACGTTCTTCAGCAGAAAGGTCTTTTTCACCCTTAGGTGTTACCTTACCAACAAGAATGTCACCTTCTTTAACCTCAGCACCGATACGGATAATACCCATTTCGTCAAGGTCTTTGAGGGCTTCTTCACCAACGTTTGGCAATTCACGTGTAATTTCTTCAGGCCCAAGCTTTGTATCGCGTGTTTCTGATTCGAATTCTTCCAAGTGAACAGATGTATAAACGTCATCTTTCACAAGACGCTCACTCATGATAACGGCATCCTCGAAGTTGTAACCTTCCCATGTCATGTAAGCGACGATAGGGTTTTGACCGAGGGCCATTTCTCCACCTTCCATAGATGGACCGTCAGCGATAAAGTCACCTTTTTCAACAATATCGCCAACCTTAACCAAAGTACGTTGGTTGTAGGCAGTACCTGAGTTTGAACGACGGAATTTTTGAATAGTATAAACATCAAGAGAACCATCTTCACGACGAACTTCAACTTTATCAGCATCAGAGTAAACAACTTTACCGTCGTGTTGAGCAATAACTGCAGCTCCTGAATCATGGGCAGCTTGATATTCCATACCAGTACCAACATAAGGTGCTTTAGGGTCAATCAAAGGCACAGCCTGACGTTGCATATTGGCACCCATGAGGGCACGGTTAGAGTCATCGTTTTCCAAGAAAGGAATACATGCTGTCGCAACGGCAACTACCTGTTTAGGAGAAACATCCACGAAATCTACAAGGTGTGATGGGTACTCTTGGTTATTACCTTGGTGACGACCCATAACGATTTCTTCTGCAAATGTTCCATCTTCGTTCAATTTAGAGTTAGCCTGAGCAACTGTGTACTCATCTTCTTCATCAGCAGTCAACCAAACCACTTCGTTGGTTACTTTACCAGTTGCACGGTCAACCTTACGATATGGTGTTTGAATGAAACCGTACTTGTTAAGGTGTCCATATGAAGACAAGTTATTGATCAAACCGATGTTAGGTCCTTCAGGTGTTTCAATTGGACACATACGACCGTAGTGCGTGTAGTGCACGTCACGAACTTCATATCCGGCACGGTCACGTGTCAAACCACCAGGTCCCAAGGCTGACAAACGACGTTTGTGTGACAACTCTGACAATGGGTTGTGTTGGTCCATGAACTGTGACAACTGTGAAGAACCGAAGAATTCTTTAACAGCTGCAGTTACAGGGCGAATATTAATGATTTGTTGTGGTGTCAAGACTTCGTTATCTTGAACTGACATACGCTCACGTACGTTACGTTCCATACGAGCTAAACCAATACGGAATTGGTTAGCAAGCAATTCACCAACCGCACGGATACGACGGTTACCAAGGTGGTCGATATCGTCTACTTTACCAATACCTTCAGCAAGGTTGAGGAAGTAGCTCATTTCAGCCAAGATATCCGCTGTTGTCAAAGCACGAACTTTATCATCTGGGTTGGCATTACCAACAATTGTAACCACACGATCTGGATCATTTGGTGCAACAACCTTGAATTTTTGAAGAACAACAGGTTCTGTAACCACCGCATAATCGTTTGGTGTGTATACAAATTTGTTCAAATCACCATCCAAATATTCTGCGATTGAATCAATCACATCACGTGTCATTTCAGTACCAGCTTCAACAAGGATTTCACCTGTTTCAGGATCTACCAAGTTTTCAGCAATTATTTGTCCCAAAAGACGTGTCTTGATGTTAAGTTTTTTATTGACTTTGTAACGACCAACAGCAGCCAAGTCATAACGACGTGGATCAAAGAAACGAGCTACAAGCAAGCTACGTGAGCTGTCGGCAGTTTTTGGTTCACCTGGACGAAGACGTTCATAAATTTCTTTAAGCGCTTCATCAGTACGTGAATCTGCTGGGTTTTTGTGGATATCTTTTTCAATGGTATTACGAACCAACTCGCTATCACCAAAGATATCAACAATTTCGTCATCACCTGAGAATCCAAGCGCACGCACAAGCGTTGTGAATGGAATCTTACGTGTACGGTCGATACGAGTGTAGGCAATGTCTTTTGAATCTGTTTCAAGCTCAAGCCATGCCCCACGGTTAGGGATAACTGTTGATCCATAACCCACTTTACCGTTTTTATCAACCTTATCGTTAAAGTAAACACCAGGTGAGCGCACCAACTGAGAAACGATAATACGTTCACCACCATTGATGATGAAAGTACCCATCTCAGTCATAATAGGGAAATCTCCGAAGAAGACTTCCTGAGTTTTGATTTCACCAGTTTCTTTGTTAATAAGACGGAAAGTCACAAAGATAGGTGCTGAGTATGATGCATCGTGGATACGAGCTTCTTCAAGTGTATACTTAGGCTCTTTCAATTCGTAACCAACGAATTCCAATTCCATAGTGTCTGTGAAGTTTGAGATAGGAAGTACATCCTCAAAAACCTCTTTAAGACCAGTATCCAAGAATTCTTTGAATGAATCCGTTTGGATTTCAATCAAGTTTGGTAAATCAAGAACTTCTTTGATTCTTGAAAAACTACGACGGGTACGATGTTTCCCGTATTGAACGTCATGTCCTGCCAAGTCTTCTACTCCTTTTCTACATTCGAGACCTGCTTTGCAAGTCGTGCACTTTAAATATTTGTCTTCTGCCTTGTTCAGTTGCTTGTCCCATTAACAAGTGATTAAACACTAACATCCACTTATCTGATTAAGGATAAGCAAAAAACTTAGTTTGTGAATTTTTAGAACCTTTAAATATGAGTTACAACGCTTGAAAATCCTAAAAATAAGCACAAAAATAGCAGCTAAATCTGACCGAAAAAACGTTGATTTAACTGCTGTATCTCTTGATTGGACAATATTTCAACCAAGTAAGACGACAAATAGTTGTCTATATTATACCTAATTTTTTGCTTTTTTGCAAGTTTTCTTGGAAATTCGTATGTGTCTTGTTTTGGGAGAAATTAAAATCACCAAGAGAACATAAAAGAAAGACCGAAAAAGTGTAGCGTTTTCACTCATTTCAGTCTTGACTTTACTGTTATCTTGATGATACAATAATTCTAAACTGATTAAGCAAAGGTGCGCTTTGTTTAATCGGTAAGGCGGCAGGTGCGCGAACACCTTCCGTCTTTTTCTCGTGTTTTATCTATAAGATTATTATACCACAATTAGAGCATATTGCAAGTGTTTTTGCTAAATAAAGTTTCTTAAAAGCCTATAATATCAAGGGTTCTTTTAATTTTCTATTATCATAATTTCCTAATCATAGGAGTCAAACCATCACGTGCAACTCTTGCTCCAGGGATCAAATGCTCACTTTTATTTTCTCCCCTAACTAGATCAAAATGATCTAGTTTTTTTATTTTTTTGTATTCTTTTCTCCAACTACCAAAAAATATATCCCGTAAATCTCCTGAATAATACAACAAAATTATTTGAGCCATAGCAACAGCACCTTCTTCTGACCAATACATACCACGTTTTTTCATTCGATATGTCATTTTTCTGTGTTGTGACTCCATCACACCAATGGTTAAATCCCCTAGACCTCTATCCTTTGGTGATGCCGTATAGCTAAAGTCATTGATGATACGTTTCTTGAAGGCCTGAAATGACTCTATCTTAGCATCTGTCTCTAATAGCGACTCTGCTGTATCTAAGATTACCTTTAGGCCTGTCCTGTCTCTTTTCTTAATTTTCTTGACTGCAGCATCAGCTAAATCGCAAGAAATAGGAGTAAGATTTTTCTTGATACACTCACTAACATGGTAGGGGTCCCAAAAGTGAATATGCTCACCCTTGGAACAAAATTTAACAAATTCACGGAATGATGACGGGGTGTAGCCTTTTCCCCCATCTGAGTTTGTGATGATAGTTGTTCCTGGTGCTAGCTCAAAATTAGTTGTTATATAATCAAGCAGTGTATCTTTAGCTTTTTTCACTTTTGAGTTAATAACTTCAAATTTATTTTGCAGTTTCTTTCTACAACTACTATCAGAACCCGTGTGTACGACAAAATGGCTTAATTCTACGGAGGACCGTTCCGACTTTCTCACCCAAAAACCATCACCTTCAATATAAATTATGTCGGTCTTGATTTTTTCCTTTCGTTCGATACTTTCTGATAAAGCCCAAGAATCGTACTCTTCTTTTTGCTTGATGAGATTACCTACTTCAGACACGGCCCTATGAACGACATTCTTTGAAATACCAATATCTTGTAATAAATCAAATACCTCAACGACTTTACGGTAAGGCATAAAAGAGGCCAAAACAGTCACCAAGTATAGAAACTCTTGCGAAAAGCGCTGCCGTGGAATAAGTCCTAACTGTTCGTCTAAAGGAACCCTAATGACATTTCCCTTCTTCCAACGACTTCTTGAAAAGGTCATAGTTCCAAATGAAAAGGTTACTGTTCGTTCTTTTTCGTTAACTCTTTTGAAGCCTTGAGCCCTCATGCTAGTTGCTATTGTCTTCTCATAAGAAGCTACCATCTTAAGGAATAATTGCTGATTATTTTCCCTCAATTTTTGATGAAACTCTAATTCACTAAATGATGCTGTCATTCTTCCTCCAATATATTAAAAAAGACCTACTTATAATAGGTCATTATGTTTATATTTATAATTATATTTGTATTTATGTTTATAAGTTTTTGAAATAGTCATTTAGAAATGATGAAGCAGAGCGATAACCGTTCTCTTTTGCTAAACGATTTATCTTCTCACGTACAGAGGGCTGTAACGTGAATTGGAACTGCTTTGTTCTTTCAAAATCTTCTACTACCTTCACTACTTCTTGTTTTGTTTCTTTTTCTTCAGTAGCCTTCAACATTTCACTAATATTTTTATTGTTTTTATCAAATGCCATTAGATATCCCTTTATTAGATATAATTATAATTATAATTATAATTATATCTATGTTTATATTTATAGTTTAGCAGCAATTTCTTCAAAAGTCACGTCAAGATCATCAAAGAATTTTTTATTATGTTGATAAATCACCTTATCTTCTTTCATCTCAGGAAGGGAAATCTTATCCATCGTTGAACGGTTAAAAAGTTCTTTTTGTGGAATAAATCCAATAACATCATCTTCTTCAGCAAGTGCTTCTATCAACTCTTTAGAAGATTTTGTGTTATGTTTAATCATGTTGCCGACAAAGAATAGTTTGGCTGTCACAAAACTTTCTCTTGTTTTATAATCAAAAGTCTCAGCTTTCAACTCTTCCAGACGCTCCTTGAGATTAAACTTAGCATGATAACCGTGTTCAGAAGGAATAACAGGACTTATAACCGCATGACTAACAATTACCGCATTTCTAGTTGCTGTCGAAAAGTCAGGATGACAATCAATTATAATATAATCGTATTGTCCTAAATTCTTACTTTCATAGTTATCCTCTAACCACATGTAAAGTAGCATATCTTTATAAGACTTTGTTTCAAGGTCTTTTTCAATATTGTCTAGGCGGATATAACCAGGGATAAGGTCAATATTATCTTTAACATGATGGATAGTTACCTCACCTTTTTGTCTGAAGATATTTGCTATCGTTCCTTCAGCTTCAAAAATATTGTAGGTTTGTGTTAGGTTGCATTGATGATCAATGTCTAAAAAAAGAACAGACTTCCCCTTTTTAGCTAGGTCTTCCCCCAGGTTATATGCTAGAGTGGTTTTTCCCACCCCTCCTTTAATAGCAGCAAAAGTAACGATTTTCATTTTGATGCTTCCTTTCCTTGTTTAACTATATTACTATTATATCATTATAATTATATTTGTCAATATAAACATCGATATAATTATAATGATATTTATATTGATGTTGATTTTTGACAATAAAAAACAGTGTAGTCGCTACACTGTTCTCAAATCAATATTGCTATCTACCTTACAGGATAATTAATACCATCTTCAGGATCTTTGTACAACCTCATATATACTGGTTTTCCACTCAAATCAACTTCTCTTTCAGCAGCAGCAAAAAATTCTGGATCCCAATTCATAGGGCTATACCCTGAAACTAATGTCAAAAGATAAGCGCTTTTCCCATGAATTGTTTTTGTCTCAACCGTAAAAAGACTAAAACTTTGTTTAGTCGAAACAAAGACGGGTTTAGGGTTAGTTTTCTTTAATTTGTCTCCCTCAACATACTCTTCCAGGAATTCATCTAATTCCTTAAGTTCCCAATCATGTGATTGGGCAACAATTTGATTTATCCTTGCTATATCAGAAGTGAGGACAAGCAAACTATCAACTCGTTGTGTATTTCTCATATTAACTTCCTCCTAATCAAGTTATAATGACATTATAACACAATTTCAACATCAATATAATTATAAATATATTGATTGTCAGTTGTTCTAATAAATTCTTACGCTTTCCGTATCTTTGTATTGTTTATGTTCCAAGCTCCCCCTCCTTCGTTTTCAGCTTACCACGCAAGCGTGGTTATTGCTGACGAAAGGAGGTGATAGCATGGAACAAGTAATTCTGATACTTGTCCTCATGTACTTACTGAAGCATGAAGATAGTAAATAACGGAAAGCATAACCCCCAAGCTCGTGAGCTTGGGGGTTCCTAAAGGGACAGCAAGACGATTAAGTTTTCCCTGCTGTTAATAGAAAAATGACGTAATCTAATTCATCATAAAAAAAACGCAGGAGTTATCCTGCGTTCTACTACGTTACGTTAAAATTTCATAACGCTTCCATGAACCTATAAGGTGACATGGAACAAGTAATTCTGATACTGTTATTATACTAAAACCTCACTAAGTTGTCAATAATTTATAATTATAATTATAAATATATTTATGTTTGTAATTATTGTTTTGATAAACTCTTACGCTTTCCGTATCTTTGTACTGTTTATGTTCCAAGCTCCCCCTCTTTCGTTTTCAGCTTACCACGCAAGCGTGGTTATTACTGACGAAAGGAGGTGATAGCA
>NZ_JALT01000029.1:0-20479 GCF_000525585.1 Streptococcus sp. ACS2
CAGCTGTAACAGTGGTTCGTGAAGATAAGAACGGAACCAAAGCCTCAGCAACCTACACGCCAACAGTAACTCCAGTTACACCAACTTCAGAGCCAGCAACATCTACAGATATCCAAGGTCAAACACAAACAGGTAAACCAAGCTTTACGCCTGGTAACCCAAGTGTCCCAATGGATGATGATGTACCTGCTACCTTTGAAGACGGCTCAACAACTAAAGTTATTCCAGGTGAAGGAACTTACACAGTTGCTCCAGATGGAACTGTAACCTTCGTCCCAGAAAAAGCATTCACAGGAACAGGTACAGGTGTGACCGTGAAACGTGTTGATAAGAACGGTACAGCCGTTACAGCTACCTATACACCAACCGTAACACCAGTAACACCAACTGCAGAATCAGTTACTTCAATTGGTAATAAAGGTCAAACGCAAACAGGTAAGCCAAGCTTCACTGAAGGCGATAGCCGTGTACCAATGAATAACCAAGTACCAGCTACCTTTGAAGATGGCTCAACAACTAAGACTATTGCAGGTGTCGGAACTTACACAGTAGCTGCCGATGGTACTGTAACATTCACACCAGAAACTGAATTTACAGGAACTGCCCCAGCAGTCACAGTGGTTCGTGAAGATGTTAACGGAACTAAGGCTTCAGCAACCTACACACCAACTGTCCTTCCAATCACTAAGTTTGTTGATAAAGAAGGTAAGGAAATCCCAGGATATCCTACAGTTGATGGTGAACAGCCAAAAGCTGAAATTCCAGGTTACCGCTTCGTAGAAACTAAGAAATTACCTAATGGTGATATCGAACATGTCTACGAGAAAGTAACGACGTCATACGTTGATGAAAATGGTACGCCAATCCCTGGTTATCCAACCGAAGATGGCCAACAACCTAAGAAAGAAATCCCAGGTTATGAATTTGTGAAGACAATTGTAGATGAAAATGGTAATACTCAACACATCTACAAACAAATTGTGACTCCAACACCAGTGCCGGATACAACTCCGACACCAGAGCCACAGCCAGCTCCACAAACAGAAGAGCCTAAGGCTCCAGTACTTCCAGAAACAAAAGAAGAAGCTCACTTTATCAATCCAAGTGATAAGACAGCTCAACTTCCAGAAACTGGTAGTGAGGATTCAAACCTTGCAATCTTTGGTTTGGCAAGTCTTCTAGCTGGATTTGGACTCTATGGCGGAAAACGACGCAAACGTTAAAATGATTTAACGGTCGTATAGGACATTAAGAATCCAGATTCCAATTAAAATAGACCTCATGGCATTTGCCATGGGGTCTATTTGTATAGCCTAGCCTGCTAGTTTTTTAAGTCGTCATGATTGACTTTACTCTCTAGGAAGCGTAATCTAGACTTTAATTAAAGGATTAAAAGGAGATCCCTCGATGATTGAAGTAACTTATTTAAATACTGCAAAGCAAGAAAAACATACTTCTTTTGAAGATTACAATGAATTTGTCAGAGCACAGCAAGCTTGTTGGATTGCCTTACCAGATTCAACGCCAGTCACTAAGGTGACTATAAACGGACATGATATTGGCTACAAAGGACAATATGGCGACCTTTACTTTTATATTATGAAGCTAGACTTGACACAATATCAGTAATAATAGGAAAAAGAATCAGACATCGTGTTCTGATTCTTTTTCTTTGAGAAAGGTAATTTTTATAAATTAAGAATATTGCTAATTGACTGAAAATGACTTACAATAGAAAGGAAGAATTTATAGAAGGAGACACATATGAAAAACAAGCGTTTAATTTGGACTTTGGTTTTCTTAGCTATCTTGACGCTCGGTTCTATTGGTACAGATCTTTTCAAAAAAGAGCACCAAGATGCTAATAAGGTCGTCAAAGTAGGAATCCTCCAGTTCGTGACTCACGATGCCCTGGATCAAATCGAGAAGGGAATTGAGGATGGTCTTAAGGAAGCTGGTTATAAGGGGGACAAGGTTAAAATCACCCTCCTAAATGCCGAAGGAGACCAGTCTAAAATTCAAACCATGTCTAAACAATTGGTCAATGACAAGAATGATGTCGTTATCGGTATTGCAACGCCAGCAGCACAAGGACTAGCGGCAGCTACCAAGGACATTCCAGTCATTATGGGAGCTATCTCAGACCCTGTTGGGGCCAAATTGGTTAAGGACCTCAAGCATCCAGAAGGCAATGTCACTGGTACCTCTAACCAAGTGCCGATTAAGCAGACAGTGGAATTGGTCAAATCATTGACACCAAATGCTAAGACAATTGGTATTCTCTACGCTTCAAGCGAGGATAATTCCAAATCACAGGTTGAGAGCTTTAAGAAATTCGCTGAAAAAGATGGCCTAAATGTGGTCGAGTATGCCGTACCATCAACCAATGAAATCAATACAACCATGTCAGTCATGACTGGTAAGGTAGATGCTATCTGGACGCCACAAGATAATACCATTGCCTCAGCCTTTTCAACAGTAATCTCATCAGCCAACCAAGCTAAGATTCCAGTTTATACGACTGTCGATACTATGGTGAAAGAGGGCGGTTTGGCCTCAGTTGCTCAAAGCCAATATGAACTTGGAAAAGCTACAGCTCGTAGTGCTGTTAAGGTTCTTAAAGGTAAGAAAGTTAAGGATATCCCAGTTGATGTTATTGATGATGGTACTCCAACGCTCAATCTTAAAGTTGCTCAAGACCTCAACATCACCATCCCTGACGATGTGCTTAAACAGTCAGACATCGCTGTTAAAGCTGATAAATAAGGAGGACTTATGATTATTTCATCTATTTATCAGGGGCTTCTATACGGAATCCTAGGTCTTGGGATTTACATGACTTTCCGTATCTTGGATTTTCCTGATTTGACAACAGAAGGTTCCTTTCCTCTTGGTGGGGCAGTAGCAGTAACTCTTATGAACTTTGGTTGGAACCCAATTTTAGCAACCTTGGTTGCTGTTTTGGCCGGCTGTGGTGCTGGACTTGTGACTGGTCTCCTCTATACTAAGGGAGAAATTCCTACTATTTTGGCAGGGATTTTGGTCATGACTTCTCTTAACTCAGTCATGCTTATGATTATGGGAAGGGCCAACCTAGGACTTCTTGATATTAAGACTATTCAAGATTTACTTCCTTTCAGCAAGGACTACAACCTCTTGATTGTTGGTCTCATTGCTGTAACCATTGTTATCACTGCCTTGATTGCCTTTCTTAACACGCGCCTAGGTCAAGCATATATTGCCACAGGTGATAATAGAGACATGGCCAAATCTTTTGGTATCAACACAGACAATATGGAAGTGATGGGTCTAGTTATCTCAAACGGTATCATTGCCCTCTCAGGAGCCTTGATTAGCCAACAGGACGGTTATGCCGATGTTTCTAAAGGTATTGGGGTTATCGTTATCGGACTTGCCAGCATCATCATTGGTGAAGTCCTCTATGCGACTAACTTGACTCTGTTGGAACGTTTGATAGCCATCTGTATTGGTTCAATCCTCTATCAGTTCCTTTTGACAGCAGTTATCGCTCTTGGCTTTAACACGAACTACCTCAAACTCTTTAGTGCGATTGTTCTGGCCATTTGCTTGATCTCGCCTGTCCTACGCCGAAAATTCTTTAAGGGGGTGACCTTATCACGATGACAGCTATTGTAGAACTTAAAGATGCGACTGTTAAGGTTAATAATGGTTTTGATACCGAAAAAACCATCCTGGACCATGTCAATCTTACCATTAGAGAAGGTGATTTTATTACCATTCTTGGTGGAAATGGTGCCGGAAAATCAACCCTCTTCAATGTCATTGCAGGGACCCTTATGTTGACCAGTGGTCATATTTTTATCATGGGTGAGGATGTTACGGCTCTGCCTGCTGAGAAACGTGCCAAGTACCTCTCACGGGTCTTCCAAGATCCTAAAATGGGAACGGCTCCTCGTATGACGGTTGCAGAAAATCTTTTGATTGCCAAATACCGTGGCGAAAAACGAGGTCTTAAATCACGTCAAATTCATCTCTACACAGAGGAATTTCAAGGTCTGATTGAACGTATCAGTAATGGTTTAGAAAAACACTTAGATACACCAGCAGGTCTCCTCTCAGGTGGTCAGCGTCAGGCACTCAGTCTTTTGATGGCGACACTTAAACGTCCTGAGCTCTTGCTCCTAGACGAGCACACTGCAGCCTTGGATCCTAAGACAAGTGTGGCTCTCATGGAGTTGACCGATGAGTTTGTGACGGGCGACCACTTGACAGCCTTGATGATTACTCACCATATGGAAGATGCCCTTAAATACGGAAATCGACTAATTGTAATGAAGGATGGTCAAATCATCAAAGACCTCACCAAGGAAGAAAAAGGTCAATTGGATATCACAGACTACTACGCTATGTTTGAGTAACTCTCGTCTGACTCTAAATTGTAAAATAAGCTAAAAAGTTGTATACTTAAAGAGTATGCAACTTTTTGTTGTGGCCTGTAAATCGACAAGGAGACTGTTCGCACGAACGTTCAGCTTCTTGGACCGTCTGTAAAAATAGGCTCTAGAAGAGAGTCAAACTAAAAAGGAGAAAACGAAGCATGAGCGATATTAAAATTATTGCCCTAGGTGGAGTACGTGAAAATGCTAAGAACCTCTATATTGTTGAGATTAACGACTCTATCTTTATCTTGGATGCTGGTCTAAAGTATCCTGAAAATGAACAACTAGGTGTTGACTTTGTCATTCCTAACTTAGATTACTTGATTGAAAATAGAGATCGTATCCAAGGGATTTTCTTGACTCACGGACATGCTGATGCCATTGGTGCCCTACCTTATATCTTGCAAGACGTCAAAGTACCAGTCTTTGGGTCATCACTTACTATTGAGTTGGCTAAGCTTTTTGTAAAAAATGCTGGCGTTAAGAAATTCAATAACTTCCATGTTATTGATGCAGAAACTGAAATTGAATTTGAAGATGCTGAAGTTTCATTCTTCAAAACAACGCACTCTATTCCAGAATCAATGGGGATTGTTCTTGGCACTGACCAAGGTAATATTGTCTATACTGGTGACTTCAAGTTTGACCAAGCTGCCCGTCCTTACTACAAAACTGATTTAGGTCGTTTGGCTGAAATTGGACGTGAAGGTGTTTTGGCCCTCTTGTCAGACTCAGCAAATGCGACAAGTACTGAACAAACAGCTTCGGAAGCAGAAGTTGGTCAAGAAATTGACCAAGTCATTGCCGATGCAGAAGGACGTGTTATTGTTGCTGCAGTTGCCTCAAACTTGGTACGTATTCAACAAGTCTTCGATTCAGCTGCTGATCACGGACGTCGCGTTGTTCTTACTGGTTTTGACGTTGAAAATATTGTTCGCACAGCCATCCGTCTCAAAAAATTGACTGTGGAGCATGAAAAACTTATTGTCAAACCAAAAGACATGAACAAGTTTGAAGACCACGAGTTGATTATCCTTGAAAATGGTCGTATGGGTGAACCAATCGATGGTCTCCAAAAGATGGCTGTTGGTCGTCACCGTTACGTTCAAATTAAGGATGGAGATCTGGTTTATATCGTAACAACTCCAAGCATTGCTAAAGAAGCTGTAGTGGCACGTGTCAACAACGCTATCTATAAGGCTGGTGGAACTGTTAAGATGATTACGCAGAGCCTTCGTGTATCTGGACATGCCAATGCTCGTGAACTTCAATTGATGATTAATCTCCTTCGTCCACAGTATCTCTTCCCTATCCAAGGTGAGTACCGTGACCTTCAAGCCCATGCAGAGTTAGCCTTGGAAGTTGGTATTCTTCCAGAAAATATTTATATCGTTAAACGCGGTGATATCATGCACTTGTCTGAGGATCAAGGTTTCCTTCACGAAGGTGCGGTTCCAGCTGGTGACGTTATGATTGATGGTAATGCCATTGGTGATGTGGGTAATATCGTCCTTCGTGACCGCAAGGTCTTGTCTGAAGATGGTATCTTTATCGTAGCTATCACTGTGAACAAGAAGGAACGTAAGATTGTCTCTAAAGCGCGTGTGAACACTCGTGGGTTCGTCTATGTTAAGAAGAGCCGTGACATTCTCCGTGAGGCTGCTGACATTGTCAATGCTACCGTTGAAAATTACTTGGCAGGAGACAGCTTCGATTGGGGTGAACTTAAAGGGGCTGTCCGAGACGATGTAGCTAAGTTCCTCTTTGACCAAACTAAACGTCGCCCAGCGATTCTTCCGGTAGTCATGGAAGTACGTTAATCATTGATGTTACAATAAGGGTGTGAGCGTCTTGCTTGCATTCATCGAAATAGAGGTAAATCTCAACAAGATTTTCTTCTTAAAGCAGAAGCTGGGATACCCCAGCTTTTCTGACATTTAGAAAGGAAAATACAATGGCTTTTTTTCAAATTGAATACTCTTCAGATGTTCTAGGACAGTACCGTCAAGTAGATGTCATTTATCCAGACCGCGACCAGATTGCTGAAACGGAAAGTGATACGGACATTCCGGTTCTCTATCTCCTTCATGGTATGGGGGGCAATCATAATTCTTGGGCCTTTCGTACCAATATTCAGCGTCTCCTTCGTAAGACTAATCTTATCGTTATTATGCCTAACTCTGAAAATGGATGGTATACAAATACCAAATATGGTGTTAAGTATTACGATGCCATTGCTAAGGAGCTTCCTCAAGTCATGCAACGTTTCTTCCCAAGTATGACTAAGAAGCGTGAAAAGACTTTTATCGCTGGACTTTCTATGGGTGGCTATGGGTCTTTCAAACTCGCCTTAACGACAAATAACTTTGCTTGTGCGGGTTCCTTCTCTGGTGCCCTTGGATTATCAGTGGAGATGATTACTGATGAAACGAGTGAGTCTAAGGAATACTGGCAAGGTGTCTTTGGAGATTTAGAAGGAAAAGACATTGAGCAGCATAAACTGGTCAAACTAGCCAAACAACATGACAAGAAAACCAAATTTTTTGCCTGGTGTGGTCTTGAGGATTTCCTTTTTGACTCTCAAAACAAAGCAGTGGCTGATTTGAAAGCTCTTGGTTTGGACATTGACTACCGCACTGACCATGGAAGACATGAATGGTATTATTGGGAAAAACAACTAGAAGCCTACTTAGAATGGTTACCTATTGATTACGTTAAAGAAGAACGTTTGTCTTAATAGGTCAAGTTTGTAACATCTTATCAAAGAGATGATAAAAGCTTAAAGTGATATTTTTTACTTGTCAGAACTATTAGAGCTTGATATACTAAGGGAAGTTTCGAAAAGGAGGCTCAATAATGAAAAAATTATTCAGAGTAATCTTCTATATTTCCAAACTTCTTTTACAATTTATTTGGAATCTTATTTGGGCTATATTTAAACTTGCCCTAGTGCTAGCCCTCATTGGGTATGGACTCGTCTACTATGCCAATAACTCTTCAAGTACCTTAGCCACAAATATTAACCAAGCCTTTCATCAAGTAGAGCTAGGGTTTAGTGGTACCAGTACTAGTGACGTTGAGAAAGTTGTCTCTAACCTATCAACGACAGATACTATTCCAGAGTCTAACGGAGCTAGATGGGCGCAAAATACAGCCAGCATCTACATACAATCTACAGACGAAACCTTGGTAGCCGCCTATAAGGAAGCTATCACCAACTGGAATAACACGGGTGCTTTCATCTTTACTTTAACTGATGATGCCTCAACGGCTGACATTGTTGCGACAGACTATTCCGATGCGAATTCACAGGCAGCAGGTTTAGCAGATAGTCAAACCAATGTTTTGACCAATCGCATCACTCATGTGGATGTAAAGTTAAATCGTTACTTCCTCTTGAATAGTGATTTTGGTTATACTCACAAGCGTATTGTTAATACAGCTGAACACGAATTGGGACATGCTATTGGCTTAGACCATGATGACTCTAAGACATCCGTTATGCAATCCGCTGGATCTTATTACGGGATTCAACAGGTGGATATTGATACGGTCCATGCTCTTTATGCTAATTAAGGAGGGGCTGTCATGCGCTATTTAAAACGCCTTGCTAGACGTTACCCCATGCAAACCTTCCTTTTTCTTTTCAATGCTGGGGTCTTTACTTGGTTGCAAACAACAGGAACCATGATTGCCAATCGTTTGGGCTTATCAGGTGATGGCATTTGGATTTATATTCCCACTTGGGTAAAAACGCTGACAAGTCATTCCATAGAGAGTATTCAAACCCTTTACAGTGCTTCTGGATGGAGTTGGCTAATCACCTCTATGCTTCTCACTTGGCTCTTGACTTTTCTTAGAGGTCTCATGAGAGCAGTGATTATCATTCTGTTAGTTGGTGTTGGCTTATGGCTAGTCTATCGACATTTTGAACTTTTACAAAATCTAAAACTGTCCTGATGGGCAGTTTTAGTTTCCTCTAACAAGTGACTTGGCTATCAAAACATAGACTATTTTCTGTAGATGAAATGAGATAGTTCCTTTAATAATTTCAGAACGAGCTGTAGACAAGACTTTTCGTTGTGAGAAAAGTGCCTAAAGTTTAAAAGCTTTAGGCACTCGGAAGTTTTGAGACACTAGGCTCAAAACTTAGCTATGGAATTCCGAAGGAAGTCGCTAGCGTCCGCACTCACCTAAGAAAAGTCTAAAAAGAAGAATCAATGTCAATTTAAAACTGCCAATCAGGGCAGTTTTTTGAGTTATTAGGTCATTTATTTTCTGAAGAAATATGATATAATATAGCTAATTTATTATTTTGGAGGACATTATGGCTTTAGCAAAAATCGTTTATGCCAGTATGACCGGTAACACGGAAGAAATCGCAGATATCGTTGCCAAAAAATTGGAAGAATTGGGTCACACTGTAGATGTAGACGAGTGTACAACGGTTGATGCCGCTGATTTTGAAGATGCGGACATCTGTATTGTAGCGACTTACACTTATGGTGATGGTGAGTTGCCAGATGAAATCGTTGACTTTTACGAAGATTTGGCTGATCTCGATTTGTCAGGTAAAATCTTTGGTGTTGTAGGTTCAGGAGATACTTTCTACGATTATTTCTGTCACTCAGTTGATGAATTTGAAAATCAATTCACTTTCACAGGGGCGACTAAAGGAGCAGATAGTGTCAAGGTTGATCTTTCTGCTGAAGATGAAGATATCGAGAACCTCGAAGCTTTCGCTGAAAAAATTTCAGAAGCATTAGCATAAGAAAAAGCAGAGTAAAGTCTGCTTTTATTGTAGTTAAAAATGGAGTTTTTATGAATGAAATAGAAAGAGATTTTAGGACGCAATCTCAACATCTCCTTTGGTCCGTTTGGCGAGGGCTCTTAGTGGGGGGGACGGCAGGAGCAGTGGTAAGTCTTTTTCGCTGGTTAATTGCGAAAGGGGCCGCATTTTCTGTAGCTATATACAAAGACGCCCTTCATAATCCACTTCTGATTTTGGGAATTGTCCTGGTTAATCTCTTGATTGCACTTTTTATTGGATACCTTATTAAGCAGGAAAAAGACATCAAGGGCTCAGGAATTCCCCATGTTGAAGGGGAACTGATGGGGCTCTTACATCCGTCTTGGTGGTCAGTATTATGGCGTAAGTTCCTAGGTGGAGTCCTTGGGATTTCAATGGGACTTATGCTGGGACGTGAGGGACCTAGTATTCAACTAGGCGCCATGACTGCTAAGGGATTAGCTGAGAGTCTTAAGCTCTCTGCACGTGAAAAGCGCGTCTTGATTGCTGCAGGAGCGGCAGCAGGGTTATCGGCTGCCTTTAATGCCCCGATTGCCGGTCTTTTGTTTGTCGTCGAAGAAGTCTATCATCATTTCTCGCGTCATGTTTGGGTGACCGCTTTAACGGCATCTTTAGTGGCTAATGCTGTTTCCTTACGGATCTTTGGTCAGGTTCCGGTTCTTGCTATGACAGAAAAATTACCAGTATTTCCTTTGAAAGATTATTGGATTCTTATTGTCTTGGGGATTTTTCTAGGTGTGCTTGGATACGGTTATGAGTGGGTTGTCTTACGTATTGGTAAGGTCTACCAAGGGTTAGGGAAAATCTTCCACTTGCCATCTCATTTTCATGGCCTTTTGGCAGTTCTTTTTATCATTCCTATAGGCCTCTATTTTCCATATCTTTTAGGTGGTGGGAATGAATTGATTCTTGCCCTAAATGGTTTACATCCTGCTCTAACTGTGGCCATTCTTTATTTGGCTATTCGCTTTATTTGGAGTATGTTGTCCTTTGGTTCAGGTTTTCCTGGTGGGATTTTCTTGCCCATTTTGACTTTAGGTGCTCTCTCTGGTAGCGTCTTTGCGGCAGCTTTTGAAAATCTAGGATTCTTACAAGTCAGTCAGTTCCCTATTTTTATCATTCTTGGTATGGCTGGTTATTTCGGTGCGGTATCTAAGGCACCGCTAACTGCTATGATTTTAGTGACTGAGATGGTGGGTGACCTTCACCAATTGATGACAATCGGAGTTGTGACCCTGATTGCCTATCTCGTCATGGATTTCATGGGAGGAGAACCTGTCTATGAAGCCATGCTTCACAATCTGATTGCCCACGAACCAAAACAAGTTGATAATATACCGACGATGATTGATTTACCAGTTACAGATAGTTTAGCTGGTCGATTGGTTAAGGATTTAACCTTACCTGACGGGGTTTTGATTTCCACTCAGATTTTTCAAGACCAGTCTGAGGTTGTTCATGGAGACACACGTCTAAAAGCAGGAGCAACCTTATATTTGGTTGTTAATGAAAGTAATATCAGTCAGGTAAGAAAACTCTTTTTATAAGCAATTCAATGGCTTGGGGCTCTTTTGTCCTCAGGTCATTTTTGTTATAATGAAGAGAAAAAAGGAGGTCAGTATGGACTTAAATGAGATTCGCCAACAGATTGACACCGTTGATAATGAGATTGTGGCTTTGTTGGAAGAACGTATGAAATTGGTAACTCGAGTAAGTGCTTATAAACAACGCACCGGAAAGGCGATTTATGATCCCGAACGAGAGCAGGCCCTGTTAGACAAGGTAGGCGCTAGTGTCCTTAATTCCGAATATAAAGAAGCTATCGTCGCAAGTTTTGCGGATATTATGAAGCATTCACGTATTTATCAAGCAAGTAAGCTGGAAAAAAGTAGGCATCTAGAATGAAAGTAAAACAATTAAGTGATAGTCAAGGTCTTTCTTACTTACATTTAGTAATGTTAAGTCTTTATGCAATCTTGTTAGGGGTGCTGGTTGGACTGATTGATGCTGTTTTTGGGCGCGTGCTTATAGGACTCTCGGAATACCGTGACCAGCATATCTTTTATCTGGTCCCAGCACTTCCTTTAGCAGGCCTTTTGATAGTTTACCTTTACCAAAAGCTTGCTGGCAAGGCAGCACAGGGAATGGGCTTGATTTTCAAGGTAGGACATAATGAGGAGGATCAAGTCCCCCTAAGGTTAATTCCACTTGTGACTGTGACCACATGGCTGACCCACCTGTTCGGGGGATCTGCAGGTCGTGAGGGAGTTGCTGTTCAGCTCGGAGCCACAGTTTCCCATGCTTTTAGTCGCTATTTTAAGATCCCTAATGCTTCACGCATTTTCTTGACCATGGGGATGGCAGCTGGTTTTGGAGGGCTCTTCCAAACACCAATCGCTGCGACCTTCTTTGCTCTTGAGGTCTTGATCCTGGGACAGTTAAGCCTACCAATTTTAGTACCAACTCTTATTGCATCTTTTGTGGCTAGTACAACAAGCCATCTTTTAGGTCTTGAAAAATTTAGTCACTTTGTATCCGATAGTTTGACTATTAACCTTGGGACCTTTGTTAAATTAGCTCTTTTAGGTCTGGTCTTTGGTGTAGCAGGAAATCTCTTTGCTTATCTCTTATCAGTAGCTAAAAAGAAAGTGGCAAGTCTGCTCCCAAATCCCTATTATCGTGTTCTATTAGGAAGTGTCGTCTTAACCTGTCTTCTTTTGATTTTGTGGAAGGGACGCTATACAGGTCTTGGAACGAATTTGATTGCTTTAAGTGTTGGTGGTGGTACCATTTATCCATTGGATTGGCTCTTGAAATTGCTCCTTACCGTCTTTACCTTATCTCTTGGTTTCCAAGGAGGGGAAGTAACTCCTTTGTTTGCCATCGGAGCAAGTCTTGGTGCTGTTTTAGCACCAGTTCTAGGCCTTCCAATTCCACTTGTAGCAGGTCTAGGCTATCTGTCTGTCTTTGGTAGCAGTACCAATACCCTTTTAGCGCCTATTTTCATTGGCGTTGAAGTCTTTGGTCCCGCTAATGCACTCCCTTATGCGATTGTCATGGCTTTTGCTTATCTCATTAATCATAAGACGAGCATTTATGGACAACAAAAAATGCTAGAAATGCAATAAGATACTAGACATCCTGATAAATTTTTGATAAGATACTAAGAGTGTGTAATGGACACACAAAAATAACGGCTAATCCGCTGAGACACAGAGGTTGCTCTTAAGATTAGTAAGATAGGAGTATATAAAAATGAATCCATTGATCCAAAGTTTGACAGAAGGTCAACTTCGTACTGACATCCCATCATTCCGTCCTGGTGACACTGTTCGCGTTCACGCGAAAGTTGTCGAAGGAACTCGCGAACGTATCCAGATCTTTGAAGGTGTAGTTATTTCACGCAAAGGTCAAGGGATCTCAGAAATGTACACAGTTCGTAAAATTTCAAGCGGTATCGGTGTAGAACGTACTTTCCCAATCCACACTCCACGTGTTGAAAAGATTGAAGTTGTACGCTACGGTAAAGTCCGCCGTGCTAAACTTTACTACTTGCGTGCTTTGCAAGGTAAAGCTGCACGTATCAAAGAAATCCGTAAATAATTTACAGATTTCACATAAAAAATCTGTCCTCGTGGCAGATTTTTTCATAAGTCCTCTTAGTTAAATGGATATAACAACTCCCTCCTAAGGAGTCGTTGCTGGTTCGATTCCGGCAGGGGACATTTTTAAGCCTTTAACCATGCGGTTTTAAAGTATTTTGTCCACATTTTTTTATCTTTTTATCATTATGTTCTTTTGGGGCTTGTAACGATAAGGTTTTAAGCTACTTTGCCCTAAATTTAAGTTAAATCTATTTGATGCCTATTGAACTATAGGTGTTTTTTTATAAGAAAAACCCTAGTCAGGATTAATCCTAACTAGGGCTCAAAATAGAATACAGATGATGTTAAGTATTCTGTTAACTCATTAATTGGAATTGGCAGTTGTATCTGTGCTTGATGAAGCTTGTGGGTACTCGTAAGGATTGTTATCAACGTCGTCAACCCACTCATTTCTCTGATTGGTTGAGCTTGCACGATTGCTTCCTCCACCAGCACCTGCGGCGAAGGCTGCATCGTGACCTCCACCGCCTCCTCCGTTTGTGGCATAGGAGCCATCTTCTGGTCCGCCCCAACCTCGTCCACCTTCAGCAGGCTTGGACTTTTCTTGATTTCCATCTTGGTTGGATGTTTGGTTGTTTTGTTTTTGATTTGGTGCTTGAACTGAAGGAGATGCTTGATCTTTATTTTCGTCTTTAGCATCTTTTTTTCATCTTCTTTTGAAGTAGTAGTTGAAGATTTGGTCTTCTCTTTTTTATGAGATGAACTACTTTTTGATGAAAGGGTGTGAGAGATGTGATGCGTTTTTGCTGCAGGCTTTACAGGTTCTTTTAAATGTTTTGATAAAAAAACATCTAAAAGAAGAAAGCTAGCAAAGAGAAGGTAATGATATTATATTTTTTTCTTTTCTTTTCAAATTTGGCTCCGTTCTTAGTCATAGATGAAGAGTAAAAATTACAGTAAAAAACCAGGTTTCCCTGGTCCTAACTATTAGCGGCTTACACGACGGCGAGCTGCTTTTTTACGGTTTTCTTCGATGAAAGCCAATTTCTTTTCTTCTGGTTCGATAATGGTTTTCTTAACTGCGAAGACAGCACCTGCTACAGTAGCAGCAGTTCCGATAACGCCAGTAGCGACACCTTTAGCGAATGAATGTTTTTTAGCCATGAGACTATCCTCCGTATATGTTATAATATGCTTATATTATCTAAAAAAATATCTAGAATAGCAAGTGAAAACATTATGAAAACCAAACTTATTGTAGTGGCTGGACCTACTGCTGTGGGAAAAACGGCGCTTGGGATTAAATTGGCCCAGCGCTTTAATGGAGAAATTATTTCAGGAGATAGCCAGCAGGTTTACCGACAATTGAATATAGGAACCGCCAAGGCTACTCCTGAAGAGCAGGCAGCAGCAGTGCATCATCTGATTGATGTTCGCGATGTTGACGAGTCCTATTCAGCCTATGATTTTGTGACAGAGGCAGAGGCTGCCATTACTGATATTGTTAGTCGTGGCAAGGTGCCTATTATAGTAGGAGGGACAGGTCTCTATTTACAAAGCCTTCTAGAAGGGTATCACCTAGGAGGACAGGTAGACCAGAAACAGGTTTTAGCCTATCGCTCAGAATTAGAGCAATTATCTGATCAGGAACTTTTTGACAAAATCGATGACTTGGGTATTGAGATTAAGGAGATTAACCGACGTCGTGCCACTAGAGCACTTGAACTTCATCGTTTTTCGAAGAATCTTGAAAATACTGAGATGACTTATGACCCCTTTCTTATCGGATTAGATGATGAACGCTCCTTGATTTATGACCGTATCAATACACGAGTGGACAAGATGGTTGAACTTGGACTCTTGGAAGAGGCTAAGTGGCTTTATGATAATTATCCTGACGCCCAGTCAGCTCGTGGTATAGGTTACAAGGAGTTGTTTCCTTATTTTGCTGGGAATCAGACCTTGGATGAAGCCTTGGAAAGACTTAAGCAAAATACGCGTCGATTTGCTAAACGTCAATTAACTTGGTTCAGAAATCGGATGACTGTTAAGTTTTATCAGATTTCTAGTCCAGAATATCCTGAAAATGTCATTCATGATCTTGAATTATTTTTAAATGAAAGGGAAGGAGAAAAGGTAGGTCAATCTTAGTTTTAAGGACCTATCTTTGATATAATGGTAGTTATGACTAACGAAGAAAAAAAATTAGCCTATGAAATAATGCTAGCTCAGGCTAAGGCACTTTTTGCCAATGAAGACAATGCTCTGGCCAACTTTTCTAATGCCTCGGCTCTCTTGAATACAACTCTACCAAATTCTGTGTTCACAGGCTTCTACCTGATGGATAATATAAATAATGAGTTAATCCTTGGCCCTTTTCAAGGCAATGTTTCTTGTGTTCGAATTGCCCTAGGTAAGGGTGTTTGTGGCCAGTCTGCAGCAGAAAATAGAACCTTAATTGTCGAAGATGTTACCAAACACGCTAATTACATCGCTTGTGATTCCGCTGCTCGAAGTGAAATTGTTGTACCAATGGTAAAAGATGGCAAATTAGTTGGTGTTCTCGATTTGGATTCTCACCAAGTAGGAGACTACAACGACGTAGACCAAGATTATCTTGAAGCATTTGTCAAAATTCTACTCGAGAAAACCGAGTTTACATTTGGAATGTTTGAGGTAAACTAATGTATCAAGCCTTATATCGTAAATACCGTAGTCAGACCTTTGGCGAAATGGTTGGTCAAAAAGTGATTTCAACCACGCTCAGACAGGCGGTAGAGTCAGGGAAAATCAGCCATGCCTATCTCTTTTCTGGGCCACGTGGTACCGGTAAAACCAGTGCGGCGAAAATCTTTGCCAAGGCTATGAACTGTCCTAATCAAGTTGGTGGGGAGCCATGTAATCACTGTGATATTTGTCGCGATATTACAAACGGAAGTCTCGAAGATGTTATTGAGATTGATGCGGCTTCAAATAATGGTGTTGATGAGATTCGTGAAATTCGTGACAAATCGACCTATGCCCCAAGTCGTGCGACTTACAAGGTCTATATTATTGACGAAGTTCACATGCTTTCGACAGGTGCCTTCAATGCTCTTTTGAAGACTTTGGAAGAACCAACTGAAAATGTGGTCTTTATCCTAGCGACCACCGAATTACATAAGATTCCAGCAACTATCCTTTCTCGTGTTCAACGCTTTGAGTTTAAATCGATCAAGCAGGGAGCTATTAAAGAGCACTTGGCTTCAATTCTGGAAAAAGAAGGACTTACCTTTGATGATGAGGCTTTGACTATTATTGCTCGTCGTGCGGAAGGTGGTATGCGTGATGCTTTGTCAATCTTAGACCAAGCACTGAGTCTGTCTCCTGACAATCATGTCAGCCAAGCCGTAGCTGAAGAAATCACTGGTTCTATTGGTTTGACAGCTTTGGATAGTTTCGTCGCTAACGTTCGCAATCAAGATACTACGCAAGCTTTATCAAATCTCGAAACCCTCTTTGATAATGGTAAGTCTATGAGCCGTTTTGCGACTGATCTCTTGGAGTATTTTCGTGATCTTTTGATTGTCAAAGCGGGTGGAGAGAACAGTCATCATAGTCCCCTTTTTGAAGAGAATCTTTCTCTGGAGCAAGACCGACTTTTCCAATTGATTGACTTGGTTACAAGTGCCTTGCCAGAAATTAAAACTGGAACACATCCTAAAATCTATGCGGAGATGCTGACTATAAAATTGTCAGAAACCCACAGTCAGATGTCACAAGAAATTCCAGGAAATTTACAAGAAGAGTTAGATAGTATTCGTCGCGAAGTAGAAGGCCTACGTAAAGCTCTTAAAGAGGGCAAAGTTCAAGGAGAAGTAGCACCAACTCGAAAAGCCAAACCTGCTTATCAGTATAAGGTGGATCGTGAAAAGATTCTCACTATTATGCGTGAAACGATGGAAAATCCGCAGAAATCACGCCAGTGTTTGGATGCTCTAAAGGCAACATGGCCTGAAATCTTGGATTCTATTAGCCCACAAAATAGGGCCCTTTTGAATGGATCTGAGCCTGTATTAGCCAATCAGGAAAATGCCATCCTGGCTTTTAATGCTGCCTTTAATGCTGAACAGGTCATGAAACGCAGTGATCTCAATGATATGTTTGGCAATATCATGAGTTCAGCTGCCGGTTTCTCACCCAATATTATGGCTGTTCCAAAAGCAGAATTTGAAAAACTCCGAACAGAATTTGCACGAAGCCTCAAATCCAAGGAAGAATTAGAAAAAGAAGATCGTGAAGAATATATCCCGCAAGAACTTGAATTTCTCTCTGATGTTGTAGAAATAGAGGACTAAAAAGGTCCAGTGGACCTTTTTAGGTCCGAGCCCAGAAATGAAAAAGCGAGGAAGGTCCAGTGGACCTTTTTAGGTCCGAGCCCAGAAATGAAAAAGCGAGGAAGGTCCAGTGGACCTTTTTAGGTCTAAGTCTAGAAATTAGATAGAGAGGCAACTCAGTATTATTTGTTTGATTGCTGAAGCTGATATTTGGAAGGTTTACCCTTGTAAAAATGAAAAGAGCCTAGACTGCTTGTCCTAGGCTCTATCTATTGATATAATAATCTTATGATTCAACAAATTTTGTTTATTACGCTTGAAACTATTTTTGAAACGGTTTGTTTTAATTACAGTTTACAGCACGGCTATTACTTTTTTACAGCCTTTTTTGGTTATTTATTATTTCGTCGTCTTTGGACAACCTATGTTGTTTCACGCATTGCGCGTGCAGCCGACAAGTCTACCAAGAAGTAAGGCTTACTTCGCCAGCACTCAGCCATTTTTCCTGACCATCATCAGTAAGAACGAGAAGTTGGCCCTTGTCGCCAATTTCTTTAGCAACACCAGTATAAGTCTTTCCAGCTTGTTCAAAGGTCACTTGTTTGTCTAAAACGAGGGACTTTTCTTTATAGACTTTAACCAAATCACTAGTTGGAATGGTTAAAAAGAGCTTCCAAATTTCTGAAATAAGCTGGTTTCGAGTGATACTTGGTTTTTCAGAAGTAAAAAGGCTTGTAGCTTTATTGGCTAACTCTTTAGGAAAATCACTGATTGAGAAGTTAAGCCCAACCCCGATAATGACATCTGTGATGCGACCAGATTCGATAGAACTAATGGCTTCGGTAAGGATACCAGCCATTTTTTTGTTGTTGAGGTAAATGTCATTAACCCATTTGATTTCTGTATTGATACCGGTTAGACGCTGGATAGCTTTGACAATAGCTGCTGCCGCCATCATGGTATAAGGTGGTAAGTCGGCAAAATAACAGTTTGGCTTTAAGTGGATACTCATGTAGATACCACCTTGTGGAATGGCAAAGAAGTGACGATCAAATCGTCCTTTGGCCGCTTTTTGACTTGATGCCAGATAAAGTGCGGGCGTCGGATTATTCTTTTCCATGCCATGTTTAGCATCAAGTTGGGTAGAGTTAGAATCTGGATTAAAGTAGACTGGAATGTTGAGTTGTTTAGAAATGTCTTGAGGAAGAAGAATATCTCCCTTTTCTAAATAGTAGCCTTTCTTCCGTACACTTGTAATGTCAATTCCTTGTTCTTGTAGTGTTTGGATTGCCTTCCAAATAGCTGTCCGTGAGACACCAAGGCTTTTAGCCAAACTCTCTCCCGTCACAAAGTCAGGACTCTTCGATAAGATGTCATAAACGTGTTCATAAGTTTTCATATCCTAAGTATAATACAAAAGATGGTAAAATGCTCACTATAAATTATTGATAAGGCTTGATAATAAATAACTATATGACTAGACTGAAAAAACATGATATAATGGAAGGTAGTTATTAAGTCCCGATAAGGCAATAGTCATCCTAGGGTTGGCTGTTGGTTCTTTGTAACTTTTTAACGGCGTCTAGCTCTATTAGGAGTATAGCGTTTTACCTATTAGGAGACGGTCAAATCTGTTCTATCTAATACTATTTTTCATATTAAAAGGGGGACATTTTATATGTCAGAACGTAAACTTTTCACGTCTGAATCTGTATCTGAGGGGCATCCAGATAAAATTGCAGATCAAATTTCAGATGCCATTCTTGATGCGATTTTAGCAGAGGATCCAGATGCACACGTTGCAGCAGAAACAGCTGTCTACACTGGTTCTGTCCACGTTTTCGGTGAAGTTTCTACAACAGCTTATGTGGACATTAACCGTGTGGTTCGTGATACTATCGCTGAAATTGGATATAACAATGCAGAATACGGCTTTGCAGCAGAATCTGTTGGGGTTCACCCATCATTGATCGAACAATCTCCAGATATTGCTCAAGGTGTCAATGAATCACTTGAAGTTCGTGGAACTGGTGACCAAGACCCACTTGATCTTATCGGAGCTGGTGACCAAGGTTTGATGTTTGGTTTTGCTATTGATGAAACTCCAGAGTTTATGCCACTTCCAGTTAGCCTTTCACATAAATTGGTTAAAAAATTGGCAGATTTGCGTAAATCTGGTGAGATTTCATACCTTCGTCCGGATGCTAAATCTCAGGTCACTGTTGAGTATGATGAGAATGACCAACCAGTACGTGTTGATACTGTCGTTATCTCAACGCAACACGATCCTGAAGCAACTAACGATCAAATTCGTCAAGACGTCATTGAAAAAGTCATTAAAGCAGTTATTCCAGCCGAATACTTGGATGACGAGACAAAATTCTTTATCAACCCAACAGGCCGTTTTGTTATTGGAGGACCTCAAGGGGACTCTGGTTTGACTGGTCGTAAGATTATTGTTGATACTTATGGTGGTTACTCAAGACACGGTGGTGGTGCCTTCTCAGGTAAGGATGCCACTAAGGTTGACCGTTCAGCTTCATATGCCGCTCGCTATATTGCTAAAAACATCGTAGCTGCTGGTCTTGCTAAGAAAGCAGAAGTACAATTGGCTTATGCTATTGGTGTTGCTAATCCTGTGTCTGTCCGTGTCGATACCTTCGGAACGGCGACAGTTGCTGAAAGCAAACTTGAAGCTGCTGTCCGTGATCTCTTTGACTTGCGTCCTGCAGGTATCATTCAAATGCTTGATCTTAAACGTCCTATCTACCGTCAAACAGCGGCCTATGGTCACATGGGACGTACTGACATCGATCTTCCATGGGAAAAATTGGATAAGGTTGAAGCGTTGAAAGAAGCCGTCAATCATTAAGAAATAGAATTAGAAATAAAAAATCAGAATTTTAATAGGAATTCTGATTTTTTTATGTGCAAAGCCATTTAAATACAAAAGCCTGTTTAATTATTATTTATTAAAATATAGAAAAATATCATTTGATTAGTATTTGTTAAGTAGGAACGTTTAATTCAAACGACTTCATTATAATGGTTGTCACATACATTAAAATAATAAAAAATTGAAAAAAAGTTGAAAAATAAAAATAACATGCTATAATTATAGTGTCTATATGAATAGGGAACATGGGTAGTAGTAACTCGAAGCCAACCTGTTTGTAATATTTTAACTCTTTTGGGGAGAGTTGAATGATTGCTTGTTGGTACTTGGTACTTGGTGCTATGTGATATGGTATTGGGATAGGGTTATCATACCGATGTTTTGATTTGTAAGATAGGGATAGAGCGTAAGTAAAGGGGACGCTCTTTAAA
>NZ_JALT01000030.1:0-16039 GCF_000525585.1 Streptococcus sp. ACS2
GTCAATAACTTTTTTAAAGTTTTGGAACCGAAACAGCTTATTTATAATATCATCTCTAGCTTGTCTTGTCAATAACTTTTTTTAAAGTTTTGGAACCTTTTCAAGTTTGTGGCAAGTCTGTTAAGACAACTTTTATATCTTAACACCCAAATCAATACTTGTCAATAGGGTTTTAGTAAATCTATTAACCTTTTTTAGATTGAACTTTTTTGAATCCTTGATACAATACCCATCCAACAACTACGCCAAGGGCATTCTGGCAGAAATTAGGAATTACTTCTGCGATTGAAGCTCCTGTTCCATACATAAATACTGAAGCAAGTGCATAGCCACCCACCATCACAACTGCTGCAATCAGAAGGCCCAGGATACGATAGTTCCCTTTAAAGCCAGCAAAATAACCTTGTGCACCATGGATTAACAAACTGATAAACATCCATTGCGGAGCAGATGATAGCAGATCTATCAGAAAAGCAGACAATCCGCCCACAATTGCCCCCTCTTTCTTCCCAAGATAAAAAGCTGTGAAGTAGATTCCTGCATCTACCAAAGTTAAAAGCCCTGTTGGAGTTGGAATTTTAGCTACGAATCCAAAGGTCACTGATAAAGCTGTTAAGATAGCTAATAATGTTAGCTCTTTTGTTTTCTTATTTTGCATATTGAACTACTCCAAATTCATTTGATTGTTTAATTGATTCATAAACAAAGGCTTTAGCATTTGCCACAGCTTCAGTTTCTGAACATCCTTTAACTAATTCACTAGCTATACTTGAAGCAAATGTACATCCTGCACCGGTATTATTTTTGTCTAGCACAGCTTCTTCAAACAATTTGTAGTCTGTCCCATCATAAAAGACATCTATCGCTTTAGTACCATCCAAGCGGTTTCCACCCTTAACAACGACAGTCTTAGCACCTAATTCATTGAGATAGCTAGCCGCATGCTTCATATCATCAAGAGTCTTGACCTTTCTATCTATAAGCAGTTCGACTTCAGGTAAGTTTGGAGTGATAACCGTGATATAAGGGAAAAATTTAACCAATTCATCACGTAGTTGAGAAACTTCAACGTCATGAGTCTCCTTACATACTAAAACGGGATCCAAGACAATTGGAATATCAGAATGATTTTTAACAAAATCCAACGTTAATTCTGCGATTTCAACGTTAGGCAACAAACCAATTTTAATTGCTGAGAAGGGGACATCTTTTAGTGAATCAAGTTGTTGTTTAAAAACATTAGTATCAACCGGAATGACCTCAAAACCATTCTCAGTCATAGCTGTTAGACAGGTAAGAGCCACAAATCCATGCTGTTTATTTGTGGTAAATGTCGCTAAATCTGCATGAAGTCCGCCACCACTAAAAATATCATTCCCTGAAATCGCTAAAATCAATTCATTACTCATATCGTATCTCCTTTAAATACAAACCATTACCAGCTGTCGTTGGTCCTGCAAGATTACGGTCACGACTTTCTAACACTGTCTTCACTTGCGAAACAGGCATGCGACCATTGCCAATCTTCAACAAGGTGCCAACCATATTTCTAACTTGCTTATAGAGAAAACCATTACCAGAAAAAGTAAAGATATAAAATCCAGTTTTCTCATCGATAGATACACTAGCCTGGGTAATTGTGCGTACTTTATTTTCTACAGAAGTTCCTGAAGCTGTGAAGCCTGAAAAATCATGTGTACCGACCAAATCCTTAGCAGCCTCCTGCATAGGAGCTAAACTCAAAGGATAGGGATAGTGGGTGGCATAATTACGCATCATGGGGTTCTTAGGTCGCCCTGCATCTACTAGAAACTCATAAGTTTTACTGTGTTTATTGTATCGTGCATGGAATTCCTCCGATACAAGTTCGATACTAACAACATCAATATCATCTGGACATTGCGTATCTAAACCAAAACGTAACTTCTCTGGATCCCGCTCCTGAGGCAAATCGAAGTGGATAACTTGTCCATAGGCATGAACACCTGCATCTGTACGACCCGCTCCATGAACGGTGACAGGTGTACCGCTATTTAACCGTAAGAGAGTCTTTTCAAGTTCTTCTTGAATGGAACGTGCATTTGGTTGTCTTTGAAAACCTGAGAAAAGTGTACCATCATAGGAAATTGTCGCTTTGTATCTAACCATAGAATTATCATATCAGATTTTTTTAAGGATAAAAAGTAGGTCAATCGCCAACTGACCCCGTACAGTTTTTAGCATAAAGAAAAAGACGCCTTTCGCGTCCCTTCTTTATAAATCTTCTAAGGCATCCTTTACTTTATTGAAGAAACCTTTTTTCTGTGGTGCGATTTTTTCATCACCACTTGCTTTGGCGAATGCAAGGAGAGCTTCTTTTTGATCATCATTTAGCTTCGTAGGAGTTACAATCTTAACTGTAACGTGTTGGTCTCCTTGTGAACCTCCACGAAGACGTGGAGCACCCTTCCCTTTTAGACGGAAAGTTTTGCCTGTTTGAGTTCCTGCTGGGATGGTCATCTCAACATTTCCGTGAACCGTTGGTACTTCGACAGTGTCACCAAGGGCTGCTTGGACAAAGGAAATATTAAGTGTATAGTAAATTGTTGATCCATCACGCGTAAATTTATCGCTTGGATTAACATTGATGATTACAAAGAGGTCTCCATAGGGACCTCCATTGAAACCAGCTTCACCTTGACCAGCAAGACGGATTTGTTGACCTGTTTCAACACCTGCTGGAATCTTGACAGATACTTTGTGGCTTTGTTTTTCATGACCTGTTCCATGACAAGTTTGACATGGCTCTTTAATTTCTTGACCTGTTCCATGACAGACATCACAGGTTACCTGACGACGCATCATACCAAGTGGTGTTTGCGTATCAACATTGATAACCCCTTGACCATGACAGCGACCACAAGTTACAGGGCTTGTTCCAGGTTTTGCACCAGATCCTGAACATGTCTTACATGTCGCTTCACGATTATAGTGCACTTCTTTTTCGGCACCAAAAATCGCCTCTTCAAAGCTTAAGTTGACACGGTACTGAAGGTCATCACCTTGACGTGGAGCATTTGGGTTACGAGTAGCACCACCACCAAAGAAGCTAGAGAAAATATCCTCAAAGCCTCCAAAGCCTGCACCACCATCGAAGCCTCCAAAGCCTCCTTGACCACCAAAACCATTCGCACCATCTGGTCCGTATTGGTCATAGGCTGCACGTTTTTGGTCATCACTTAGAGTTTCGTAGGCCTCTTGGACCTCTTTATATTTTTCTTCCGCACCTGGTTCTTTATTAATGTCTGGGTGGTATTTCTTAGACATCTTACGATAGGCACGTTTAATTTCATCTTGAGAGGCATCCTTAGATACCCCAAGACGATCGTAATATTCGGTATTGTTCATAATTTTAGATACAAAGGGCATCTAATGGAGAAAGCCAAAGTAATGGTTTTGAAGATGAACACCTAGTCCCTTGAAACCAACTATCTTTTTGGCTTAATCCATAGCCCGTGTTCAACGACGAACACTCTTTGTTCCTTTCTATTTTATATTTGTTACGATACGAAGTAAAACTATATCTTATATTCACTTCACTTATTTTAGCGAAAAACAGAGGCTGGTTTGCAACCTCTGGATTTCTTGTTATCATTTACTAGATAAGCTCAACACCTTACCGAACTGAGCACACCTTACCTCTTGGTGAAAAAGAGAAATCTCCCTAGAAACTAAAGTTTCTGCGTCGAATCTCCTATTTTCACTATGAGGTTTTAACGGGCTTTGCATCTTATTTTTCAGTAAACTCTCCGTCTACGACGTCGTCGCCTGAATTATCTGCTGTTTGTGCACCTTCTGCTCCTGCTTGAGCTTGTTGTGCTGCTGCAGCTTGTTCGTAAAGTTTAACTGCAAGAGCTTGAGCTTTTTCGTTAAGAGCTTCCAATTTAGCCTTCATGTCATCAAGATTGCCTGATTCTTGAGCTTTCTTAAGGTCATCAAGGGCTGATTGAGCAGCATCACGTTCTGTGTCGAAGCCTTTACCTTCTGTTTCTTTGATTGTCTTTTCAGTTGCAAAGATAGCTTGGTCAACTTCGTTACGAAGATCTACTTCTTCTTTACGTTTTGCATCTGCTTCAGCATTTGCTTCAGCATCTTTCATCATCTTTTCAATTTCTTCATCTGTCAAACCAGAGTTAGATTGGATAACAATTGTTTGTTCCTTTTGAGTTCCAAGGTCTTTAGCTTTAACAGATACGATACCGTTCTTATCAATATCGAAAGTAACTTCGATTTGTGGGATACCACGAGGTGCAGCTGGGATATCAGTCAATTGGAAACGTCCAAGAGTCTTGTTATCTGCTGCCATTGGGCGTTCCCCTTGAAGAACGTGGATATCAACGGCTGGTTGGTTGTCTGCTGCAGTTGAGAAGACTTGTGACTTAGATGTTGGAATTGTAGTGTTGCGGTCGATGAGTTTTGTGAACACTCCACCCATTGTTTCGATACCAAGTGACAATGGAGTTACATCAAGAAGGACAACGTCTTTGACATCACCAGTGATAACACCACCTTGGATAGCAGCACCCATAGCAACTACTTCATCAGGGTTAACTGATTTATTTGGTTCTTTACCAGTTTCAGCTTTAACAGCTTCTACAACGGCAGGAATACGAGTTGAACCACCGACAAGGATGACTTCGTCAATATCTGACAAGCTCAAACCTGCATCTGAAAGGGCTTGGCGAACTGGAGTTTTAGTACGTTCTACAAGGTCACGAGTCAAATCATCGAATTTCGCACGAGTCAATGTCATCTCCAAGTGAAGAGGTCCAGCCTCACCAGCAGTGATGAATGGCAAGCTGATTTGTGTTGATGTGACACCAGAAAGGTCTTTCTTAGCTTTTTCAGCTGCGTCTTTCAAACGTTGAAGAGCCATCTTGTCTGTTGACAAGTCGATACCATTTTCTTTCTTGAATTCTTCAACCATGTGGTCGATGATTTTTTGGTCAAAGTCATCACCACCGAGTTTGTTATCCCCTGCAGTTGCCAATACATCAAAGACACCATCACCAAGTTCAAGGATAGATACGTCGAATGTACCACCACCAAGGTCGAATACCAAGATTTTTTCTTCTTTATCAGTCTTATCCAAACCATAAGCAAGGGCTGCTGCTGTTGGTTCGTTGACGATACGTTCTACTTCAAGACCAGCAATTTTACCAGCGTCTTTAGTTGCTTGACGTTGAGCATCGTTGAAGTAAGCAGGAACTGTAATAACAGCTTTGGTTACTTTTTCACCAAGGTAATCTTCAGCATAACCTTTCAAATATTGAAGAATCATAGCTGAAATCTCTTGCGGTGTGTATTCTTTACCGTTTGCAGAAACTTTTTCAGAAGTACCCATCTTAGATTTGATAGAGATGATGGTATCTGGGTTTGTTACTGCTTGACGTTTTGCAGCGTCACCAACGATGATTTCACCATTTTTGAATGACACAACAGATGGAGTTGTGCGGTTTCCTTCTGGGTTTGCGATAATTTTTGATTCAGTTCCTTCAAGAACTGCTACTGCTGAGTTTGTTGTACCTAAGTCAATACCAATGATTTTAGACATATGTTTTTCCCCTTTTTACTTAATTTCTATTTTGCTTTTTTATCTTTCATTCATAGTTTTATGTCATTTCGGACAAGTTTTCAATTAATTATATACAACTACCATAGCTGGGCGTAAGACGCGTTCGTGGAGTTTATACCCTTTTTGGAAAACTTGTGCAATCGTATCTGCTGGATGTTCATCATCTGCAGGCATTGTTTGAATCGCCATGTGGAAGTTATGATCGAAATCACCATCTGCTTGGATTTCTTCAATCCCTTCCTCTTTAAGAGCATGTACCAAACTTTCTTGCACCATTTCCAAGCCTTTTTTGACATCATCAGTCAAGCCCTCAACTGCAAGAGCACGTTCAAGGTTATCAAGTGATGGCAAAATCGCTTTTGCCAAATCTTGGCTACGATACTTTTGCAATTGTTGACGTTCTTCATTGGCACGTCGCTGAATATTTTGCATTTCTGCATGGGCACGAAGGTATTTATTTTCAAATTCTTCGGCACGCGCTTGTGCTTCTTCAAGCTCAGAAGGTTCGCTTACTTCCTCTACAACTTCTTCAGTTGTCTCAGTAGCTTCCTCTTCTTTCACTTCTTCTTTTTTAATATCTTCAGTCAAGGCATACACCTCTTTCTATACTTATTAAATGTTATATCTTAGCTAACTTCATAATGGTTACTATTGAGGTAACGGTAATAATCCGTCAACTTCATAACCAAAACTCTACTAATAACATTGACCAAACTAACCATGCGACGATAATCCATTTCAACTGGGCCAATCACATGCATGAGCGCCATCCCACGATAAGGAATCAGGAATTTATGACTCATAACTGTGACATTTTCAAGCGCTTCTTCAGTTGATTCTGCAACCGAAATCTTGGTCACTTCATCATCGGAGATAGCTGATCGAAGCTCAAGTGCCACATGTTGTGGATTGTCCAAAAATTGATAGGTTTTTAAGTCGGCATAAGTCAGTGATGCAACCTTACCTTCGATGAAAATCAATTCCTTAAAAAGTTGTGAAAAGATATAATCAAACAAATCTAGAACATTATCTGTTATCTTGAAATACTTTTGCACAATCTGAGGAATCTCAGTTCTCAATCGGTAATGGATATCTAAGACAGTGTTTCCCAAAAAACGTTCTTGAACAAGCTTATGAAGAATTTCCAAATCACTAGACAAGAAATTTTTTGGAATAGCAAACTGAACTGTCACAGGCTTAGATTCATCTAGAGTAAGAACCGCTAAAGCGTCGTGATTGGATAGATGAACAATGTCAAATCCAGTCAGACGTTGTCGTGTCGGTTCCACATCTTGAATCACTGCTGTGCATCCTGTCATTTCTGCCAGCAGCTTTGCCGCTGCATCCAAGATATCTTCAAGTTTAAAAGCTTCAAAGTCAAAAGCTTTAACCACTTGATAAACATCTTGTTCATCAATCGTATCAAGATTCAAAGAATTAGCGACAAAATACTGGAAACCTGCTCGGCTTGGCATACGCCCACTAGAAGTATGAGCTTTTTCAAGATAGCCCATTTTTTCTAGCTTGGCCATGTCATTACGAATAGTCGCTGAACTCGAATCAATTGATTCTTGTAACGCTTTAGAACCAACCGGTTCATGTGTACGAGTGAACATCTCAACTATCAAATTCAAAATAGTGTTTTGCCTTTGCGTAATCACGATGTCACCTCATTTCTATTTGTTAGCACTCTAATACGCCGACTGCTAACTTATGATTCTATTATACACCTAAACTTGAACATGTCAACCCAAAAAACCAAAAAATTAGCACTCTTTTTGAGAGAGTGCTAAAAATACATCTCAAGACCTAGAGAAGCAAAAAAGAGCACCTCCGAGGTACTCTAATCTTATCGATCATATTTTGACAAATGATAGGTCTCAATAATAGATATGAGGTGTTTGGCGTAATCTGGATCACTGCTAAAACCCGCAGCTTGTAGTTTTTCTGCCGCAACTTTATAACTAGTCGTTCCTGCCACCTCTTTATAGGTCGACTCGCCCCACGTTCCTTGGCGAAGTTCTTCTAAATAAGTCATCATAGAACTTGACCAATCCTTAAAAACTGCAAAATCCACCTTTTGGTATTGCCATTTCCCTTTACTGTAGATACTATCCTTTAAACGAATACGTTCTTGACCCGGCTGAGCTACCAGACTGTAGATGTTATGGTATTTAACAGATAAAAGACTGCTACCATAATTCGACTCATATGCAGCTTGGCTAAGGAGAATTGACGCTGGCACACCATAGTTTTTGGACATCTTTTGAGCTGTTGGAGCTAAGGTCTCAATAAACTCTTGCTGCGTGTAAGCAACCTTTACCGAACGAGCATTATCATCTGTAGAGGCATGAAGAATCAAAGGTAAGACAATACCTAAAGCGAAAACAGCAACTAAGGTTATGAAGGCTTTTAGTTTAAAACGTCGTCTCACTTAGCTTTCTCCTTTAATAATGCCAAATACTCCTCCAAAGTAAGATTATGTTCAGCCATATACTCTGCTGACTCTTTACCAACATAGCGGAAATGCCAATCCTCGTAACCTACACCAGTTGATGATGTTTTACCATCTGGAAAACGAAGAACAAAGCCATATTTCGGCGCCAACTCTTTAACTTTAGCTACTGTATCTGGATCTGCTTCATTTAAGCTATCTACAGTACTCATATCAATCGCAAGACCCGTCTGGTGTTCACTCGCTCCTGGTGGTTGTGAATAGGTTTGAACCTTTTTCTCCGCCTGAGACTCCGTCAAACTTGGGTCAGCAGCCATTTCCTGCTGAACATAACTGTTATAAAGTTCTGTCTGATAAGCAACACTACGATAACCGGATATCAAGTGATAACTTGGATCAATTTCTTGAGCAGCTGCTAAAAACTCCTTAACATTCTTAGCAATTCTCGCATCTACAGAAACACCATCGACATCAGCAATCTCAGGGTTAAGTTCTTTAGACTTATTATCTCGATTTACCAAAAGCAATTGCCAGTCTTTAGGCGATACATCAGGTAGTCCCTTTGCATCCTTGCTTCGAGTCGCATCGGTAGCTTGCTTACTACTTTTCATTACCGACGATCCATTGGTTTGTTGAACCGTACGACTGACACCAAATACAGAATAAAGTCCTGCTGCAACTAAAAGGACTGCAATCAAGACACTACTGATAACCAAAAACCAGTTGGTTTGCTTTTTCGCCTGACGGCGACTTGGATAGTTATTTTTTACCATTTTCTTTTTCTATTATCTCTCGCCCAACCTGACGATAAGTCATATCGCCAAGTGCTTCTAATGTAAATTTACCATTTTCATAAGCAACAACAGTAACCGAACCGTTGTCCAATGAAGGATGCTCGACAGAAGGATCAATTAACCAAGCAAAGGTTGCAATGGTCATACCGTGACTAACAACGATAGCATTACCACCACCAGACCTCTCAAGATCCTCAGCAATAGCTGTAAACCCTTCTAAAATACGTTTTCTGAGCACTTCCCAAGACTCTGCCCAACCAGCCGTATCCACATCAAGGATACCTTGTGCAAGTTCAGGATAAGTTACCTCATGCAAATCCTTACCTTGAAAAGCATCTGTTCTCGGTAGCACACCGTAGAAAAGTTCACCATCATAGCCACCATCTAAACTACCAAAACACCACTCACGAATACGTTTGTCACGTTTATAGGGAATAGTTTCTAAACCCGTCTCACGCAAAATGATATCCATAGTTTGAATCGTTCGACCTGAATCACTAGAATATGCAGCTTTAAAAGGAATACCTGCTGCTTT
Organism: Streptococcus sp. ACS2; assembly: GCF_000525585.1. Lineage (NCBI taxonomy): Bacteria > Bacillati > Bacillota > Bacilli > Lactobacillales > Streptococcaceae > Streptococcus > Streptococcus sp. ACS2. Next base: position 9,399 of record NZ_JALT01000030.1, read on the forward strand.
CAGACCTACCCCCAATTCACGAATACCTTCTTCACCGAATGGGGTCAAAGGGCTATCAGACCAACCTTGTGCACGACCAATGGTGTTAAACATGGTTTTGCCGTGTCTTGCAATATACAACTTAACCTTACTCATAGTGCCCCTTCTTTCCGTCATTTTTGAATTCATTATAGCACAAATCCCCTCGACTATCTAGCCAACGAGACCATCAGAAAATGCCTTACCAATTGGCAAAGCATTTATCATCCGTTTAGTTTTTAAAGCTGTGAACAGGAGCTGGGATTTGACCACCACGCGCAATGAAGTCAGCCGATGAAGCTTTGTTTACCTTCATTACCGGTGCATACCCAAGAAGACCTCCAAGTTCCAGCATGTCACCTTCCTTACCATAAGGAATAATACGAACAGCTGTTGTTTTCTGGTTAATAACACCGATAGCCGCTTCATCAGCAATCATGGCCGCGATTGTAGTATCTGGCGTATCAGCAGGAATAGCAATCATGTCTAGACCAACAGAACAGATGGCTGTCATAGCTTCCAATTTTTCAAGGTTGATATGACCAGATTTAACAGCCGCAATCATACCCTCATCTTCAGAAACTGGAATAAAGGCACCTGACAAACCACCAACTTGGTTACATGCCATGATACCACCTTTTTTAACTTGGTCATTAAGAAGGGCTAGAGCTGCAGTAGTACCATGTGTACCAACAACTTCAAGACCCATCGCTTCAAGGACACGGGCTACTGAATCACCAACTGCTGGTGTTGGCGCAAGAGACAAATCCACAATACCGAACTCGACACCAAGACGTTCACTGGCCATTTGACCAACCAACTGACCAACACGTGTGATTTTGAAGGCAGTCTTCTTAACTGTTTCAGCTAAAACATCGAAACTTTCGCCTGGAACTTTCTCAACTGCACGTTGCACAACACCAGGACCTGAAACCCCAACATTGATTACAACATCAGCCTCACCAACACCGTGGAAAGCACCTGCCATAAATGGATTATCTTCAACCGCATTGGCAAAGACAACCAATTTACCTGGACCCATTGGATCTGCCTGAGAAGCCTCTTTGATGATACGTCCCATGTCACGTACTGCTGTCATGTTAATACCGGTCTTTGTTGAACCAATGTTGACAGACGAACAGACAAAATCAGTCTCTGCAAGCGCACGTGGAATAGAATTAATAAGAATTTCATCACCTTTTTGGTAGCCCTTCTGAACGAGCGCAGAGAAACCACCAATAAAGTTCACGCCGATTTCCTTAGCTGCTCGGTCAAGCGCCTTCGCAAAAGGTACATAGTCTGTAGCATCTGTTGCCGCACCGATGATTGAAATCGGAGTAACAGATACACGTTTATTAACAATCGGAATACCAAGTTCAGCCGCAATCTCATCGCCAACAGTTACCAAATCCTTAGCCTTAGATACAATCTTGTTATATACTTTTTCCGCTGCCTTATCGATATCTGAATCGATACAGTCTAGGAGCGAGATTCCCATGGTAATTGTACGAACATCAAAGTTCTGTTCCTCAATCATGGCAATGGTTTCTGTAACCTGTTTAATATCCATTTTAAACTACTCCTATCTTACAAGTTGTGCATCGCATCAAAAATCGCTGAACTTTGGATGTTGATTTTAACGTTCAATGACTCACCAAAGGCTTCCAATTCAGCACGTAGGTGTGTAAAATCTTGTTTGCCTTCCGATGATACAACCGCCATCATGGTAAAGAATTCATCAAGGACTGTTTGAGAAATATCATCAATATTCAAGCCAAGCTCTGCCACCTTAGTCGCAACACCCGCAACAATACCTGCTTTGTCCTTACCTACAACTGTAATAATTGCTTTCATGAGAAGCCTCCATCATTTTATTTTGTATAATTTTAGCATATTTTGATTAAAAATGCTATTTTTTATGAAAATTGCCTCTTTTTTCTTGAAAAAGACGAATATTTCAGCAACATTTAATCATTATCGTTTATGAAAACATCCTCTCTTTGACCTAACTACTTGTGGATAAACTTGTTCACAACCTAAATAATTTCCTTCTTTTAAAACCTTGAAAAATCAATATTCAACACAGTTAACAGACTTATCCACAGGTGTGGATAAGTCTGTGGGTAACTTGTCGATAAACAAAAAATACCGCCAAATTTAGGCGATATCTTAGCTTTATTTCCATTTTAAATTAACATGGGCATTCATTTCTTTATAGGCAGTATCGATACGTTCTTTGGTCTCTTCATCTAGTTTATTTCTATATTTACCACCTTTAATGAAATCCTCTAAAATATAAGTTTGGTAAGTATACAAAGGATACCCCTCTGGCGAAGTTGTTCCTTTAGGCGTACGGTTAACCCAAGTCGGATGTGCTTGAGCCGTCTTAATCGTGGTTTGACCATTCTTTTTCTCAAGGGTCACATCCATTAAGACACCTCTCTCTGTCCACTCTGCACTATCCACACCATCCATAGTCTCTATGCGCTGGTTAGAGATAAAATTCCCCATTGAGTAAATAATAAGTTTTTGCTGCCCATCCTTTTTAACCACCTCTGAAGGCTCAACCACATGAGGATGACCTCCAAAGATAATATCGGCACCCCAATCAACCATCTTATGATAAAGTTTAACCTGTTCATCTGTCGGTTCCAAACGATACTCAACACCCATCTGAGGCATGATAACCGTGATATCCGCTTCTTTTTCTGCACGCTGAATCTCAGCTTTCATACGTTTTTCATCCAAATTCGATAAGTGGTCTGCAACCTCTTTATCCGTCAAGTTCGACTCTAGGCCATTGTAACCATAAGCATAGGAAAGTATTGCAACCTTGATACCATTAACATTCTTGATGAGGAGTGGCGCCTTGTCACGCACCGGCTTTTCATAAACACCAACAGGATCAATGCCCACCTCTTTAAAAGCATCAGCCGTTGTAAAAGCTCCCTCTAAACCAGAATCCAAGATATGATTATGAGCCAAATCCATAACATCATAGCCAGCATCCTTAATAGCTGCGGTCACTGATTGAGGAGCATTAAACAGAGGATAGCCTGACAAAGGATAATCAGGATTGATAGTTCCCTCAAAATCACCCAAAACCAAATCAGCCTGCTTTAACCACGGCTTCACATAAGTAAAATTCTCCGTGAAATCATAGCTACCATCTGCCTGCAGGGCACTCATATAGAGACCGTCATGATAGAGCAAGTCCCCATTAGCCATGATACGTGCTGTCTGTACCTGGTTCGAGGCATTCTTTTGCTGTTCGTTCTTACTATGAACAATTAAAATCTCAAGAAAAAGCAAACCTAAGACAAGAGCAATTAACCCCATCAAAATCTTATTAGTCATCGCATTGTCACGCTTTTTAGCCTGGCTCTGTTTCATAATACTCTCCTTTTTCATACCTCTAGTGTACCAAAAAAACTTATCCATTGATGATAAAAAAGATTAATAAACGGTTACATCTCAATTCCACGACGATTGAAAAGATCAGTTTTCTTAGACAAGATAAAAACTCTACTTCATACTGAAGTAGAGTTCTGTTAATGATTAGCGTGTTGGTGTGTATTCCAAATCTTTACCATGTTTAGCTACAAAATCAGACATTTCAGAGTCTGGAATTTGACGCAAGTAAAGATTAGCACGAATTGTTTCATCTTCCTCACGACAAGTCGAAAGAACGAGGTATTTATCTGAAGCACTAACCTTCAAATCCTTGTTTTTAACACTTGCTTGATCATAGATAATATCCAACTGTTGTTTAAAGTCTTTATCGCTTTCAAATGATGTACGATAGAAAGCTGTGTCTTCAGGCACAATTACCATAGCAAGTGCTTCGTAATAGTACTTACGTTGAGGTGTCTCAATAACAACATATTTGTGTTTGTCAAAGAATGACTGATCACTATAGTAGTTAACATCGTTGAACATACGACTATCAGCAACCTTACTTCCTCGAGCATGACCGAAGAGCCAAGTCAAACGATCGCTGAAATCTTTCTTATTGTCTGTATCCATGAAGACAGTTCCCAAATATGGAACGTTTCCTCCATCGAATGTTTTATCTAAATAGGTTGAATTGTCCGTTGTTTGAACAACCGGCTCATCCAATTTAGTCCCTGGTGCATAGACATAAGCGATAGTATCAGGGTTTGTTGCCTCAAGACCATCAAATTTATTTTTGAGGTAGGCTTTCTCCTCATCTGAAACTTTATAAGTGTTTGCTTTTTTAGTCGTTAAAACACTCTTAACACCATTAGAGGATGATGCTGTTGGAGACATAAACTGGAAGCCAAGGAAAATTGCCAAAGCAGCAATTACTACGGCAGAAATCCCAGCAATCAGTTTATTGCGAGATCCATTAGATTTACGGTTATGATTACTCATGAAATGTCAAATCCTTTTCTTTATCCATAGAAAAATATCACCGAAGCTTAAGCTCCAGTGATATTCTTTTTAGCAATAACAGTTAATTATTTAACAGCTGCTGTGTTTGGAAGAGCTTTAGCTTCAGCTTTAGCTGCTGGAGCTTTCTTTTCTGCAGCTTTAACAGCTTTAGCTTCTTCTTTAGCGTCTTTGTTAGCGTTAGCTTTATCAGTAACTACAAATTCATCTTTGATGATGTTTCCGTTAGCATCACGTTTTGGTTCGATGTGTTCACCAGCATCTTCAAATTTTTGTTTAGTTGAATCTGCGTCAACGTTGTTAAGACCATCTTTAGCAGCTTGAGTAAGACCACCTTCGTTGTTTGTGAAGAAGTCACCACCAGTTGCTTCAGTTTTGTTATCAAGGTTTCCAGTGTGAACGTTACCGTCGTTAGCGAAAACTGCTGCTGATGAAGCGAATACTGCAAGAACTGCAGCTGATGTAAGCAATACTTTTTTCATAATTGTTTCTCCTCTAATGGATTATTATATATTTAGTATCAGGACCTCCCTGACATCTATAGATTATAACACTATCTAGAGATATGTCAACAATTTTTAAAAACTTTTTTAAATTTTTAATATATCCTACAATTCCTACAAACAAAGGGTTTTTGAAGTCTGTTACCAAATAGTAATAATTAATCATTTTTAATTTTAATGTTATTTTAGGTAATTTATTATGTCCTCTGCTAAGTTTAAATACAAATTTAAATCATATATAAAAGCATAATTTGTAAAATATACATTCATTATTATGTGAAGTTTTTTGGCCAAAAATCAAGAGATATTTAATAGACGTATAAAACCCTTTACTGATAATATGTTTGAAGTATATAACAATATCATCTTTCAAATGAATGTACTCATTCACTCTGAGCGCTTTTGTATGATAACTACATAATATGCAGGGCCTAAAAAACGAATATATTAGAGAAACATTAGCATTTTTAAAAACATTTCTGCCTAAAAAGTTCTATTATTGGGTTAAAATGCTTGAAAAATAAACTATTATCTTATTTTTAAAAGCGTTTCAACTAAGGTGAAGTCAAGAAAATTCCTTTGAAAACACTCCCTCTTACCAAGACCTCTTCTCAGAATAACAAGTCTCCAAAAAACTAATACACAAATCAATTGGATTGTTTTACTTCTCTTATTTCAGACGAAATAGTTCTTCCACTTGTTTATTAAAGACTTGTGCTATTTTTAAAGCCATTTCCAACGAAGGGTTGTAGCGATTATTTTCTAAGTGAACAATCGTTTCTCTCCGTATTCCTACTTGATCTGCTAAATCTTGTTGAGTCATCCCATAAGCTTCCCTTACTTCTTTCAAGTTAGTCTTTATTTTACTTTCTTTCGCCATATTTCATCCCCTTTTTTCAGTGATAAAGTAAGTAATGGCAAATAATAAGAGTAAAAAAGCCACCAAAATATAAAGAAATCCAGCATTCAAAACAAAAACTTTACAGACGGCTATCAAGGTTGCAATTCCCAATAATATAAAGATTGCTATTGTAAACAAAATGGAAGAGGACTTTGCAATATTTCTATAAAATCGTTCATCGGGTTCTTCATTAATTCTCTTAAATAAGAAGTAAAACATTAATAACAATTGAACACTTAATCCAATTCCTAACATTATATTCTTAATCATAGAACCAGGAGTTAGATGCCAAACTCCAATAGTATAAATCGAAGACGAGAGAAGTACAAGCACTGTATATAATTTTGCAGTAATCCCAAACATATTTTTCTCTTTCTTTTGATAGGTTGATTTTGAGAGGACCGATAGCATCGTACAAGCCAAATACGTAGGAAGCCAAGACATCGTCATAATAGCACCTTTTGCTAGAATCGGTAGGTGATTCCCCAGCAATAAAACTAAACATACAACAATAAGCACGCTAGCGATATAAAGGATTATCTTTAAGTTCTTCGACATTTTCATTTTCGTCACTTCCTTTCGCCATGTTATAAATACATCACACCTTATCTGTTATAAATATATCACATTGTTATAAGAATTTCAAGATGAAGACAAAACTCTAGTAAGATTTTGAACATTTTTCAGAAATCTATACAAAAAAGCACCCATAGGGCAAACCTGTGAGTACGTTGAAACGTTGATATAATCGTATCGATTAACGTTTTGAGTGCAGTGGTTGCCATCCAATCAAATATCGCTTCGCT
>NZ_JALT01000031.1:0-190430 GCF_000525585.1 Streptococcus sp. ACS2
TTTGAACGAAAGGGATAATGAAAAGCCTTGATTGCAAGGCTTTTTGCTTTATGGTGGGTAAGTATCAGAGTGAGAAAATTTTTGGAATGAGTAGAAGTGATAGCTAGAAATTATCAGTTTCTATTTCCATTTACCCTGTGGGTACGTGTTTGTTTCCATTGACAAGGAGTTTGTGGGAATAGAAATGTACCCACCTTGTTTGAATCAAGTGAAGTGTAGTTGAAGGAAATCTGTTGAAAGCAATACTTCATTTTACCGAATAAGTAATAATTTAGGCAACTTCAAATCGATTAAAAAAAACTATTTTAAAGGTTAAGAGTAGACAAAAATTGTCCACTCTTTTTTGCAAACTCAATTTATCAATAAATGAAATGAGGGAATGTAAAATGAAATATTTTGAGGTTGAGTTAGAAAATCCTGATGAATTTTTAAAACTACAAACAGAAGATTTTGTGAAAGCTAATCGCTTGCTACTAAGGAAGATAATCCAGAGCGTTACAGTCTATGAAGAAAACTTCGTCATATCCTTTAAATCTGGCATCGAATTGGAAGTATGAGTCTCATTCCATAACTTTTATATTGAACATATCATCTTGTTGTGTTATACTATAAATTGATATAAACAAAGATGTAGGAGGAACCGAAACTATGACAGCCTCAATGCGTTTAAGATAAGCTGGCAATAAAAAAAGCAGAATCTATACCCGATGATAGGCTTTTTTGTTGTGCTTATTTATACGATATTGAGCATTCATTAGTTACGGTGAGGATATTGGTTATTTAACTATACCTTTATTTAACTATGTCTTTAATATGAATGTTTCCAAATTGTATGTATGCAGACCAAAAGCCACATTGTGGGGTTTGGCCTGCATTTTTTATTGCCTAGAATGCTATTCAAAATAGAAATTCAAGCAAAATAATATGCAGGAGATAATATAAATGGAAAAATACAACAATTGGAAACGAAAATTTTATGCAATATGGGCAGGGCAAGCAGTATCATTAATCACTAGTGCCATCCTGCAAATGGCGATTATTTTTTACCTTACAGAAAAAACAGGATCTGCGATGGTCTTGTCTATGGCTTCATTAGTAGGTTTTTTACCCTATGCGATTTTGGGACCTGCCATTGGTGTGCTAGTGGATCGTCATGATAGGAAGAAGATAATGATTGGTGCCGATTTAATTATCGCAGCAGCTGGTGCAGTGCTTGCTATTGTTGCATTCTGTATGGAGCTACCTGTCTGGATGATTATGATAGTATTGTTTATCCGTAGCATTGGAACAGCTTTTCATACCCCAGCACTCAATGCGGTTACACCACTTTTAGTACCAGAAGAACAGCTAACGAAATGCGCAGGCTATAGTCAGTCTTTGCAGTCTATAAGCTATATTGTTAGTCCGGCAGTTGCAGCACTCTTATACTCCGTTTGGGATTTAAATGCTATTATTGCCATCGACGTATTGGGTGCTGTGATTGCATCTATTACGGTAGCAATTGTACGTATACCTAAGCTGGGTAATCAAGTGCAAAGTTTAGAACCAAATTTCATAAGGGAGATGAAAGAAGGAGTTGTGGTTCTGAGACAAAACAAAGGATTGTTTGCCTTATTACTCTTAGGAACACTATATACTTTTGTTTATATGCCAATCAATGCACTATTTCCTTTAATAAGCATGGAACACTTTAATGGAACGCCTGTGCATATTTCTATTACGGAAATTTCCTTTGCATTTGGGATGCTAGCAGGAGGCTTATTATTAGGAAGATTAGGGGGCTTCGAAAAGCATGTATTACTAATAACAAGTTCATTTTTTATAATGGGGACCAGTTTAGCCGTTTCGGGAATACTTCCTCCAAATGGATTTGTAATATTCGTAGTTTGCTGTGCAATAATGGGGCTTTCGGTGCCATTTTATAGCGGTGTGCAAACAGCTCTTTTTCAGGAGAAAATTAAGCCTGAATATTTAGGACGTGTATTTTCTTTGATCGGAAGTATCATGTCACTTGCTATGCCAATTGGGTTAATTCTTTCTGGATTCTTTGCTGATAAAATCGGTGTAAATCATTGGTTTTTACTATCAGGTATTTTAATTATTGGCATTGCTATAGTTTGCCAAATGATAACTGAGGTTAGAAAATTAGATTTAAAATAAACAATATTGGAGGAATATTTATGTATCTTATTTTCATGTAACTCTTCCTGCTAAAATCGCAGGGTTTTCCCTGCATACAAGCAAATGAAAGCATGCGATTATAGACAGGAGGAAATGTTATGGAATTAATATTAAAAGCAAAAGACATTCGTGTGGAATTCAAAGGACGCGATGTTTTAGATATAAATGAATTAGAAGTATATGATTATGACCGTATTGGTTTAGTAGGAGCAAATGGTGCTGGAAAAAGCACTTTACTCAGGGTACTTTTAGGAGAATTAACTCCCCCAGGATGTAAAATGAATCGTCTGGGTGAACTTGCCTATATTCCCCAGTTGGACGAAGTAACTCTGCAGGAGGAAAAAGATTTTGCACTTGTAGGCAAGCTAGGTGTTGAGCAATTAAATATACAGACTATGAGCGGTGGTGAAGAAACAAGGCTTAAAATAGCACAGGCCTTATCGGCACAGGTTCATGGTATTTTAGCGGATGAACCTACGAGCCATTTAGACCGTGAAGGAATTGATTTTCTAATAGGACAGCTAAAATATTTTACAGGTGCACTGTTAGTTATTAGCCATGACCGCTATTTTCTTGATGAAATAGTAGATAAAATATGGGAACTGAAAGATGGCAAAATCACTGAGTATTGGGGAAACTATTCTGATTATCTTCGTCAGAAAGAGGAAGAACGTAAGAGCCAAGCTGCAGAATACGAACAATTTATTGCGGAACGTGCCCGATTGGAAAGGGCTGCGGAGGAAAAGCGAAAACAGGCTCGTAAAATAGAACAGAAGGCAAAAGGTTCTTCAAAGAAAAAAAGTACTGAAGACGGAGGGCGTTTAGCTCATCAAAAATCAATAGGAAGTAAGGAAAAAAAGATGTATAATGCTGCTAAAACCCTAGAGCACAGGATTGCGGCCTTAGGAAAAGTAGAAGCTCCGGAAGGCATTCGCAGAATTCGTTTCAGGCAAAGTAAAGCATTGGAGCTCCATAATCCATACCCTATAGTCGGTGCAGAAATTAATAAAGTATTTGGGGATAAGGCTCTGTTTGAAAATGCATCTTTTCAAATTCCGTTAGGAGCAAAAGTGGCGTTAACTGGTGGTAATGGAATCGGAAAAACAACTTTAATCCAAATGATCTTAAACCATGAAGAAGGAATTTCTATTTCGCCTAAGGCAAAAATAGGTTACTTTGCACAGAATGGTTACAAGTACAACAGTAATCAGAATGTTATGGAGTTTATGCAGAAGGATTGTGACTACAATATATCAGAAATTCGTTCAGTGCTAGCATCTATGGGGTTCAAACAGAACGATATTGGAAAAAGTTTATCTGTTTTAAGCGGTGGAGAAATTATAAAATTGTTGCTTGCTAAAATGCTCATGGGTAGATATAACATCCTAATAATGGATGAACCCAGTAACTTCCTTGACATACCAAGTTTAGAGGCTTTGGAAATACTAATGAAGGAGTACACCGGAACTATCGTGTTTATCACCCACGATAAACGATTACTCGAAAATGTAGCAGATGTAGTTTATGAAATTAGAGATAAGAAAATAAATCTGAAACATTAAATTTAAGGTAGTCGCTGGTCAGTATAGTCTGTTCTGGTTGGCGACTCCATTGTTAAAGAGTATAAAGACTTTAGATTTTATGAATATTAAAAATAGGAACAGTCAATTGAACTGCTCCTATTTTTCTGCTAAATATATTGTAGTTTTCTTATATGTATAATGATAGATTAGCGGATTCTCATCTACGGTACTTACTTCAAATATGAAGAAGTGATCGCGGTTATCTCTGGACTTTTCCTTATTGAGGACAAAGTAATTCTTACGTGAAGTCGCCATTGTTTTTAGGATATCATCAGTTAGGAAGGTCAATGGAATATTCATGTTAGAGTAGCGGTAGAAGTCACGTTCAAAATCTTGGTAGCTCTCGCTATAATAGTCCATTTGTAGGTGATTACGCTGAAACTCAAGCTGATTCATAGAGCACCTCCTCGACAAGTTCAATACTAATAATGTCTTTTAATTTCAAATTGATGTGACCTGTTGTAGTTTTTATCAAAATGAAATCTTTGGTCAGACTTGGTATTGTTCCAGTGTAGGAAACACGCTTGTTTTTTTCAATCACTTGAATGCGTGTGCGTAGCTGCCCGGCGTATACTTGACTGAGGAGTAATAATTTCTTCTCTAGTGATAAGTCAGACATGTACGTTACTTTGTTTGTATCATCAGAGAGTGCTGATGCATGTTCAGATAGGAAAAAGCCCATCCATTTTTGCATCTTTGTATCCTGGTACTCTCTTGCTGATTGAAATGGTAAATATGAACGGTCAATCATATCAAATCCTTTCTATGCAGAGGCAAGGGTATTTTTATCAAATTGAATCGTAAAACCTTGAATTCCCCCACCTGTGTAACATTCTTTAAAGCGATTGATTACCTCAGTATAGATTATCACAGATGAGCTTGTTGGCTTAATGCTAAATGTAAATTCCAATGGTAATCGGTTTTCAGATTTAGCATGTACTAGTCGTATCGATATTTCAGTTGTTTTGAGTTTTCTCTGACGAAGTTTTGAAGTTGCTGTTTCAACGATTCCATGTAAAAATCTTTCAAGCATTTCAATATCATTACATCCTTTGCTACGGATTTCTGAAAATTGTACTGTATTTTTTTCTTGTTTCATTTTAATCCCTCCAATCCACCCGCGGAATGACCACCGATAAGTTTACTGCGTTCAATATTTCTGGAACCTTCAGTTAGGACGGTTCCTTTTTGTATGGCTAAAAAACCAAACTGTTCTCTGACAACATCAATAGCTGTCTGAAGTACATCATCAAAGAGTGATAGTAGAGTATAGCTTTCATCTACGAAGCCACTATAAGATACACCAATTTGTCTCACTGCACCAGAGGTGTATTTTTTCGGAATAATACAAGTACATGACTCACCATTGTTTTGGGGAGATTTGCGGGTTCAATTTTATTCTGAGCATTTATAGATTTTTTCATCTCAGTCCTAGAATAGCCAATATGAATAGAAACGACAGTAGTCAATACTAGGGCTACTGTTCCGTTCCACAGTATCATTTAAAAATCATTTTCACACCCTTTCGTCTATTAGTATAGAAGAAAGCTCTCAGCACACGTCGAGTGTGTAGCTTTGCTGGTAAAAGCCTAGAAACCTTGTAACAAAAGGGATAATCAAAAGCCTTGATTTTAAGGCTTTTTTTGCATTTTCCAATAAAGAACTTGACATTATTGGTTGCTTCCACTACAATAGAATTACATACCATCGGTATGATAGAAAGGGACTAAAATGGCAAGGAATAGAAACTCACATGAAACTAGAAAAAAAATACTAGAGGTCTCTAAAAACTTATTTTTAGAAAAAGGATTTGATAATACGTCAATCCAAGATATCATAGATGGCTTAGGCGGATTAACAAAAGGTGTTATCTATCATCATTTTGAGTCTAAATATGATATACTTCAAACAATCATTAGCGAAAATAATCAAGAAATTTTAAATTATAATTGGAGAGGAAATACTGGATTAGAAAAGATACAAAATTCTTTGATGGACTCTTTCTCTAATTTTGAACACCAAAGGCTCGTATACTCTGCCTCAATCATGCTAAGAAGTCCACGTTTGTTAGGGGAGCAGTATCTAGGTCTATTTTCTGATTTTTTACCCGAAATTAGAGAAAAAGTTTACGAAGGAGTTGAAGATGGGTCTATTAAAACAGAATATCCAGAAGAGCTAGCAGATTTAATTGTTTTAACTCTAAATATTTGGATTGGTTTTCAAATTTCCGTTTTTTCATTAGTAGAATTAAAGAGCAAAATGAATTTCATTAAACTTACTTTTGAAGGTCTAGGGGTACAGTTAATTTCTGATGAAATGATGGAGGTGATTTTCAACTTATTTGATCACTTAAAAAAATAGTAAATAAGTAGTCCCATGACATTCTTGTTAATACTAATTTCTATCTATGTATTATCAATTGAACAATCTATTTTACATTTTGATAATTAAAAAATAACATACTTTAAGTGTGTTATTAAAAATCTATTATACATACCGCAGGTATGTTTGTTTTTTTAGTACATACATACCGATAGTATGTATAGTGCCATTGTCTGAAAAATAAGCTAATTTTTAAATATTTGTTGAGATTAGTCTGAATAGTTTATTCTTTATTTACATTTTGGAGGAAAGAATCTATGTTGTCGCTTATTAAAATTGAATTAAATAAAGTTTCTAAATCTAAATTATTTTTAGCCTGGTTATGTACCTTATTTATAGTGTTAGGTATTACAGCAATCATTATTATGGGGTTAGGTACTGATAATAAACTAGGAGAATTCACTGGACAGGAATCTAATCTTATTAGAATTACTGGTAAATGGGAAGGTTGGGCAATTGTAGCATCATTGTTTTCATCTTTATTTACAAAAGCAGCATTTTTGATTTTTGAATCTTATTTATTATCTACGTTTATTATTGATGAATTTAAACGAAGAACAATTTTTCAGTTGTTTTCTTACCCTATTTCTAAAATAAAGTTACTATGGGGAAAAATTATTTCAGTCATTCTGATATCATTTATTGCCCATTTTTCTGCACATTTAGTGATTCAATTATTCATTAGATTCATGGCTGTTGTCACTGAATCTAGTTATATCCCTGGTGCTAATCAATTAATTAACTTAGCTGGGGTTACATTTGGAACAGTACTAATAGGATTACTACCATTTGTTTTAGGTATGATTAAGCATTCAACAGCTATAACAATGCTTACAGGACTTGGTTTAGCAGCATTACTTTCAAATGTAAGTCCAGGAAGTTTATCTAATAATATTGCTGATAACTTATTCTTTTTGATATTTGTAAGTTTCATAAGTTTAATGATTACTTCATTTTCAATTTATAATATTTCAAGACAAGATATTAGTATCAAGTAGTATAGCTGAGTTTAATTGAAGGAAGTTATAATTCCTTGATGATTTCTATAAAAAAGAGACTGTATAAGTTAGTATTTATGCTCCTGGAGAAAAATTCTTGCATTTAAAGCTAGATATAGAAAGAGAGATAGAAATGAGAAATATTGTTGAAATAAAAGAAGTTTTTAAAACAATTGATAATGAAGAAATTTTGAGTGGTATCAACCTTCAAATTGCTGAAGGAGAAATCTATGGTTTTTTAGGACCGAATGGTGCTGGAAAAACAACGCTAATGAAATGCATGTTAACCTTATCAACAATTACATCAGGTAGTATTGAAATTTTTGGGAAAAATCTACAAAAACACAGAGAAGAAATCCTAAGTCAGATTGGAACTATTATTGAATCACCAATTTTTTATGATAATTGCACTGCAAAAGAAATTCTGGAAATTCACGCACAGTATATGGGGAAAAATATTACTGAATCAGATATAATAAGATCTTTAAGAATGGTCGGATTGAAAAATACGACTAAAAAAGTAAAAGATTTTTCGTTAGGAATGAGGCAAAGGCTTGGTTTAGCTCGTGCCTTTCTAACAAAACCTAAATTGTTAATTTTAGATGAGCCAATCAATGGTTTAGATCCAATAGGAATTCAAGAAATTCGAAATCTTTTGTTGTCGCTTTCTAAGGAGCATGGAATTACAATACTAATATCGAGTCATATATTATCGGAAATTTCACAGATAGCAGATAAAATTGGTTTTATCAAAAATGGAAAAATTGTAGAACAGGTCTCTATGAAAGAGATTAGGAGAGAGAATATTGACTTAGAAGAATATTTTATGTCACATTTTCTAAATGAAATTAAGAATTATGAGGTAGATTAAGGATGAAACAATTGATAAAGAACCATCAGAAGGCTTTTTATGCTTTCATGATATTTAATATACTGGTCCCTTTAACTAATATTGCTTTTGCTTATGCTATTAAAGGTATTATTGATAGTGGCATGTCTCAAAATAAAGAAGCCTTAACTCAAGCGGTACTAGTAGGAGCTATTGTTATTTTCATATATGCAGGGCTCAACTTTATATCTCTTCGATTGAAAAATAAACTTGTTAGGCAAATCATGTCAAGATACAAAAATAAGGTGTTCCAATCTATTTTAGATAGGGATTATAGAGACTTTTCTAAAGAAAAATCAGGGAAATTTATTTCTGTATTAACCGAAAATATGAAGAAAATTGAGCAAGATTATCTACACCAGTATTTTAATATTTCAAAAAACCTTTCCTTAATGATTTTTTCGCTCCTAGCTATGTTTATAGGTAATTTGTATTTGACCTTATTGGTTATCATTGCTAGCATTATTCCAATGATGATTTCTGGATTCATTGGACAAAAATCAGCTTATCTTCAAAAGAGTGCCATGATTGCCGATCAGAAGTATTTAGCTAAGGTTAAAGATATTTTAGCAGGGTTTCTAGTTATAAAAAGTTTTAATGTGAAAGAGGCTATCCGTCAAGATTACAGAAATGAAAGCGAAAAATTGGATGAGATATATTTTATGAAAGGAAAATTTGATGTCTTAGCTAATGTTATTTCGCAGCTTTCGGGGATGATTGTTTTTTTAGTAGCCTTTGGTGGAGGAATGTATCTTGTTTTTAATGGCTATACCACAATTGGAAGTGTAACAGCTATTGTTCAACTGGTCAATTTTGTAGTAATGCCACTAAATGAAGTTGGTATGGGAATGAGTAAATTCCGTGAAGGTCAGGCAACACTAGATGCATTTGAGGTAAAAGATGTAATCGAACTTCAAACTGGTAAAACGAAAGAATATTTCGATGATGTTATTTCTTTTTCAAATATAGATTTTTCTTATCCTAATACTGAAGAAAAGATTTTTAATCATTTATCTTTGAAGATTCAAAAAGGGGAAAAAATTGCAATTGTAGGAATGTCAGGGAGTGGAAAATCAACTTTACTCAATCTATTGCTGCGTTTTTATGATGTAACAAGTGGACATATTTCAATTGATAATCAAGATATACAAGCTATTTCAGCAGAGAGCCTTTATAACTTAATGACAATTGTTCAACAAGACGTTTATATCTTTGATGATACTTTAAGAGCAAATATTACTCTTAATCAATCCTTTACTGATGAGGAAATAAATCAAGCTGTACAGCAGTCAGGTTTAGAAAGTTATGTTTTAGAAAATGAATCTGGTCTACAAACTTTATGTGGAGAGAATGGTTCAAATCTATCTGGAGGACAAAAACAAAGACTTAGTATTGCGCGTGCCTTGATTCGAAAAACACCAATCTTATTATTGGACGAGGCAACCTCATCTTTGGATAATCAAGTAACTACTGAAATTGAAAATTCAATCTTGGATATTCAAGATTTAACTGCACTTGTAGTCACCCACAAGTTGAATGAGAACATTTTGAAAAGATACGATAGAATTCTCTTTATGAAAGCTGGCGTCATTGTTGAAGACGGTTCTTTTGGCGACTTGATGGATAGGAGAGGTGAGTTTTATAAGTTGTTTAAGTTGAGTGTGTAATTCTCTTTCGTTTTATAGTATAGGAGTATACTAGCACGACATGTTGAAGCGGTATCACTGCTTGTGAGGCCTAGAAAATGTGTAGAATGAAAAGCCTTGGTGACAGGGCTTTTTATGGTAAGTCATTTGATATTTTTATCTGAATCATATTTCTTCTTCATGTTACAATAAATATATACAAAATAGAACGCTTAGAAAAATGGAAAATATAATGGTTAACCAAAGCAAATATGTGTCTAGTGATTTTCCAGAGGCAACGTATCAAGTGGCTTTTGAGGATTTGAAAAAGAAAATTTTAGTCGGGCATCAGGAAATTATTCAAGGTAAAGTCTCTTCTCTAGCTGATGCGAGAAAGGAATTTGGCCTTGACTAGGTAGGTTGCGATATTGTCTCTCTTACTTGTAACAGAGCTAAGCAGAGTAAATAGTAGAATAATAAAGGTGAACATAGACTTTCAAGTAAATATAGTACTGTCTATATGAGACATTTTGGAGGGTATCAAATATGAAATTTCATGAGTTTGGTGATAAAAATTTGCCTACCATTTTATTGATACATGGTGGGGGTAGCTCTTGGTGGAATTATCTTAGACAAGCTCGTCTCCTGTCTCATAATTACCATGTCATTTTACCTACACTTAATGGACACGGAGAAGAGTATCAAGAGGATTATATATCAACGGAAGATTCGGCACAGGAAATTCTAGATTATGTTCGACAAAACTGTGATGGAAAACTGTTTGCTTTAGGTGGAGTTTCACTTGGAGGTCAAATTGCTATGGAACTTTTGTCCTTAGACAGCGATATAGCTGAGAAAGCCATCATAGACGGAAGTATCTGTATTCCTCAACCAAGGTTGGCGAGATTTAGCATCTTGTTGGTATCTTTATTTGGTAAACTGATGATTAGTAAATCCTCTTGTAAACTTCAGTTAAGCTTAATGAATAAATTCTATCCCCAATTAGCTTACCCAGACGAGATAAAAGATTATTATATGGAGGATATGCCAAGGACACCTAACAAAACATTAGTGACTATCTATAAGACTTATATGGGGCATTATAAGTTGAAGAGTAGGATTTCAAAAAGTAAAGCACAGGCTCTCTATATTTATGGCGAAAAAGAATTGAACGGTGTTAAAGAATCAGCTAGATTATTTCAGCAGATGCACCCCGATACTATCTTGTATGAAGCAAAGGGCTATAACCACGGCTATTTATCAGCCTACCTACCTCAAGAGTGGATTAAGTTGGTTGTTCCATTTTTGGAGAATAACGATTGATTATACTTTATTAATTTAGAAAGCAGAGTTTCATGGAAGTCAAAAAATATAGTCCTCTCAATTCCTTAAAAAAGATAGCAGATAACCTGTGGATTGTGGATGGGGAAGAAGTACTGATGGATTTCAAATTCTTCAAAGTGCCTTTTTCAACTAGAATGACGGTTATCCGTTTGAAGAATGGTGGTATTTGGGTGCATTCACCGATTAAGCCTAGTGACAATTTGCTTTTTGAAATTAAGCAATTAGGTGAGGTAAAACACCTTATTGCCCCCAATGTCTTACATTATAGTTATATAGATGAATGGCATCAACTATTTCCTGAAGCAAAAGTTTGGCTAGCTAGTGGTGTTCAAAAGCGTGCCAGAAAATCGGGAATGAGTTTGGATTATGGTCAGGAATTAAGCAAGGCCAATTGGAACGAAGAAATTCTTTTTACAACATTTGAGGGAAGTTTTTATGTAAAAGAGGTTGTTTTTTTCCATAATGAAAGTTCAACTCTGATTTTAACGGATCTTATTGAAAATATAGAAACTGAGAATGTATCGATTTTTGAAAAGCTACTGTTTAAAATAGGCGATAATCACTATCCAAATGGTAAAACACCAAGAGATTTAAGAATATGTTTCTTATTTGGCAAAAAACAAGCTTTGAGGAGTTATCACAAAATAAAGAAATGGGAACCTAAGAATATTATTATTTCTCATGGACCGTGTATGATTGGACAAGCAAAAGAGATGTTAAACCAAGCGTTCTTTTGGCTAGAGAAATAGGGTTCTGTGGTTAAGGGAACTTGTCGAAAGACAAATACGAATACTTCGACCTTTGTATTTAAAAGTTGCATTCATTCGCCGCACGCAAAATAACACCCCACAAGCTACAACTTGTGGGGCATTTTCTTTTATTAGTTTTTCTCTTACAAAATAAGGTCTGTTTTTTCAACTTTGTAAAGGGCAATTCCCATGATTATGGTCAAGACAAGAAGAATTAAAACAGCAGGGGTCCAAGAGTTAAAGAGTTGTTTGCTTGAACCGAACAAGACTGGACCAAGGGCTGCAAAGATATAGCCTCCGGTTTGGGCTAAACCTGATAGTTGGGCTGTTTTTTCAGGCGTGCTAGCCTTCATTGAAAAGGCAACCATCATGTAAGGGAATAGGACACTAGCAGAACTTCCGATTAAGAGGTTAAGGACTAACCAATACACAAAGCTGTCTGTATTGATTAGAAGCATGGAAACTCCGATGAGTCCTGCTAGGACGGTAGCCACTAGCATCAAATGGCGGTTACGATCAGAAAGTTTAGTGATTAGGCTAGGAACGATCATAGAGAATGGAATACTCGTCAGTGTGAAAACGGAAGCTAGAATTCCGGCATTGGCATCACCAACACCGGCTTGTGTAGCCATGGTTGGGAGCCAAGTGATAGTGGTATAGAAGAAGAGTGATTGTAATCCACCGAAAATCATGATAGCCCAGACCTTGCCACTCTTATACCAACTGCCTGAATTTTCGCTGGTAGAAGTTTCTTGTTCTAAGTAATGATTGTGACGGACATTAGGAAGCCAAACTACAAGAGCTAAGGCACAGACCGCGGTCAATACCCAGACCAAACCTTGCCATGAGGTTGCCTTAGTGATTGGAACGGCAACTGATGAAGCTACGGCTGTGGATAATCCCATGGCTGTAATGTAGAGTGTGGTTAAGAATCCTAACTGATTTGGCTCGTTAGCCTGAATTAGGCTTGGGAGAAGGACGTTGATAAAGGCAATTCCAGCTCCGACTAACAGCGTTCCCACATAAAGAAGAGGGAGATTAAGGGTACGCAAAGCAGAACCAAGTGTCATCACAATTAAAACACCGAGGAAGAGTCTTTCTATACCAAAGCGTTTGGCCCAGCTAGCCGCAAAAGGTGAGAATATCGCAAAGGTCAAGAGAGGGAGACTTGTCAAGAGACCGAGAGAACTGACCTCAACGCCTAGACCAGAAGCAATGTCTGATAAGACCGTAGACAAGGTTGTGAACGGGGCCCGCAAAACGATCCCTAGAAGAAGGATTCCAGGGATTAGAAAATGTGAATGTTTCTGTTTCATAAACTATCTCCATGTTTAATAAGGGTATTTAAATTTATAGGCATATGACACTAATGCATCACTTCCATCTTACCATAAATGATGGGGATAATGAAAGCGGTTACGTTGGATTGTCAGGAAAGAATTTTTAGTTTTAAAATCCTATTCTGCTGATTATCAAATAGCATAATCTGATTTTTAAAAGACCGAACATGTAGTCCAGTCTCTTTTCAATGTCTTCTTAAATTTCATACCCCATAAGGAGTCCGCCTTCTTCAGCATAAAAACTACAGAGTCCAGAAGTAGGAAGGACTTCGATGCTTGCTTGGGCAAATTTTTCACGAACCAATTCAGAGAATTGCTCGATAAATTTTTCATTGTTGCGGTGGGCAATCGTAATGTGGCCTCCAGCATAACCAGCCTTGAGGAGTTCATCAAAGGCAGCTTTGATGGCTTTCTTTTGACCTCTGGCTTTTTGAAGCAATTCAAGAGTACCTGTCTTACTAGCTTCACCGACCATACGGATATTGAGGAGTCCAACAACGGTGCCAACCAGTTTACTTAGACGACCATTCTTCACCAAATTATCAACTTTGGCTAAAACAAAGAGCAACTTAGTCTTGGCTTGATAAGCTGTGATGCCATCAACGACTTGGTCAAAATCAAGGCCTTCAGCGACTAAGTGATTGAGTTTACGAACGATAAGGTCGACCTCGCCACCAGCTGACAGGCTATCAATCACGTGAATCTTAGTATCAGGATGCTCTTCCAGATAAATTTTCTTAGCGATTTCAGCACTATTGTAGCTACCAGAAAGGGTTCCAGTAATCGTCACGACGACGATATTGTTCGCTCCTTCAAAGGATTTCATATAATCATCAGGACTCGGACAGGCAGACTTAGAAGCAGTCACAGTCGCATACATTTCCTCCATCATTTGATCAATACTGAGTTGGGCATCATCCCTGTAAATGGTTTCGCCCACTTGGATAGTCAAAGGAACACTGACAAACTCCGTATCTGGTGCCAGATTGTCCAAAGAACGGTAGTCACAGCCTGAATCCGCAATAATTTTCCATTTCATAGGTTACACCTCATATCTGTATAATGTACATTGACAAGTTATTTGTCTTCTTTTACAATTTTATCATGAAGTGCATTGCTATCAAAGCAGATCTCATCAGGTGTGACAGATAGAAAGTGAATGTTATGGCAGAAAGAAAAATCTCAGAGAAATCCTTGGAAAATCTCAAACGATTTAACCAAGAAAATAAAGCAATTACACGAGAATCCATTGAAATTTCTCTCCTGCAATTGTTGGAGAAAAAAGACTTTAAAAAGATTACCATATCGGAACTTGTTGAACGTGCGGGTGTATCTCGTGCTGCCTTTTATCGCAATTATGGTTCTAAGGAAGAAATTTTGAAATCTATTTTTGAGTCTAGCATTGCAAAGATTACTAAGTCCTTGGACGGCTATAATCTCAAGACTGATCTCTATCAGGTCTGGGTTTATCTCCTTAAGGAAGTCAAAAAAGAAGCCAAAATCATCAGTCTTGCCATTGATTATAATTTTGAGCAGGTATTGACCAAGGCAGTTTATGATTTTTTGGAAAAACGAAATGGTAGCTCATCAAATGGTGCCGGTAGTTACCTCAATTCCTTTTGGAGCTCGGCTATTGTTTCAGTGATTTCCAAATGGGTCAAGGATGGCATGAAGACCCCAGCGGAAAAGATTGCCAAACTTGGTCTCCCGCTTTTTCCACAAAAGAAGAAGTAGTAACCACTGAGAGGTGGTTTTTAAGTAAACTGCACCTCTCCATTACTAGTTCAAATGAATAGATAGAACTGTGCACAGATTATACAAAGGACAAGAACGATGATCGAAGAACGAATTTTTGCTGCTAAGCAGTATGTGAAAACCTTATTTGCTGATCGATCGGATGGTCATGATGTAGAGCATACCCTCCGCGTCTATAGCAATGCTATGAGAATCGCACAAGCAGAAGGTTCATGTGATCTGGAGATAGTGGGCTTGTCGGCTCTTCTTCACGATGCTGATGATGATAAATTATTTCAAACAGAGAATAATGCGAATGCTCGTAAGTTTCTAGAAGAGATTGCTACTCCTAAAAACCAAATCGACCAGATTTGTCGGGTAATCAATGCTGTTTCTTTCAGCAAAAATCGCGGTAAACATCCAGAATCGTTAGAAGGCAAGATTGTCCAGGATGCAGACCGCCTCGATGCGATAGGAGCTGTAGGAATTGCGCGAACTTTTTCCTATGGTGGCCACAAAGGGAGGTCCCTTACTGATACCGTCCAACATTTCCACGACAAGTTGCTCCTCTTAAAAGATGAAATGAACACGGAGACTGCCAAACAAATGGCAGAAAGTCGCCATCAATTTTTAATCACCTTTCTAAAAGAACTAGAGAAGGAATTGGACTGAGTGAAATATTGAAATTAACTTTTATAAAAGACTTATTTGAAAGGAAGATATGCTAAATCAACTAATAAAGAAACCTATTTTAAGTTGTTCAATTATATTTGTTATCTGCTCAGTAGCAAGGCTAATTGAATACTTCTATATTAGGACGGATGAAACCTTCTTATCTGAGAATTTTCTACATAAACTTTTTGGAATTCTTCTACTGTGGGGAGTCCTTTCAATTTGTAATTTAAGATGGAAAGATATTGGTTTCAGTCCTGACGGAATAGTGAGTGGTATAGGGAAGGGGCTACTCTTTGGTTTAGTGTGTTCAGTCTTTGCATATACAATTGAGTGCATTGTTCTCTTGTTTCTTCATGGCAATGTTCACTTATCGTTTTACGCCAGTGGTTTTTCCTTAACAAACGAAAAAGTGTCTCAAGCAGGAATCTCACTTATTCTCTCAAGTGTGTTGTTTAACCTGATAAACGTATGGATGGAAGAAGGAGTTTTCCGTGGCCTTTTCACAAAAATTCTTGAAGGGATTTCGTACCGCAAGAGTCTATTCTTTATAGCCTTCCTATTTGGAATATGGCACTTGGTAATGCCGTTAAGAGATTATCTTCAAGGAGAGTCGTCACTCGTAAATCTCATCGTCATGGGCATTGGCTATGTTATCTTAGCAGGAATGATGAGTATCAAATGGTCCTTACTCTACAAAATGACAGGTTCCTTATGGTTTGGGTTAGGAGATCATTTTTTCAACAATCTTGCTTCGAATCTAGTTCATGTGGTTTCAAATTCTGAAGCAGATAGTTTGCAGATTGTGAGAATCCTTCTATGGCAATTGCTATCATTTGCTATAGTGTTATGGGGTTATCAAAAGAGAAACTGATAGCCAACCACCTTGCTACTACAACTAATTGGAGGTTCAGTATGCCAATATATGAATTTTGTGCAGAGAATGTGACTTACTTAGAAAAAGCTTTTCAAGCCGGTGCTCAACGCGTGGAGTTGTGTGATAATCTGGCTGTTGGAGGCACGACACCTTCTTATGGTGTCATAAAGGCGGCTGTTGAGTTGGCCAAGGATTATCAGGCTAAGGTGATTGTGATGATTCGTCCACGAGGGGGCGACTTTGTCTATAGCCAGCAGGAATTAGCTATCATGCTAGAAGATATCAAGTGTGCGCGTGAATTGGGTGTTGACGGCTTTGCACTAGGTGCTTTGACTTCAGAAAACCAACTCGATACAAAAGCTCTAAAGACCTTGCTAGATGCTGGTCGAGGCCTAGAGGTCACCATGCATATGGCCTTTGACCAAATCCCTAAAGCAGCTCAGCCTAGTGCTATCCAGTGGCTCAAGGAAAATGGAGTGACGCGTCTGCTCACCCGTGCTGGAACTCCTGAGACTGCTCTAGACTTACGCTTGAAACGTTATGCAGAATTGGTTCAGCTAGCAGACGGTCAGTTGGATATTTTAGCAGGAGGTGGTATCTCTGTGGCTAATCGTGACCAATTTCTTGCCATAGCTGGTCTTGAGCAAGTTCATGGAACACGTGTCGTCTTTTAGATTTACAATGGAACCAGCTTCTTGGCTAGGTTCCTTTCGATTTTTGTGCAATGGGAGGCACTTTGCTTTTCTAGTCATTCTTTGGTAAGCTATTACTATAGCATAAAAAAATTGGGGGATGTATGTTAGATAATTTGTTAAAAAAGAACCCTATCTTGGGTGTCATTATTTATCCGTTATTAGGGCTAGGAGCTATTTGGCTTGGTCACTATTACTCACAGAGCCTTTCGCTATTGGAAAAAACGGGTGGTAAGCTTAAGGTTAATACTTTTGTTTACATTGCCTATCAATTAGGTGGGACCAAACTCGTCATGGGGTTATTTATTCTTTTAGCGCTTTTCTTTTTCTATCTGGGCTATACTTATCTTAAAAAACTTGGAAATAGTCAGAAATAATGATCAAGTTTATACACTAACTGCGGCTACTTGCTTGCAGTTTTTTCTTTTCTACAAGTCAACCAGAATCCCTAATTTATGCTAAAATGAAATTATTACGCTTCAAAAAGGAGATGAGATGAAAGCAGAAGAATGGTTAACCTATTTTATAAAGATTTATGGACGTCGCCCAAAGATGACAGAGGTCGATGAGGCGATACAAAATGGTAGTCTCTTAGCCAATCGAGCAGAGGTAGAGAGCTTATTGTTAGCATCTAAGAAGAGCTTTTGGCAAACCTTAAGTCAGTATGTTGTGACTCATAAGGTCGCAGCGTCAGTTCTTGCAGTTTCTTGTATGACGCTTCTTGGTGGTGGTGCCATTTTTGCTTGGCATTCCCTTCATTCACAAGCTCAACAAACGTCATCCCTTACGGCCTCTTCGTCAAGCAGTCAGACTGGTCAAACGTCTTCCTCAGACAAGTCTAAACAATCGAGTTCCAGAGCTTCTGAGTCGTCTTCAAACTCTAGTTCTCAAAGTCAGAATGCCTCATCAGAAGTCAAAACGCCTGCCATGGATGTGGATGCTATTCGAAATGGTGATTTTTCAAGCATCGAAGGTGACTGGGTTTCTGACGGTGGTCATGTTGTGACCATTACCAAGTCAGGGCTCACAAAGTCTGAAGAGACAGGAAGTACTGATGGCAAGACTGTCATTAAAGATTTCAATGGTCAGCCTATGTTTTATTTTGCGGACAATGGTCCAGGGCATGGGGTCAATCCTTTTGTGCCTGTGCCAGCCAATCAAGCAGCACCGTCTCCGGACAATTCTGTCAAAGACACAGATCGTTTGGTTCAAATTCCAGAGTCTGCTGGGCCAGGGGTGGTTTACACGTCTTATTACAGAGTGAAAAGCAAGAGACAGTCCAGCCAGACTAGCCCAACCAATACGACAGCCCTTTGGAATAGTGACAAGGCTGCCAAGCTCGCAAGTTACATGGTGGAGTTTGGGCACAAGATGAATCAAGAAAGTTATAGAAGGCTAACACCTAACGGAAGTGACGATTTCTTTGGTGCCATGTCTTTTGCTAAAAATAATCGCATTATTGTAGGTGAAAAGACAGAACAAAATGCCCCAATGACCAACCAACAAAAGGTAGACGTTGCCTTTTCTGACGATGGTACAGGGACAGCCGACTATATCATTGTAGACAGCTACGGGTATTCAGGTTCTGCCATGATTCTCTACCATTTCACCATCCATAAAGGTCAACCAGTGGTCCTAGTTTCCATGCAAAATCAGGGGAATCCTGAAAACATGTATTATATGTACCCTACCAATAATAAGGACATCCAAGAAGCCTTTGCAAATATTGTGAATGACAAGTGATGGTTTGAGAGGTTTGAAAGAAAAATTTTACATCTTAAAAATACAATATAAGTGAACAAAAGATTTTCTATGTTCCAAATCTGTTTACTTACTATTTAAATTATATAAAAGAGCCAGCCTAAAGTTTAGACTGGCTTTTCCTATTATAAAATAACTTAGTTATTCATCTTTTCGCTTTTCTGTCATCAGAGCTAATGGAGTACATATCAATACAATGATTGCTCCTACAATAAATACATTATCAAATGCCCTGCTTAACTGCTCATTTTTTTCTTTGACAATTACTTTAAGAGCAGATGATAATTCATCCTTTTGAGCTAATAATTTAATCGCTGTACCAACTTTAGCTTGGTCTCCAGATATAGTTTTTAAACTAGTTGATAACTGTGGGACACTTGAACTAACAGTTTCAACTCCATTGATTAATAACTGATTTGCATCATAAATCTTTCTATAATTACTCCCCTTTTTAGGTTCTGGAAGATTATCTGTTTTTTGAGCAGCTATTTTGATTGCCTCAACCATATTACTTTGTTTGGTTGAAATACTATTATTTTTCTTAGTCGTATCGAAAGTTTTTGAAATTTCCTTCTTAGCAACTTTTTTTACGTCTGTTGATAAAACCCGTTTTTCAATTTGGTTATACGCTGTTTCCTTAATTTGTGTTTTAGCAATATTGACATTACTATTTAAAATGGTAACGAGGAGAGCCACACCAATGGCTTGCCCAATATATCTAGAAGCATTAACGATACCTGACCCAATTCCAGCCTTATTAATTGGTAAATATTTTACTGATGATGTTAAGGACATTGCCATAAATCCTAGTCCTAAACCAATAATTACATTACAACAAACAATGAGGCTTTGTGAGGTATTATACTGAATAAGACTAAGCATAAATAATCCACCTGCTGTGATAACCAAACCGATACTAATGAGCAATCTTGCACTAATTTTTTGGTACATCTTAGTTGCTAACGGCATACCTACTACGATAGCTAAAGAGGTGGGAATAATAAGATATGCTGAATGCAAAGCAGAATAGTTGCGAACATTTTGCAAGAAATAGTTTAAGATCAATGAAGGTACGATAATCGCAAATCCAAAAATCATATAAATAAGACTTGAAGATGTAAATGTACTTTCCTTGAATAAATTTAAGTCAATGATAGGTGATTTTACTCTTCTTTCGGTTAAAAAAAAGAAAAATAAGCCTACAACACTAATAATAAAACTAGCTATGATGGTTTGTGATGCCCAACCATACTCGTGACCTTCTAATAAACCAAATATAAGTCCACCTAAAGTACAAGTTAGAAAAATAATACCTAGCCAGTCAATATTCTTTGAAATTTTTAAATCATATGATTCTTTTGTCCCTACTAGGATCATCAAGAATGCAAAGATAGCGATTGGAACATTAATACCAAGAATCCAATGATATGTTGTCCAATGGACAATTAAACCACCAATTACTGGTCCCCCCGCTGCAGCTAAGGCACTGAAGGTACCCATAATAGCAGTAATACGGCTGGTATTCTCTTTCCCAAGTAGTTCAATTCCCATGGGGAGAACAATTGGAGTTAATATGGCACCTCCAATTCCTTGGAAGAACCGAAAAATAATTAAGAGTAATAAAGAATCAGCCACCATACATGCGAATGAGAAGTTGCCAAATATGACTACACCAATTAGCATAACCAATTTTCTACCGTAGATATCAGCGAGTTTTGAAACAGTAATAATAAATACAGACATTGCTAAAACATAGATTGTTGCTACCCAACTTGTATCAGTCAATCCTGTATGTAAGTCTTCCATAATATTTGGTAGGGCGATATTAACAATCGTGGCATCTAAAGCTCCCATAAAGAGTGCTAAAACTAGACCTATAAATCCTAGAATTTTTCTTGATTTTATCATTAAATTCTATTCCCTTCATTAATTATTTTGTTAAATGATTAATGATGCATCAATTATCTTAGTGAACATAAAACAGTCTTTTTTAACTTTTATAATTCACATAAAAAGAATATAATAATACCCATATATTGACCATGACAACATCAAACAATATGTTTAATTAAGGAAAAAATGACAAAGAAAAGAAAGACTAATAGCGTTACTAACCTCAAGTCTGCTTTGATAGACCTCCTACTTGAAATGGAGTACTCAAAAATAACCATTGGAAATATAACTCAGAGAGCAAATGTTAGTAGGGGAACATTTTATCAACATTTTCTTGATAAGGATGATTTAGCATACTCTATCGGAACAGAGACGATGCAAAGATTTTGGGAGATTTTAGCTCAAGGAAATTTAGATAAAGAGGACATGCTTTTAAAGGCTCTACTATTAATAAAAAATGACTATAAACATTTTAAAGCAATTTCAAAAGCACCTCACGTTCAATTTAAAGATAAGGTTCAACAACTTATTTGTGATCTTATAAATAACAACTCAGCTATTAGAGAAAAGATCAAGAAAAAGACGAAGATTTCAGATGAAATTGTGATAAAAGCCTTCTCTACATCTTTTGAAACCATTATCTCATCCTGGATTGATAATGATTTATCGGAAAGTCCCGAAAAAGTTGTAGATAATATCATTAAAATTGAACAGCTATTTTGGAAATAATAAAAAATATAGAAAAAATGATAAAAATCCATAGTCTTCAAACGGTGTGAGCCTATACTGAGACTTTACGCTGTGATAAAAACGCCTGAAGAATTGGTATTTCAGGCGTTCGGAATTTTTGAGACTCTAGGCTCAAAAATTAGCCATGGAACTTCGAAGAAGTTCGCTGGCGTCCGCTATCACCTAAGTAAAGTCTCAAGTAAAAGCTTTTGTCCTCAATCTAAAGCCTTGTTGCCAAGGCTTTTTCTTGTGGAAAAGTATCCTGAGATTAAGTAGCTGTCAAAATCTGGTATAATGAATCCAAGGAGGCGCCTATGAAAACTTTGAAAAAACAGACGCTAATTCTTTTATCTATCTCTAGCCTGCTACTTGTCGGTTTAGCAGTTTTTGCACATATCCACAAAAAGGAGGAAAAACCAAGCTACTCCAACCTTAATAGCAAGGCCAGTCTTAATGAGGTGCGTTCCATTCTCTCGAAACATTTGGACGAGGAGAGTGTGGATAACTTTATCAATCTGGTTAGGGATTACAATGATACCATGGGTACTGTTGGTCTTTCTGGGGATTTTGCGCCATTTACCAAAACAGACTATGATGTGGAAAAAATCAGTAGCCTGTGGACAGCCAAGCATGGTGACTTTATTGGTACCAACTGCCGTATCAACACCTACACGCTACTGAAAGGCAAAATCAAGATTCCTCAAGTCAAAAGTGATACTGAGCTCCTTTTCCAAGACAAGGACGCCATTGACAAGGGTAAGCTCTTTAATGCCAAGGACCAGGCAAACTTTGACATTCTTTTTTCAAGGGTCAAGACCGAAGCTACCCAAGATGTCAAGGTTCACGCCAAGCATATGGAGGATTACTACAAACAGTTCACCTTTGACGACAAGGCACGCATGCTGTCGGTTGTTGTCCACGATAATTTGGATGGTGATTCCCTTTTTGTCGGTCACGTCGGAGTCTTGGTGCCTACGACGGATGGCTACTTATTTGTTGAAAAGTTAACCTTTGAAGAGCCCTACCAAGCCATTAAATTTGCCAGCAAAAAAGATTGCTACAAGTATCTCACAACCAAGTACAAGGACTATACCGGACCAGGTCTAGCCAAACCCTTTATCATGGACAATGGCAAATGGGTGGATATGGACTAGGTTATCGTGAGACGAAAGTTTGAATAGGGAAGAAAAAGGAAGCAAGATATGAAAAGAAAACAAGCCTTGTTGCTTTATCTAGCAGGGACCCTTGGACAAATCTTACTGGTCAGTCTCCTTGTTTGGCTGCTAAGAGCAGGAGAAGTTAGGGTTGATTATGGGACTCCAATTGGCCTCTTTACCCTTATGTTAGGTGGCTTGTCATCAGCCATTTGGGGAGCAATTATTAGTATCCGCTATTATCACTCCAGTTTTAAACAGCTTGTCAGAGATTTTTTCCAAGTCAAACAAGCTCCTCTTAACTATCTCTTAGTCCTCATTTTTATAGGTTTGGATTTTTTACCACAGGTCTTTAGTGGGGAAATGATTATTCCAACTTGGTATTTCCCCATAATTTTATTTGTAAAAGCCCTCGTCTTTGGTGGAATCGAAGAAATTGGTTGGCGCCATTTTTTCCAGCCTACTTTGCAAGAAAAGTTGACCTATCTAGTGTCTACGCTGTGTACCTTTGTAGCCTGGTCACTATGGCATTTACTCTATTTTTATATTGATGGGTCTATGGCCACGGTTCATTTGCTACCATTTTTGCTAGGCTTATTAAGCAATTGTTTCATCTTATCCGCTATTTATACAAAGACCAGAAGCCTTTGGCTTTGTGTGATGACACATGCGTTGATCAATGCTTTATCGCAACTGTCATCAACTGAGGAGAACCTTGGATTATCCCTTGTAATTAAGGTGCTGATAATCCTTCTTGCCATGAGAATTGCTAGTAGCAGTGTGGAGAAAGTTAAATGATAAACCGACTTTTTTATCACTTTGCTTCAATTATTTATAAATCTTAAGAGTAGTTCAAGACTACTCTTTTTTCTATGTAATACTCAGATGACCTTGCCCATCTTTTTGAGGCATGTTATACTAAAAAGGTATTGTCAAAATTTTCTGACATTACAGGTGGAAAGGAGGTGCTAATGCCTTTTAAAAAAACAAAACATCTTGTTTTTTCCCGCTACCTAAGCCTGCTCTGTTTGCTTCTATTTTTAGTAGTAGCGTCAGTTTTTGTTGCAGTATCCTTAGGAGCGGTCACTATAGATATAGGTGATACCTATGGTGTCATCCTCAGAAAATTGGGGTTTCCGATTGCCAGTCAACGCATAGCCAAACCACTTGAAGCTATTATCTGGAATATGCGAGTTCCTAGGGTTATCCTAGGGTTAATAGTTGGTGCAGGTCTTTCCATGTCTGGGAGTGTCATGCAGTCAACCGTTAATAATCCTATTGCTGAGCCCTATATATTAGGAATCTCGGCGGGTGCAACTTTTGGAGCAACCTTGGCCATCATTTTAGGGCTTAAAGCTGTGGTAGGCTTGGGTGCCTTTGTGGGAGCTATCCTAGCGACGGTTCTTGTCCTAATTATTGCCTCTATGCAGGGGAGAGTGACCACATCTGGCTTGATTTTATCTGGAACGGTTGTTAATGCCCTCTTTATTGCCTTTGCCAATTTTATAATCTCTATTGGAGCGACAGCAGATAGTGTTATGACCATTAAGTTTTGGACTATGGGTTCATTGACAGGAACATCTTGGTCAGATTTGATGCTTCCAGCAGTAGTGGTTGGTTTAGCCTTTATCTTTTTCTCAACTCAGTATCGTGTCTTCAATGCCATGATGATGGGAGATGAGGCAGCTTTGACTTTA
Source organism: Streptococcus sp. ACS2 (assembly GCF_000525585.1). Taxonomy (NCBI): domain Bacteria; kingdom Bacillati; phylum Bacillota; class Bacilli; order Lactobacillales; family Streptococcaceae; genus Streptococcus; species Streptococcus sp. ACS2. The sequence continues at coordinate 24,301 of NZ_JALT01000031.1, forward strand.
GGGATTCCACTTAAACTCTATTGGTATCTTTATATCGCCATCGTTGCGATCATAACGGCAGTCTTGGTTGCTAGTTGTGGTATTATTGGCTTTGTGGGCTTGATTACCCCTCATATTGCCAGAAGTTTAGTCGGGACTAATTATCGTAAGCTTTTTCCAGTAGCAACTCTCCTAGGTTCCTTGTTTGTGGTTTGGGCAGATGTCTTGGCTAGAATCCTCGTTAAAAATGCGGAGTTACCTATCGGTATCTTTACAGCCTTGGTTGGCGCACCTTTCTTTATTTATATTGTGACTAAAAATCGTAGGAAGGTGGTTTAGACTTATGGATGTAAAGTGTAAGGATATTCATTATTCGATTGGAGAGAAAAAAATCCTAAATAGAGTCTCCCTAAAGGTCGAAGGTGGACAATTCCAGACCATACTAGGACCAAATGGGAGTGGGAAATCAACCTTGCTAAAAACCATTTATCGCCAGTTGAAACCAGATAGCGGTCAGATTTTACTTGATGGTAAAAGCCTAGATCAGGTAAGCCTAAAGGAAACTGCAAAAGAAATGGCTGTTGTGACACAGTTTAACACCCTTCAATTTGATTGCACGGTGGAAGAAATTGTCATGCTTGGCCGAACACCCCATCTTTCCTTTCTGCAAAAAGAATCGGAGCGGGACCACTTGCTCGTCCAGGATGCCCTAGACAAGGTTGGCATGTCTGAAAAGAAGACACGCTATTATTCGTCCTTATCAGGTGGCGAAAAACAAAGAGTTATCCTAGCGCGTGCTTTGGCTCAGGAACCCAAACTCCTTTTATTGGATGAGCCTACCAACCATTTGGATATTAAGTATCAGTTGGAGATGTTGGCCTTGGTCAAGGAACTCGGCATTAATGTTCTCGCAGTTCTCCACGATATTCAATTGGCCTGTCGTTTTTCAGATTATATTTACTTAATGAAAGGGGGTGAGATTGTTGCCCAAGGTGTCCCAAGGGATGCCGTAACCCCACAATCCTTGCAGGCAGTTTATGATGTTCAGAGTCGTATTACCTGGACGGATGACCAGCAGGCAATGATTCAGTATTTATAAGCCTAGGAAAGGAAGGCCTTATGAACAAGAAAACTTTTGGTATCGCATTAATCGCTGCAGCAGTCCTCACATTGACAGCATGCAGTTCTACATATAAAAACAGCACATCATCGTCATCAGCAGCAAAAGAAACGGTGAAAAAGACTAACTCAGAAACCCAGTATCCTTTGACCGTCAAAACTTATGACGATCAAGGAACTGAGCTAGATCAAGTCTTCAAAAAGGCACCAGAAAAGGTTATCACAAACAACCTTTCATCAACGGAAATTTTGATTGAGCTTGGTTTAAAAGACAAGATTGTCGGTATGCTTAACCCTGACAATGAAGTAACCGATAAATATAAGGAAGACATTGCCTCAATCCCACATATCGGTGATAAGAAGACTATCTCTCAAGAAGCCATCTTGGCTTACGGACCTGATGCCCTTATTGGTCGTAACATGATGTTCTCAGACAAATCAATGGGAACCATCAGCACGTGGAACAGCAACGACATTCCCGTCTATACGCAAAAAGCTTCTGTTTCAACAACCAAACAAGATTTGAATAATATCATCGAAGATGTTAAAAATATTGGTGACATTTTCAACGTTCAAGACAAGGCAGACAAGTATGCAGGACAACTCCAAAAGCGTATTGACGCCGTTAAAAAGAAAAACAAGTCTTCTGACAAAGACTTGAAGAAGGCTCTGATCATGTGTGCCTACAACGATGAGACCTTTGGAACTTACAAATCTGCCCTTCAAGAAAGTATGCTTAATCAGCTTGGCTATACCAATGTTGCGACAGGAACATCAGATTTGACTCTGGAAAATCTCGTGTCTATGGAACCAGAATTGATTATCTATGTAACTAGTGACCGTAATAAGGCCATGGACAAGGATGCTACAGACAAGATGGAAAAGAACGCTGTTCTTGAAAATGTACCAGCCGTTAAAAACAAGAAAATCATGACTATTTCTTATGATGAGCTTATGGATTACGGTCCATCTGTGATTGATTCTCTTGAGAAGGTTAATGACTTTGTTAATAAATAAAGACTTTGTCTGCCATGGCATTCGAGTGACGATTGCCCTTCCTGAGTCTTATGATGCTACTAAGACTTATCCAGCTGTTTTTCTGAATGATGGACAACTGGATTATCTGGGAAAACTAGCGGATTCTGTTATCCTGGTAGGCCTTGAGCCTAAGAATCGCTTGGATGATTTTACACCTTGGTATGCTCAGGCTTTGAGACCTGGAAGCCCTGATTTTGGTGGCAAGCAAGCTAGCTATCATGACCATCTATTTGGCCATATTTTAAATAGCATCCAAGAGGAGTTTCGATTGGATGACAGTCGTATGGCTTATGGAGGCTACTCGCTGGGTGGTTTGGCTGCTATCCACAGTCTTTATAGCAGTGATAAGATGCCTTTTATCTTTTCCATTTGTGGATCCTTCTGGTATCCAGATTTTGTAGCCTACTGCCAATCCCACCAGCTTCTCAATAAGTCTTGCTCGGTCTATTTATGTAACGGTTTGACCGAAGGGGCTAATCATAAGAATAGACTGGCCAAGGCTCCTAGCTTTGCCAAAGAAGTACATGAATGCATCAAAAAACAGTGCTTGTCCACTTATTCAGCACTTGACCCTTACGGTCATCATGACCATCTCCAAGAAAGATATGATGCTTTTTCGGACTGGTTGATTGAAGAGTGGAAACTCTGAAATGCTGCTATTGGTGATTGAGTAGGAAAGAGAGAAGAAAAGTAGTGAAGAAGATTCCGACGATGGAATCTCTTCACTACTTTTTGTTATGCTCGAAAACTACCATCACAGTTGATGTTTCCGAAAAGGTTTTAGACATGAATCAAAAAACGCCTTAACTCCGTATATTAAAAGTAATTTAGTTACCTTTGACTTATATCCTAACTTCAAAAAGGACAGGACTATTATTGTTGCTGATGCAGTAACTTATATCATTTAAAACTTTTTTGTTGGAGAAGTAGAAGAGAAAAAACTATACTTTGGTGCCTGAGAACACTTCGATATGGTTCCCTAGTATTTTTATATCTACTGGAAGATTATCCGATTTGTCTCCATCAACATCTGACTCTAACTCAACCTCTGAAGAAATCCTAATATTACGCGCTTTGATATATTCGATATTATCGTTACCTACTAGATCCCCTTTTAACAAATCTGGGATAGTCGATAATTTAGAAATGATGGATGCATCTTTTAAAATCAAGATATTTCCATATCCATCTGTATTTTCATCAAATAGTTTTTTGTCTGCATAGTAATTAGATAGAAGAACTAAGACCTGACTAGCTTCACCTTCATAATTGCCATTTTCGCTTTCAATACGAACATTAAATACATCGTCTTCCACAACGGACTTCATCGTATTGATTGCATATGCAAAGATACCGTACTTTGTTTTATCTTCAATATCAACGTTATGAATAGCTTCTGGTAAAGATCCAACACTAAAAATATAGCCAAAATAATGTTGATTAGCTTTTCCAACATCAATGGTTTTAGTAAAATTGAAATCAAGTTCTTCAATCGCTTGATCAATATTTTGGTTGATTTCTAATAGCTTAGTGATTAAATTACCAGTTCCACCAGGAATAATCCCAAGTTTTGGGATGTGATTTTTTTCAGCAATCCCTGAAATAACCTCATTTACAGTACCGTCTCCACCAAAAACAATTACTGCATCATATTTTTCTTTAGAGGCTTTTTCAGCAAATTGAGTTGCATCTTTGGCTTTTTGCGTAATCTTAGTTTCAACATAATCAAAATACTTTTTAGCCTTATTCTCCAAGCTCTCTTTATAATCTAATGCTGTTTCTCCTCCAGAAGTTGGATTAATAATTATCATTACTTTTTTCATTGCTATTTTCTCCTATGGACTACTAGTGACAATACTTTTCAACGGTTTCTTATGCTTATCAAATTAATATCTCACATTACTTGTTGTTATTTGGGGATTCTTTTTACTTATCCTTTTCTATTTGTTGAAGATCATCATCGTTTTTATATTGAATGATGTAGTCTACTAATTCTTTTTCAGTTAATCTATCATTTGTTAATTGTGAAACCTGAATCGAGATATTTTTCAAACCATATTCATTTTGTTTGTTAATGATACCTTGTAACTCAGCTTCTGAAAGGTATTTACCTGAAATGGTTAGCTTTAGTGTATTATTTTCTTTACTATATTTCTTTTTCAAAATAGTATGGTTTTCAAATTGATCAGATAGATAATTATTGATAGACTCATTGATTAGCGTATCTCTAACTAAGGCAGTTGCAGAAGCTAAACTTGGAATAATAAGAACAAGCGAGACTAGAATTAATATTTTTCGCATTTTAGAGGCTTTACGATTATGTTTAACATAAGGATTATTAACCATCATCACATTAGTGCCAATATATGTAGCAATCATAATAAAACTGCAGTTAATGGAGAACAAATATGACGCCCCTATCATATACTCAAGATTTCCTGTGGCAATAGAATACCCCACGGTACAAACGGGTGGCATAAGAGCAGTTGCAATGGCGACACCAGGAACAATGTTATTAGCTTCTTTCTTTCGTGCTCCAATAATGCCGGCTAATCCACCGACGAATGCTATTACAACGTCCCAAATTGTGGGCGAAGTTCTAGCAATAATTTCAGTACTTGCGTAAGAAATGGGCGAAAGTAAAAAATAAAGTGTAGAGGCTAAAAGGCTTACTGCAACTTGAATAAAAAGAATTTTAAACGACTTTTTGAGAAGTTTTGTATCTAATATTGCTAACGCAAAACCTACTCCAAGGATAGGTGTCATCAATGGAGAAATCAACATTGCCCCTATGATTGTTGGAATAGAATTCATATTCAAACCAATAGATGCAATCAATATCGCACACAATAAAGTGGTTAAGTCACTTTTTGATAAATCTAAATCCTCATAGATTTTGTCCCTAAATTCTATTAGAGAATAAAGTTTACCATCCTTCAAAACTTTTTCCATAACAGTACTCCCTCTTTGTTAGTATAGTCAACTTTTTAAGCTCACTCTTTGACGACGTATCTAAATCATTGGCCATTATTATTGTAACTTCTTTACGTGGGCGTGTTTTATATTCTACTTTCAATTTGTAATCAATTCACTACTCCATATTAATTTTAAATTCCTACTGAAAGTGATGCAGTGTTTGGTGTATTATTTATACTATTTTGTTAGATACTTACTATTTAAAGAAAAACGTGTAAGGGTTTACATGTCTCAATTATACATTTTATTTTTACTTTCGTCACTCGAACGTCTTAGGGCTATTTTCTTTTGTGGCTAAAATGCTAATCAATCATATGAATGTAGCAGTTTAATCAAACTTTTTATTCATAAATCAATCCATTTAGAGGAAGTCCTAATAACAGTAGAAGTATGTATAGATTTTTAATAAAAAAATGAGATAAGCGAAATTGTAAAACTATGCAACCGATTGCAAAGGCCAATGATGGTTTTCATGTCTATTTTTGTGTAAGCGCAAACATTTTCATTGACTTATCAATTTGATTAACTTATACTGTTATTAACAGGTATATACTAACATTAATCTTATGATTGTTAAGATTAATATAAAAAATGTTTTAGCTAAAATGTAACTCTTTAGATGGTTTGATTTTCCAAACAATCTAACTTTCCTCAATTTAGAAAGGGGGAGACATTATGCTTTGGGCTATTATTGTCGGAGGCTTTATAGGTTTTATTGCTGGTGGAATCACTAAAAAGGGAGGTTCCATGGGAATAATTGCCAATATCTTTGCAGGTTTAATTGGTTCATCTGTTGGACAGTCACTCTTCGGTTCTTGGGGACCTAGACTAGCTGGAATGGCCTTAGTTCCGTCAATTTTAGGGGCAGTTATTGTTGTTGCAGTAGTATCATTTTTCTTAGGGAAAAAAGAATAATTTTCAATATTTCGACAGGAAGACTCCAATCAACTAGCAAACTTAGTGCCGATAAATTAAAAAAGTGGTAAACATGGACTAGCTAATGGTTTATCAGCAAATAAAGATAACGTTAGTGAGGGTGTTCAAGCTGTTTATGACTCGACTTCAACACAAAAGCTATAATTTAACTTATCTTTTTATACTCAAAAATTTGAATGTATTGTTTAAGAGCGTTCATATTTAAAAATCTTTATGTCCAAAGGAGGATAATATTATGTCAGTAGAAGAAAAACTCAACCAAGCTAAAGGCGCATTTAAAGAAGGTGTCGGAAAATTAACTGGTGATAAAAAAACAGAAAAAGAAGGTGCTGCGGAAAAAGCAGTCTCAAAAGTGAAAGAAGTTGCCGAAGATGCCAAAGATGCTGTTGAAGGAGCTATCGAAGGTGTGAAAAATATGATTAAAAAGGACGATAAATAATTAAATAGTCAATTGATTTTTCACATAAAAGCTACAAAAGCTACTCTACAAAAAATAGAGTTGTCATATTCTACTCCTAATTACTCACTTATAAGATTACTTTCAAATAACTACAAATCGATATTCTTATAATATTATTCAGTTGAAAAATTAACTTTCTTTAGATTAATTCAAATTCCTTTTTAACTCCATATACATATTCTTTCTAATAGTAAAAGCACTCTAATTTCTATAGTTTTATCCAAGCTATAGACGCTAGAGTGTTTTTTATAACATTTTGAAGAATTATTTAATGATTAGGGGAGATTTGTATTTTTCTAGTTCTTATACAAATCAGCAAAATATAAGTACTAACATCATCCCGATTAGAGAATGGCATACGTTTGCATTGCTTGTGAATGTTTTCACCACCAAAACATCACATTTTCAGTGAATTACTTGATTTTCATAAGTATTAGTTTTATAATCAAAATATAGAAAACGCTTTCAAAAATATCTCCGAGTTTTTGTCCTACATGAAGTGGTTCGGCTAACAGCCGACTTCCATTCTAGAAAGGAGTATTGTTTTGAGTCAATGTGATATTCTCATTATAGGGGCAGGTCCTGGTGGTTATGTTGCTGCTGAAGAAGCTGCCCGTTTAGGTAAAAAGGTAACTGTCATTGAGAAAAACTCCATAGGTGGCACTTGTTTGAACGTTGGCTGTATCCCATCCAAAGCCTATCTTGAACATGCCCATTGGCTATTAGCTGCTAAAGAAGCCTCTCAGTATGGAGTAACAATTTTAAATGATAATCTTGATTTTCAAAAACTTGTTGCTCGCAAAGATCAAGTCGTAGCAACACTACAGTCTGGTATTCAATCAAGTTTTAAACAATTAGGTATCACCTATATTGAAGGTGAGGCAGCTTATATTTCTGATAAAACCTTCCAAGTTAATGGTGAAAGAGTCTCAGGTAAGTCTGTTATTTTGGCGACGGGGAGTCATCCATTTATTCCTCCTATTCCTGGTATTAACGATGTTAACTATTTGACAACAGATAGCTTTTTCAACTTAAAGGAACTTCCTCAACGTTTGGTTATCATTGGTGGAGGTATTATTTCCGTTGAGTTAGCTTTTGCCATGGCTCCACTTGGTGTGGATGTGACAGTGATAGAGGTTGCACCAACAATTTTAGCAACTGAAGATGACGAAGCACGTTCCATTATTAGAGAAAAGATGGAACAACTTGGAATTACCATTCTGGAGGGAGTTAGCATAGATAGGGTTAAAGAAAATGCTGTAATTTTAGCAGATGGGAAGTCCTACTCTTATGATAACTTACTTGTAGCAACAGGGCGTAAGCCAAATATTGAGTTAGCCCAAATGATGGGCTTGGAGCTGACCGAAAAAGGCTTTATTAAGGTAGATAGTTATTACGAGTCATCTCAAACAGGTGTTTATGCGATTGGGGATTTGATTCCTGGATATATGTTGGCTCATGTTGCTAGTAGCGAGGGAATCAAAGCTGTTCGAGCCATTTGTCGTCAGGCTGAGGAACCAGTTGATAATTCAAGTGTTCCACGGTCGCTCTTTACAACGCCAGAGATTGCTTCCTTTGGCTTGTCAGAAGAGGAGGCGGTACAACAAGGATATGATATATTAGTTGGTCAACTTCCTTATGTTTATAATGGTCGAGCCATTGCGTCTAATTCAGCAAAAGGTTTTGTTAAAATTATCTCCGAAAAACGCTATCACCTACTATTAGGTGCCGTTATCATTGGTCCACATGCAACTGATATTCTACAATCCTTGATTGTCTTGAAAGATGCTGAAGGAACACTTGATCAGCTTGATAAGACAATTTTTGCACATCCAACAATTTCTGAGTTGGTTCAGGAAGTTGCAAGACTGATTTTAAGGTCCTAAGGTCGATGGATAGGTTTAGCACAGCCATTCTCATTTTTTCAAATCTATATATCTGTCAATAATATTTGTTTTTTATAAAGCTCTCTATAGAAGGAGGAAACAATATGACACATTATCAAGAATTGCCACAAGCCCTAATGAAAGAAAAACATCAGGGACAAACCTTAACCAAGGAAGAAGTTAAGGTTCAGACTGCCCATGATCTTGGTGTGGAAAATGTTTCAAAAGAAGAGGCTAAATCCATGTATAAGACTATGTGGGATATTCGAAATTTTGAAGAAAATGCACGACATTTCTTTTCAATCGGTCAAATTCCAGGATTTGTTCACCTTTACTCAGGTGAGGAAGCTATTGCGACTGGGGTATGTGCTAACCTGACTGATAAAGACTACATTACTAGCACACATCGAGGACATGGACACTGTGTGGCTAAAGGTGGAGACCTTAAAAAAATGATGGCTGAAATCTTTGGTAAGTCTACTGGGCTTGGTAAAGGTAAGGGTGGCTCTATGCATATCGCTGACTTGGATAAAGGAATCCTTGGTGCTAATGGTATGGTAGGCGGAGGCTTTGGTCTTGCGACGGGTGCTGCTATGCGCAACAAATATCTAAAGACTGATGATGTTGCTGTATGTTTCTTTGGTGATGGTGCTGCCAATGAAGGTAATTTTCATGAGTGCTTAAACATGGCCTCTATTTGGAATCTACCTGTGGTATTTGTAAATGAAAACAACCTTTTTGCAGAATCAACACCACAATGGTATTCATCAGGTTCTCCAACAATTGCTGAACGTGCACAAGCTTACAATATGCCTGGAGTTCGCGTTAATGGTAAGGACTTATTTGCTGTTTATCAAGTGGCTAAGGAGGCCATTGAACGTGCGCGTCGTGGAGATGGTCCAACGTTAATTGAAGCTATTACTTATCGTAACCATGGCCATTTCGAAGGAGATGAGCAAAAATACAAAGCACCAGATGGAATCGAAAAAGAATGGGCAGATGTGGATGCCTTGGAAGTATTTCGTGATCTGGTAACTGAAAAGGGTATCCTTAGCCAAGATGAATTGGATGAGATTGTTGCCCAATCACAAAAAGATGTTGAAGATGCAATCCACTTTGCTCAAGAGAGCCCAATTCCAAAAGAAGAAGCTCTCTACGAAGACGTATTTGCAGACTGATTGAGGAGGATTCATAATGACTAGAGAAACATTATTTATGAAAGCCATCAATGAAGGGCTCGATCAAGCCATGGAAAGAGACGAGCGAGTTGTTCTCCTAGGAGAGGATATCTCAGGTGGTGTTAATGTTGAACACTTAGAAAATAATAACGAGGATGCCTGGGGCGGTGTCATGGGGATTACACGAGGACTGATGCCAAAATATGGCAGGGAACGAGTTATTGATACTCCGATTTCTGAGCACGGCTATTTATCAGCTTCGGTTGGGATGGCGCTTACGGGACTAAGGCCTGTACCAGAGTTGATGTTTAATGATTTTATTGGATTCTGTTTTGATGCCCTATTAGGACAGGCTTCTAAGATGCGTTACATGTTTGGCGGTAAAGCTAAAGTTCCCATGGTTGTTCGTACTATGCACGGGGCAGGAGCTTCAGCTGCTGCGCAACACTCTGGATCCTATTACGGTTTATTTGGATCGATTCCTGGTATTAAGGTGGTCGTTCCTGCTACTCCTTATGATGCTAAAGGATTACTCCTAGCATCAATAGAGGATGATAATGTAGTTATCTTTTCTGAAGACAAGACTTTATATGGATTAAAAGGGGAAGTGCCAGAAGAATACTATACTGTACCAATTGGTAAGGCTGCCGTTCGTAGAGAAGGTAAGGATTTAACAATTGTGACAATTGGTAAAATGTTGTATGTAGCCTATGAGGTCGCCGACCGCTTGGCAAAAGACAACATTTCTGTAGAAGTGATTGATCTTCGTACAGTTGCTCCATGGGATGAAGAAACAGTGTTAAATTCCGTGAAGAAAACTGGTCGTTTAATTATTGTGGATGAGGCCAATCCACATAACAATACTGCAACTGATATTGCATCTGTAGTTTCAGATAAAGCTTTTGATTATCTTGATGGACCAGTGAAATGTGTTTGTGCACCAAATACTCCTGTTCCATTTGCGACAAACTTAGAACAAGCCTATATCCCGGATGCGGATAAGGTTTTGAAAGTAGCTGATGAATTGATTCAGGACTTGAAAGGATAGGAGGGCGCTTATGGCAACAGAAATTTTAATGCCCAAGCTCGGCCTAACCATGACTGAAGGACTCATTCAAAAGTGGTTGGTCAAAGTTGGTGATACAGTAACAAGTGGTCAGCCTTTATTGGAAATTAGTTCTGAAAAATTGACTAGTGAAGTTGAATCCCCTGCTTCTGGGGTTGTTCTAGACATTGTGCATGGTGAAGGTGTTACAGTTAAATGTAAGGAAGTCGTTGGATGGGTTGGTCAGGAAGGAGAAAATGTAGGAACCCAAGAAGCTCCTGCACAAGAGGAAGCTCCAACTGAAGTCGCTAAAGATTCAACACCGTCTAGTCCTAAATCTACTACAGCACCTATAGCTCGTACTGGTGGGGAACGAATTTTTATTACACCGGTGGCTCGTAAGATGGCTACTGAGAAAGGCTATGATATCTCCCTTATTAAAGGGACAGGTGGAAATGGTCGTATTACAAGACGTGATGTAGAAGCTTACCAACCAAGTCTTGTTGTTGATAAGGTCGTTGAACCTCTACCACAAGATATGACCTCAGGTCAATACGGTGAGGGACTCCAAGGCATGCGTAAGATTATTGCCGAACGTATGATGAACAGTCTTCATTCTTCTGCTCAAGTGACACTTCATCGTAAGGCTGATTTAACTGAGCTTTTGAAATTCCGTAAAGAACTTAAGGCCAAGGTCCATACTCCACTTGAAAATGGTGAACTAGGTATCACAACTCTATTAACTAAAGCAGTAACCAAAGCTTTGAGAGATTTTCCAGCTTTGAATGCTTGGTATGGCGGCGGAATTCATCAGATTCAAGAAAGCATTCATATTGGTATGGCAACAGCTTTGGATGATGGTTTGGTTGTCCCTGTGATTCGAGACGCAGACCGTATGACTTTAGCAGATCTTGGTCAAAGCATTAAGACTCTGGCTAATCAAGCTCGAAAAGGTGCACTTCCATCTGACCTATATAGTGGTTCTACTTTCTCAATTACGAACCTAGGGGGGCCAGGTGTAGAATACTTCACACCAATCCTTAACTCCCCAGAGGTGGCAATTCTTGGAGTAGGAGCAACTCAACAAGCTTTGGCATTTAATGAGGAGGGAGAGGTTGTTCAAAAAGACTATCTTCCATTGAGTCTGAGCTTCGACCATCAAATCATCGATGGCCTTCCAGCAGCTGAATTTTTAGCACAAGTTATCTCTTATCTGGAAGACCCTTATCTCCTTATTTTCTAGTGGATTTAAATTTTGAAAGGTTAAGATTATCAACTAATAGACATACTATAAGTTAAAATATAAAGTTTTTGCCCACCTTGTCTAGCTTAGTAGCTAGCGTAAAGCTTACACAAAGAGAAGACTAACTTAGTCTTCTCTTTTCGTGTTGCTAAGGGGGAGAGCTTTTCTTAAGTCAAGTGGGAATTTGTCTATCAATTTCCTAATGTCTTTTAATAACAATGTACAAAACCCATTTGTGATTTTGCCTTTCTTCAATCTTTGAAAAGCCAATACTTGTTAATAACTGACTCAATTCAGAACTTGTTCCATAATCTGTCATATGATACTGTATTTTTTCTTTTTCGGAAGCAATAATCAGAGTAGAATGATTGGACATGACTCGATAGATTTCCTGAAAGCTTTGTTTTAAATCTTTCCAGAAAATATGGGTCTGAATGGCAAAGACAAAATCAAAATAATGATTTTGGTAGGGAAGGTTTTCGACATTTCCAAACATCAGCTGGACACTATCGTTTTCTATTGACTTTAAAAGCATCCGTTTAGCAGTTTGATAAGACTCCTTGGAAATATCAATGCCATGAATGTCAAGATTTTTATCTAAAGCAAGTAGGTTTTTGATAGTGCTACCACCGCCATAACCGACTTCTAAAATACGACTATTGTTAGGGATAGTGGTTTGTTTTATTACCCAAAGGCTGAGTTCCTTAAAATAGGACGACCAGATGTTGGTAATCACTCGGCCAACAAGACCACTCGGATTTATAGATTGCTTTATAAGATATTGAATGAGCATGTTCCCTCCCATTTTTGCAAATAAAGTTTGAAATATAGATAGTCTAAATTCAAACTTTATTATAGAAAAAGCTAGTAAGAATAGCAAGGAAAAATGAAATATATACTCATATATTTCAAACTTATGCTACAATTGGTAATAACAGAGGTATTCACATGAATCAATATCAAAAGACGACTGAGAAAAAGAAGCAAGCGATTATTCAAGCAGCTTTGCGTTTGTTTAAAAACAAAGGTTTTAAACAAACGAGTATAAAATCTATTGCAGAGGTAGCAGAAGTATCTCCTGTTTCTATCTACAATTATTTCGGGAGCAAAGATAACTTGGTAACTCTCTGTGTTAATGACTTGTTTGAAGAAATAACCCAACAAGCTGAGGACATTTTAAATAGCAATCTAGATTTTAAAACAAAATTAGACCATGCTTTAGCCCTATGTCAGGAGAAAATGAGTCAGCAAATCTCGGACTATTTTCAAGATAAAATGGTGGAAGATTCTGTTTTCTCAACTCTCCTAACGAAAGCAATCACTGCAAAAAAACGTGACATCTATCGTGCTTATATTCATCTCGGAAAAGCAGAGGGCCTTATTGCTGAAGACCTATCGACAGAGCTTATCTTAAATGTCATGGATGCTCTTAATGGTATGGGAAATCAATTAGCCCATAGTGACAATTTAGAGACAGAGGTTGAGCAAATTCATCAGATCTTTTTGTACGGTATTTTAGGAAAAAAGAAATCATGATTTTCCTAATTCTATTATTGTTCACAGCTAGCAACATCCCATCCCAATCAGTTGTATATTCTCATGCATGGGTGTAAAATTTACTATATAAAGATAAAGAGGAGCAAGTTATGGAATTAAAAGATTTTACAGAACAAGAACAAAAGCAAATCGAAAAAGGTTTGAGCACAGCTGAGATTTCTGATAAGGAAGCGGCTAAGAAGTTACTCGCTCTCGTACCACAAGAATGGATTAAACGCATTCCTTTCTTTGTCAGAGGGCATGCGACGACTAAGACAGTCGAGCGTGTAGCCAAGCAATATCCTGAACTTTATGCAGTGGCTAAGCGCCAAGGGGACCTTCCTGAAAAAGAGAGAGAAGAGTTACGTAAGATTATGACAGACATCTTTGAAGAAAAGATGAACAAACACAAGATTAAATAAGATTTTTAAAGACAATGTGTTTATTTCTACAATTACGAATCAACCTTCCATAAAAAAGAGATATTGTCAATTTTACCATCCCGTTACGGAGAAAAAATGAGCAAATTTATTTCAAAACAATCAGTTGCTATCTGGTATGTACTGTCTGCCCTCTTTGCTACATATATAGTAGGGCAAGTTATCCTATGGTGTTTCCCAGACAGGAGTAGTCTGGGTGCCTCACTACTGTTTATCCTAATGAACTGTGTTCCCCTGATTATGGCGGCTGTCTTTTCTCTTGTGTTGAGTGAAGTCAAATCCTTGGGTGAATTTTTCAAAAAGGTCTTTCTTCAAAAAGAAAGTCCCCTGTCCTGGATTCTAGCTCTCTTCATTCCAGTCATCTACTATGGAACCTCATTCTTTCTCAGGAATGTTAGCTTTACTGGGAACACCCTCTTGGCCTTCTTACTATATTTTCCCTGGACCTTTTTATATGGGGGGCTGGAAGAAGTAGGTTGGCGTTGGTTTTTACAAGAACATCTTTACTTTAGTAAGCACTTTATAACTAAAATGATGGTTCTTTCCATTGTCTGGTTCCTCTGGCATATCCCTATCTATCAACTCCCTTGGATTACAGCAGGTTCCTCCAACTATCTCATTTTTTACCTGATGATTTTAGGAAATACTTTTCTATTTGGAGCTCTCAAAGAGTATTCGAAAGGAGCTGCTCCTTGTATCCTTGCCCATATGCTGATCGATAGTCTGGCTGTCCTTTTGCTAGTTCAGAGTTCTATTACTCAGATTATCCTTCTGGTTATTTGCGAAATCCTACTAGCCTCTTGGCTGGTGGTGGTACGAAAATCATAGAAATAGAGTTGAACCTCCCACTGAATTTCGGTGGGAGCTTTTCTTTCCTATCTGTTGATATAATGACACAGTTTCATTTTTAGGAGGTGACTCGTTTGGCCAAGGATACATTTCATCATCAAAAGGCTGAAAAAGAATGCCAAGAGTTACGTAAGATTATGACAGGCATCTTTGAAGAAAAAATGAATAAACACAAGATTAAGTAATGTTGTATCAAAAGAGGTATAAGTCTACAAACTTATACCTCTTTCTTATCTTTACTTCCTATTTGATTTGGATAGACTAATGGCAACCATAGTCACACACAGGAAAAAGGCTGCTAGTAAACCTTTTGTAGTCGTGGTCATAAAGGGTTTATCAAAGACATAATAGTTATAGACAGAAAATCCCAGTCCAATAAGAGTTACAATAATCGACACAACAAATAGCGTCACCCATAATCTTCTTTGAGTCATCGTCAACCTCCTGTTTGTATTCGTTTTCTTTCTGTCTATAGTATAACATAAAAAACCTTAGCTAAATTCCAGAGAGTGGATTGGCTAAGGTTTTTCATATTATTTCGTCAAGACAACCGTATCGTTTGGATCACGGTCATCATCTTCAATAGTCAGCTGATTACCGTCGAGTTTGTAGAATTTGGTATCATCACCAATCGTTAGACTTTGATTGTCAGGGTTAACTGTTACAGACTTGCTTTCCTTCTCGCCATCTGCTTCGTCCTCTTCCCAAGTTCCAGTATTTCCAGAGATGGTAAGAGTAATACGATCATTTTCATCAGTTCCCTTATAGGTGCCATCTAGCCCCTCAGTCTGTTTAGAAACTTCAGAACTTTGTGAAGATGAAACCTTACTTGAACTTTGTTGGGTGCTAGCAGAGCTTTCAGGTGTTTGAGCTTTCTGGTTTGAGCAGGCTGCTAAAAGACCAAGAACTGCCATAGAGGCAAGAGAAAGTGTGAGTTTTTTGGACAATGTCATAGGCTTTGTCTCCTTTCTTTGATACCTTAAGTATAGCAAACGCTTACAAGCAAACCAAGCAAAAGCCCTTTTCTGAAAATAGTTGAAAATCACTCTTCAAATTCTCAAAGTCATAATCTATTATCCCCATTTAAACTATGCTATACTGATAAAAAGCAATCAAGGAAGGTTCCTAATGACAACTACCAATCCACGTCGCCAGTGCGAGCGACTTTGGGCAGCCAATAAGTATCTGGTGCTCAGCCATTCAAACAAGATTTACTTAGAAATCCGTAACTATCTCAAGAATGATGAGGTTAGTTTGGATCAGGTTCAAGCCTATATTGATCAAGCACTTGACCTTCCTGAAAATCCTGGTCAGGTCGTCAATGCCTTTCAACATATCTGGGGGTATTTTAAGAAAAAGGCGACTGCCAGCGAGAAGGAAATGTTTATGGCCCAACTGGAAAGCTATGCGACAGGTCGAATTCCTCAGATGTGTTTAGTGGCATCCGTCAAAGAGCTCCTCATCAAGTACCCAAATCGCTATCTGGAGGAGTCAACTCTGATTAATGGAGGTAGCAAATGAGACTATGGCATCAAGCCTTGATTTCAAAACTACCCCGTCAGCAATTATTAGGGCAGCACCGAGAATGTTGTGCCCTCCGTGGTAAGGGATGGCAACGCAAACATGCGACGGTTAACTATGTTTTTGATTATTCACCGTACCGCTTGTTTAAGTACCATGAGCTCATCATGCAAGAAATGACGGAACGTGGCTATCGTGTTAGCCCAGAGTGGTTGGACAAGGAGTATCGAGGCAAGCAGATGCCAGCCTACGATAAGCTTGAAGTGGAGAAGCTACCAGTCATCATTTACCCAGAGCATGATACTGCCTATTTACAGGAATGTCTGGACAATCTCAAGCAAAAAGGAATCATCATCTAAAGGAGGAAAACGATGCATTTGTTTAAGTGGCTTGCACCTAAAAAGAAAGCAGCAGAAGGCCTTGTCATGCGTATTTCGACAGCTGATCAGGTAGACTATGCGACGATTACAAACCCAAGTGACAGTGATATCTGGGATGCCTTGGTGCAACTTCCAGTATCCTACGATAGTCTCTATCTCACTTATAGCGAAAAAGGGTCAATGAGTTTTATCTTTGTTGAATCCGAGGATGACAAGTATCGCTTGGAACACGACACACCTGAGCTAGGATTAGAATTGACAAATGTAGCACGTGTATCCCAACAAGTTGCCAGAGACATCCTTATTCGCTTTTCTAAAGAGCACACAGTGATTTTGGATGACCATTGGAAACAAGAGAAAGTAAGGTAATCCTATGGCCTACCTCACCCCAGAAACCAGACGAAAACGACGAAAAGCCTTTTGCTTAATCATTGAAATCATTTGTCAGGTTCATTTTGCAATCATTGTCCCGCGAGACCGGATTTTTACTCCTGAAAAATGGGCTCAAACACCAGCTCCTATGCGACACAAACTCATGTGGAGCTTTCACCGTCAGTATCAGCTTGAGGGCATGACGAGAAAAGAAGTTGAGAAACTCTTGGGCAAGGGGAGTAATCTTCAAGGAAGTGTTGAGTACAAGCTGAAGGACGATTGGATTGGTGGTTGGCGTGTTTACCATATTGACTATAAGCAAGACCGTGTGATTCGTGCCAAAGAAACCTGGCAAGACTGGTGAAAATGGGCTTTTTCTTCCCCTAAAAGTAGTATAATCATGGTGTAAAGGTAATCGTTTTCAAAAGAACGAAGCTGTCTTTTGATTAGAAATGGAGGACAAACTCATGACCCTATTTATGTCTAAACTGATGAGTGGTATTATGGAACTGCTCATAGTCTCTGTCATTCCTTTTATCACTTGGTTAATTTGGAGCAGGAAAAAGGTTGGTTTCTTTGACTGGATTGGGTTGAAGAAAGTTGAGAGTCAGAAGAAGAGGCAATTACTACTGACCATTTTGGGTATTAGTCTAGTTTTTCTTCTTTTTTCGATTGCGGTCTTTAGTTGGTTTGACTCTAGCCAAACGGCCACAGCAGATTTTTCTGGAAATGGAATTGGAGCCCTTCCTGCCATCTTGGCATACGCTATCTTAGGGACTGCCTTGCCTGAAGAAATCTTCTTTAGAGGTTTTCTATTAAAAAGGATGCAAGGAAAACTAGGATTTCTAGGGGCTAATCTGGTTCAGTCTCTAGTCTTTGGTCTCCTTCATGCACTCATGTTTATTCAACTAACTGGTTACCTTAAGGCTTTTGCCATTTTGGTCTTTATCAGTCTCATAGCTTACGTTTTGGGTGCTATCAATGAGAAGAAAGCAAACGGCTCCATTCTTCCAAGTGTCTTTATCCACGCCTTGGCCAATACGATTGTAGGCCTTCTCTTTGCCTTTTCCCTTATTTAGATAAATATAGAAGAAAGTTATCATGGATGAATTAAAAGATATCAAACTTAAAAATTATCAGTACCTAAATGAGGTTGCTATCAAGGGGGAAACGCTTTTCACGGGCTCCTCTCTCATGGAGCTTTTTCCCATTTGTGAAATCGCTAGGAGTAGAGGTATCGACGATATCATCTACAATCGGGGCATCAGTGGTTTGAATACGGATGAATTTCTCCAGCATATCCATCCTCTACTTTTGGATCTGCAACCGAGTAAGGTTTTCATCAATATCGGTACCAATGACATGACCGAGGAGCCTTATGGAGATCAGTGGTTCCAACATATGACGGCAAATATCAGCCAAATTCTGGAGCAAACACTAGCTATATTGCCCCATACCAAGATTTACCTGATGGCTTTTTACCCAGCCAATCTTCATCTGCCTTGGCAGACCAAGGCTTCAATTCAGTGGATGAAACTGCGGACTCCTGAAAATCTTGACCGCTGTAACCAGGCTCTTGAGGAAATTGCCAAAACCTATGGCTGCCACTTCATTAATTGTAATGCTGATTTGGTTGATGATAGAAAAGAGCAGAAGGCTGAGCACACCTATGACGGCGTCCACCTTTATGCCAATGCTTACTTAAAAGTCTTTGAAGTTCTGGAATCATATCTCCTGCATTAAGAAAATATGAGAGAATTTCCAGTTCTTACTCGCTTTTTTCCCTTGATTACAGTACAATAGACGTCAAAAGTGAAAAATTGAAATGAGGTATCCCTATGTGGAAATGGTTTAAACGACTCATTGTCCTCGTCATTGTGCTCTTTTTTGCAGTGGCGGCTCTACTTATTCCGGACAAGATCGACAGTCAGGACCAATTAAAAAATGTATCAACACAAACATCCCTTGCTGATTTAGCCCAGGCTGGTATTGGTGGGGCGTCCCTTTCATCAGGCGGGGTTTCAACTGAGATTAATCTTGACAGTAATCAGTTTCGTCAAATCCTAAAAGCAAGCATGGCTGATTCTAATGACGAGACCTTGCAAAACAGTAGTGTAGAGTTGAATGATTCCTATCTAACAGCTAAGGTTCCCGTATCTCTTGGACCTATCGAATCAACATTCAGCCTTGATTTCACTGTCAGCACTAACAAGGAAGTCATCCTACTAGATTTGGCAGGTGCCCACCTGGGTCGCCTTCCAGTTCCAAAATCACTGGTTCTGCCTTACCTCAAGAAGAGCATTGCCCAGTCCAGCAGTGGTGTTCGCATGGTTAATGACCAAATTCAGCTCAAGCTTCCAGAAATCGGCTATGAGATTGAGCAAGCCTCTGTAACCAATAGCAAGATGAAGGTTAAACTTAACATTCCGATTTCCTTGCCAACAAGTTGGTAATCCATAATGAATCTTTCAAAACAAGTCCATAGTCTGGACTTGTTTTTTGATACCTTCACTTCTAAACAAAGAAAGTTAGAAAATTCTTGAAATAATAGCTTTAAATCCCTCAATCCCCTAGAAAATGAGCTTTTCCTATGCTATCATAAGATTGTAAAATTGATAAGCGTCTGACACTCATTGAAAAAGAGTTATTTCACTGAGTTAAAGAGTTTTAGGATAGTAGTTAGGAGGAAAAAATGGACGCTTTAAAATATATCACACCCAAATTTTTCACTACCATCAGGAATTATTCTAAGGGCCAGTTCATCAAGGACTTAATTGCAGGAGTCATCGTGGCTATCATTGCTCTCCCCTTGTCGATTGCCCTTGCCATTGCCTCTGGTGTCAATCCCGAACAAGGTCTTTACACAGCAGTCGTTGCAGGCTTTTTTATTTCCTTTTTAGGAGGTAGTCGGGTTCAGATTGGTGGACCTACCGCAGCCTTCGTTGTCATCATCTATGGCATCATCGCCCAGTATGGTATGGCTGGTTTGACCCTTGCCACGCTCATGGCGGGACTCATGCTTATTATCATGGGGCTCCTGCGTTTTGGTGACCTGATCAAGTTCATTCCCAAAACCATCACACTTGGTTTTACCTTGGGGATAGCTGTTGGGATTGTGGCTGGACAGATTAAAGATTTCCTGGGCCTTGAGATGAAGTCCGTGCCAGCTGAGTTCTTAGAAAAACTTCTAGCTTATGGGAAGCATCTTTCAAGTATTAGCTGGCCGACACTTGCAATTGGTATCTTGGCCCTAGTCATTCAAATCTTTTGGCCACGCCTTTCTCAGAAAATTCCGGGGTCTTTGGTTGCAATTATTGTGACCACAGCCATCGTAGCTTTTGGTCATCTCCCAGTCAAAACCATTGGTGATCTTTACACCATCAAAGCAGGACTTCCAAGTTTCACAGTTCCTGACCTATCATTTTCTTTGATTCGTCAAATGATGTCGCCAGCCTTCACCATTGCCATACTAGCAGCCATCGAATCTCTACTTTCTTGCGTTGTTTCAGACGGGATGATTGGTGGTAATCATCGCTCTAATGCTGAATTGATTGGCCAAGGTGTTGGGAATATCATGTCAGCCCTCTTTGGCGGGATTCCTGCAACGGGTGCCATCGCCCGTACCGCAGCCAATGTCAAAAATGGAGGACGGACACCAGTAGCGGGGATGGTTCATGCCCTTACCTTGCTTCTGATTTTACTCTTTCTCATGCCTTATGCTTCATTGATTCCTATGACCTGTTTGGCCTCAATCCTAATGATTGTCGGTTATAACATGAGCGGTTGGCGTACTGTCGTTCGTATGATTCAACGTGCTCCTAAGAGTGACGTAGCAGTCCTTATCGTAACCTTTATCTTAACCGTTTTCTTTGACCTAGTGGTTGCCATCGAATTTGGTATGGTCCTAGCAGCCTTCCTCTTCCTCAAACGCATGTCAGACGTGGCTCAAATTCGTCAGTGGGTGGACAAGGAAAATCTGGACGATCCAGTTTTGTCCGAGGACAGCGACTTGAAACAAGTCCCTAAAAATACAGTCGTATATGAAATCTTCGGTGCCCTCTTCTTTGGTGCAGCCAATAATTTCTTGAATGTTATCAATGACGACAGTAAGAATGTCCTTATCCTACGCATGCGCAACGTTCCAGCCATGGATATCTCTGGTCTGGATGCCCTTGAGGAAACGCTTGCTATCTGCCAAAAACGTGGAATGACCTTGCTTCTTTCTCACGTTAACGCCCAACCCTACCGAGTTCTCGAAAAATCAGGCTTCATCCAGACTATCGGTCCAGATAATATCTGCGAGTCGACGGACCAAGCCCTTGAAAAAGCACTAGCCCTAGCAAAAGAAGCCTAGACAAATCCATTTTGCACAAGAAGAAAAAGCCAGTTCAACTGAACTTGGCTTTTTAAAATACGCGATAAACATAGGGATTGTCAGGTTGACCGACCTCTTTAACCTCAGTCAAATTGAGGATAGGGAGGCTCTGTTTGAGATTTTGATAGTAATCCACAGTGATGGTACCAGTGACTTTTACCCAGGTATTATCCTTGAAGGTTTGGTCACTTCCTCTCGTCGCCAGTCCGTAAACACCTGAATCGGCGATACAGTGGATAATACCGAAACGGAAGATGAACTGATAACCCTTGGTCTGTGGGTCATTGTAAACAAAGCCGGTATAGGTGACCTTCTTGCCCACGAAATCGTTAGGATAGAGGTAGATGAGCTCCATAACTTCCATGTAATTTTCCGTGGTAATCTGGATGGTCTCACGTCCCTTGTACTTGGCTAGCTCCTTGGTCATCTCCTTCTCATAAGCAGAGGAGGTGAAGTAGGAGCTGGTGTCTGGCTTCAAATACTGGATAGTCGTTCCCTCTTGGTCGGCCTGGTTAGGATCGCTCCCTGCCGCCAGTGGAAAATGATAGCCCTTAGCTGATACGGTATTGGCATCCAAGGTTACTGTTGGCACCAAGAGCCCCGTAAGGACTGGAAAGGCCAAGAGAACGATGCTGGCTACCTTGGCTACTCGACCTGACAAATGCGAGTGAACCTTCATCTGCTTCATCCAAACAATGAGTTGAACCACAGCAAGGATAAAGGAAAGCACCATGGAAATGTAAGCCAGGTAGGAGTAGTGGATATTAATGTACTGGTTGAGCTTGCCAGAAACTTGCAAGTACATGACCAGCTCAAAATACCCAGATAAGATAAGAAAACGTAACATTAAATCACCCCCAATACCAGACAGTAAATGATTGTCACCAGACTTGCGGTTCCTACGAAGAGACCAACAAAGCGTGTCTTAAACTGGTGTTTCATCATGATTAGGTTCTTGATATCAACCATAGGACCGATGATGAGAAAGGCCACCGTTGGTGCCACTCCAAAACTAGAGAGCAAGGAAGCCCCGATAAAGGCATCCGCCTCTGAACAAAGCGAGAGGATAAAGGCCAAAAGCATCATGATGAGGATGGCTGTCACCGAATTGTGCCCGATTGTCGTAAGAATACGGGTAGGTAGGTAGGTCTGCATCCCTGCAGCCACCAGGCTCCCGAAAATCAGGTAACGCCCAGTGTCAAAGAACTCGTCGACAGCATGAATCAAGGCTTGAAAAACTTTCTTACCAGCTGACAAACCACTATAGTCGTGCACATGACTGACCTTACGATTATCCTTAAGAATCTGGTCATCCACCACAAAGCCGAGCAAAATTCCCAAAATCATGGCAATCAAGAAAGCTCCGAGAAAACGTAAAATTACGTAGTACCAAGAGTTCCCAAAGGCCGTATAGGTCGCAAAAAGAACGACTGGATTAATGATAGGAGCTGTTGCCATGAAAGGAATAGCCGTGTAGCTAGGCACTTTTTTCTCTAAAAAGTGCGTGATAATGGGAACAATCCCACACTCACAAGAAGGGAAAATAAAACCAATTAGAGTTCCAAAGAGAATAGCTAGGACCTTGTTTTTCGGCAGGAAGTTTCGGACCTTTTCAGGGGTCACGAAGACTTCGATAAAGCCAGACAAGATGCTTCCCAGTAAAACGAAGGGCAGGGCTTCGATAATAATAGATAGAAAAACTGCCAGAAGCTGCAAAACGCTATCTGGTAGTTGATGAAAAATAGCCATAACTATTATTTCTTCTTATCTTCTTGAAGACGTTTGTCCTTCTTAGGATCAGTTCCCGCCTTCTCAAAATCAGGGATAGCCGCAAAAGATGCCATCATGCTTTCAAGTTCATTTGTTTTTTTCTGAATAACCGCCATAAAAAGCCTCCGAGTTAAAATAAGATACTAAGGGCGTCATTTCTAAGAGAAAATTAGGGCATCAGACGAAGAAGCTCTGCTTCTAGGAAGATGCATCTATTTTCCGAAAGAAATAGCCCGAGTTCAGTTGCAAAAAGATACTAAGGGCATCATTTCTGTTAGAAATAGCCCCTAACAATAGGTCTACCTTTCTATTATACTACCTCTTGCTTAAAAATTCTCGCTTCAGCTACAAGGTTTTCTGCCCAAGCAAATCTCCTCTCGTGGTATAATAGAGTTTATGGAAAATCGTAATTTAGAGACATTGGCTCAGGAATTGGGCCTAAAAAAACAACAAGTTGAAACAGTTTTGGAATTGACCGCAGAAGGCAATACCATTCCTTTCATTGCCCGTTACCGTAAGGAAAAAACCGGCAATCTGGATGAAACGCAAATCAAGGCTATCATTGATATGGACAAGTCCTTGACTACTCTTCAAGACCGTAAGGAAACAGTTCTGGCCAAGATTGAGGCACAGGGCAAATTGACTGACCAACTCAAGGCAGCCATTGAATCGGCTGAAAAGTTGGCAGATGTGGAAGAACTCTACCTCCCCTATAAGGAAAAACGCCGCACCAAGGCGACCATTGCTCGTGAAGCAGGTCTTTTCCCATTGGCTCGTCTTATCTTGCAAAATAGTCCCAACCTCAAGGCTGAAGCTGAAAAGCTGACATCTGAAGCCTTTCCAACAGCTGACAAGGCTCTTGCAGGTGCTGTGGACATTTTGGTTGAGGCCTTTTCTGAGGACAATAGCTTGCGCTCTTGGACTTACAACGAAATCTGGAACAACAGTGACATCACTTCAACCCTCAAGGATCAATCGCTGGATGAAAAAGAAATTTTCAAGATTTACTATGATTTTGAGGACAAGGTGTCTAAACTTCAAGGTTACCGTACGTTAGCCCTTAACCGTGGTGAGAAACTAGGCGTTATCAAGGTAAGCTTTAAGCACAATCTTGAGAAAATGCACCGTTTCTACAGTGCTCGTTTCAAACAAAAAAATGACTATATCGAGGAAGTTATCAATCAATCTCTCAAGAAGAAAATCATTCCAGCTATGGAGCGTCGTATCCGAAGTGAATTGACTGAAGCAGCAGAAGATGGTGCTATTCAACTGTTCTCTCAAAATCTTCGAAGCCTCCTTCTAGTATCGCCACTTAAAGGCAAGATGGTACTTGGTTTTGACCCAGCCTTTCGTACAGGGGCTAAGTTGGCCGTGGTTGACCAAACTGGTAAGCTCATTACAACGCAAGTTATCTATCCAGTAGCTCCAGCAAGTCAGGCTAAAATCGCACAGGCTAAAAAAGACTTGGCTGACCTCATCAAAAAGTATGCCATTGAGATTATTGCGATCGGTAATGGAACAGCAAGCCGTGAAAGTGAAGCTTTTGTGGCAGAAGTCCTCAAGGATTTCCCAGAAACTTCTTATGTCATTGTCAATGAAAGTGGTGCCTCTGTCTACTCTGCATCAGAGTTGGCTCGCCATGAGTTTCCAGATTTGACGGTTGAAAAACGCTCTGCCATTTCCATTGCCCGTCGTCTCCAAGACCCATTGGCCGAGTTGGTTAAGATTGACCCTAAATCAATCGGAGTAGGCCAATACCAGCACGATGTTAGCCAGAAGAAACTGTCTGAAAATCTTGATTTCGTCGTTGATACCGTGGTTAACCAAGTCGGTGTCAATGTCAATACGGCAAGTAGTACCCTCTTGTCACACGTGTCAGGACTCAATAAGACCATCTCTGAAAATATCGTCGCCTACCGTGAGGAAAATGGTGAGATTGCATCACGTGCTGAAATCAAAAAGGTCCCACGTCTCGGTGCCAAAGCCTTCGAACAAGCAGCTGGTTTCCTCCGTATCCCAAATGCCAAGAATATCTTGGATAATACAGGGGTCCACCCAGAGTCTTACCCAGCGGTAAAAGACCTCTTCAAGCAGTTGGATATCACAGATTTGGACGACTCTGCCAAAGAGAAATTGAAGGCTCTTAATCTTAAAGAAACAGCAGAAGAGCTAGGGCTTGGACAGGAAACCCTTAAAGATATCATCGCTGACCTTTTGAAACCAGGTCGTGACCTCCGTGATGATTTTGAAGCACCAGTGCTTCGTCAGGATGTTCTTGAACTCAAAGACTTGTCAGTCGGACAAAAACTTGAAGGGACAGTCCGAAATGTTGTGGACTTTGGTGCCTTTGTGGATATCGGTGTCCATGAGGATGGCCTTATCCATATCTCTGAGATGAGCAAGAGCTTCGTTAACCACCCAAGTCAGGTCGTTTCTGTTGGGGATTTAGTTACCGTGTGGGTATCAAAAGTTGATTTGGAGCATGAAAAACTCAACCTCTCCTTGGTGAATCCACGTGAATCTAACTGATTATGTTAAGACTGTTTCTATAGAAGATTTTGGCTGGGAATTTAAGCATCAAGCCTTGTGGAACAAGCGTCTCCGGACCACTGGAGGGCGGTTCTTTCCCAAGGATGGACACTTAGATTTCAACCCAAAACTCTATGAGGAACATGGTCTTGAGACCTTTCGAAAAATCGTCCGCCACGAGCTCTGTCATTATCACCTTTATTTTCAAGGTAAGGGCTACAAGCATGTTGATAGAGATTTTAAGGACTTACTAGCCAAGGTTGAAGGCCTTAGATACGCTCCAAAGATGCAAGGTCAAAAGGAGAAGTACTACCTCTATCAGTGCCAATCTTGTGGTCATATCTACCGTCGCAAACGCCGTGTCAATACACAGAAGTTTGGATGCGGTCTGTGTCGAGGTAAGCTCATTTTTCTAAATCAGTCCTAGGGCTGATTTTTTTAATTTAAAAAAATCATATAATTAAATCAAAGAAATGATGGGAGAAGAAGACCATGTCAAATCGTTTTTATAAAACACG
This sequence comes from Streptococcus sp. ACS2, assembly GCF_000525585.1. Lineage (NCBI taxonomy): Bacteria > Bacillati > Bacillota > Bacilli > Lactobacillales > Streptococcaceae > Streptococcus > Streptococcus sp. ACS2. The sequence goes on from NZ_JALT01000031.1 coordinate 50,451, forward strand.
AAAAAATAGACTCGTCGCCGGTGTTGTTGCAGGTTTGGCAGATAAGTTTGGTTGGGACCTAGCTTTGGCTCGTATCTTGGCTATCATTCTCATGGTTTCAACACAGTTTGGAATCTTTCTATACTTGGTTTTAGCCTTTCTCCTTCCTTACAAAGAAGATATTTATCCCGAAATCAAACTCAAGGATGGACGTAAACGTAAAAACGCTGAACCTGTAGAAGACGAGTGGAATTGGTGAGTAAATTATAATAGAAAAGATCTATGATTGGCCTTAGTGCTAGTCATAGGTCTTTTTTGCTTTGAGAACCGCATTGAAAACCTTTTTATGATACAATGAAACTAGTAAATAATCGGAGGAAATAACATGACAGTAACTGTTAAAATGCTGGTTGATAGGCTTAAACTCAAGGTTGTCTATGGAAATAAGGAGCTTTTGGCAAAAGCGATAACAACAGCTGATATCTCTCGTCCTGGTTTAGAAATGACGGGGTATTTTGACTATTATTCACCTGAACGACTTCAGTTGGTTGGGATGAAGGAGTGGTCCTACCTTAAAACCATGACTGATTACAACCGTTATTCTGTTTTTGCGAATATGTTTAAAGCGGAAACTCCAGCTGTTATCGTGGCGCGTGGTCTTGAGATTCCGGAAGAGATGCTTCGAGCTGCTAAGGAAAATGGTGTAGCAGTTCTTCAAGGACGAAACGGCACATCGTCGCTTTCAGGTGACATGTCTTGGTATCTTAACTCGCAATTAGCTGAACGAACTAGTGTCCATGGTGTTTTGGTAGATATCTACGGGATGGGAGTTCTTATTCAAGGAGACTCTGGCATCGGTAAGAGTGAGACAGGGCTTGAGTTGGTGAAACGTGGTCACCGTCTTGTCGCTGACGACCGTGTGGATGTTTATGCTAAGGATGAGGAGACTCTCTGGGGTGAGCCCGCGGAAATCCTCCGCCATCTTCTTGAAATTCGTGGGGTTGGTATCATTGATGTCATGAGTCTCTACGGAGCTAGTGCTGTCCGTAATTCCTCTCAAGTTCAGTTGGCCATTTATCTTGAGAATTTTGAAAATGGCAAGATCTTTGATCGTCTTGGAAACGGAAACGAAGAAATCGAATTGCAAGGCGTTAAGATTCCACGTGTCCGTATTCCTGTTAAGACAGGACGTAACGTATCAGTTGTTATCGAGGCTGCAGCTATGAACTACCGTGCTAAGCAAATGGGATTTGATGCAACCAAAACCTTTGAGGAACGTTTGACCAACCTCATTAGTAAGAATGGTGAAAACTAATGTTAGCTACTATTGATCCTATTGCTCTAAGGCTTGGCCCCATTAGTATTCATTGGTATGCCATCTGTATCGTATCTGGTCTTTTACTAGCCGTTTATCTGGCTCAGCGTTGGGCTCCCGAAAAGGGAATTGACCCTGAAAACATCCTAGATTTTATTCTTCTTGCCTTTCCTATAGCCATTGTTGGTGCAAGGCTCTACTATGTGATCTTCCAGTGGTCTTACTACAGTCAGAATCCTTCAGAAATTGTTGCGATTTGGAATGGCGGAATTGCCATTTATGGTGGCTTGATTGCTGGTGCAGCTGTCCTCTATTGGTTTTCGAAACGTCATGCCATTGCTGTCTTGGATTTTCTTGATATTGCAGCACCTGGCGTTATGATTGCACAGAGTATCGGTCGCTGGGGAAACTTTGTTAACCAAGAGGCTTACGGAAGAGCAGTTAGTCATCTGAATTATGTCCCAGAATTTATTCGCCAGCAGATGTTCATTGATGGGAGTTATCGTGTACCGACTTTTCTTTATGAAAGTCTCTGGAACTTAGTCGGATTTATCACTATCCTAGGACTAAGACGCTTTAATAAGAAACTACGTCAAGGAGATGTGACCTCATTTTACCTTATCTGGTATGGTCTTGGACGTTTTGTCATTGAAGGCATGCGTACCGATAGCCTCATGTTTGCTGGCTTGCGTGTTTCTCAATGGGTCAGCATCGCCATTATCATCTTGGGTGTTATCTTACTATATTTGCGAAAGCAACGTCCAGAGGCAGATTATAAAATGAAAAACTAGTCATATAGCTCAGACTTTGTTATAATATAATGAAAATTATCATAACAAAGGTCACTGGAAACTGGAGAGTTTACTTCAGTTTTCTTGTAGCGACCTTTTAAAAAGGTCAAAGGAGTCTTAAACTATGGCAGAAATTGCATTTCTTATTATCGCAATCGCACTTGCTGCGTTCCTCATTGCATTGATCCCTACCCTACTTCGTACACGTCATGTGGTCAAAGAAGTTGAAGAAACAGTTGCTGTGCTTCGTACAGACATTAATGTAACCCTTCATCAAACAAATGAAATCTTGGCTAAGGCAAACGTCTTGGTTGAAGATGTTAATGAAAAAGTTCAAACAATCGATCCTCTCTTTGTAGCAGTAGCTGAGCTTTCAGAAAGTGTTTCTGACTTGAATACTGAAGCTCGTTACCTCGGTGCTAAAGCAAGTGCAGCAGGAGCAAGTGTCGGTAAGGCGGGTTCAGCCTTTGCTATCGGTAAAGTTGCTTCAAAACTATTTGGTAAAAAAGACAAGAAAAAATAAGGAGGTCTTTTCATGAGTAAATTTTTAAACACCCTAATCATTGGTGCAGCTTCTGGAGCTGCAGCAGCTTACTTCTTTACAACTGAAAAAGGTAAAGCTGTTAAATCACGTATCGATGAAGAAATCGCTTCATTCAAAGAAGATCCTAAAGCTTATCAAAATCAAGTAGTGGAAAAAGCTAGCGACTACAAAGATTTGGCAGTCGATACTTTCCAAGACTACAAAACAAAATTTGAAAATGGTGAAATCACTGCAGATGATTTGACAAAAACCGTTCAAGAAAAAACAGCTCAAGTTGCTGACTTTGCAAAAGAAAGCTTTGAACTTATCAAGGAGAAAACAGCTCAAGTAACTCCTGAACAAGCGGATGTTGAAGCAGAAACAAAAGCTATCGTTGATGATATCGTCATTGATATTAAAGATATCTCTGAAGAAGCAGCAGAAGCAAAATAATAAAGAAAGCCCATGAGGCTTTCTTTTTTTAGTACGAAAAAAACGTTGACCAGCAGTCAACGTTTTTGTGCTTTATAATATTCGATTAGGACATAAATACCTATCTGACCAATGACGCTAATGGTAATTGCCCAGAAGAAGGCCCAGAAGGTAGCCACCTGTGCTACTAAGAAAAGGAAGGCAACTAGGACTGTTGAAACACAGAAGCTTGAGATACGTCCAAAGAAAATCATATCTTGTAGCTTAATACTATTACTATTTAGACCTTGATAATCTTGATAATTCGTCGTTTGAGGATGCTCAGTCTCGAAATCTTCAATGTGATCAAATTGACGGTGTAAGTTGTCAGCCATGTCTGCCTCCTTTCTATATAAAATATCTAAATCACTTTTTCGTGTAGATTAAAATACTTAGTCAGTATTTCACTATTTAGAATCTCATTAATAATACCATAAAAATTTTATATTGCAAAGTTTTTTTTGATTTTTGTGAAAATTATAGTATTTAAAAACTATTTTAAAATATTTAGATACTGGTATTTGAACCTAAAAATTCTAAAAAAATCAAATCATTTGTGCTATAATGTGAGTTATGGAAAAAATAGTGATTACAGCGACTGCTGAGAGCTACGAGCAGGCACGTGAGCTCCTAGAACTTGGCGTAGATCGTATTTACATCGGCGAAAAAGCTTTTGGCCTTCGTTTGCCTAAGCCTTTTTCATTCGCAGAGATGCGAAAGATTGCAGAGCTGGTACATGAGTCTGGCAAGGAATTGACTGTTGCCGTTAACGCCCTCATGCACCAAGGTATGATGGATGCTCTTCCAGACTACCTTGATTTTCTTGAAGAAATCAAGGCAGATTACATCACGGTTGGTGATGCAGGGGTTTTCTACATCTGTAACCGTGACAAACGTCCCTTCAAAATGATTTATGATGCTTCAACCATGGTAACCTCTAGCCGTCAGATTAATTTCTGGGGCAAACAAGCTGGAGCTTCTGAAGCTGTTTTGGCTCGTGAAATTCCGTCTGCGGAACTTTTCGTCATGGCTGAAAATCTTCAAATTCCAGCCGAGGTTTTGGTTTACGGTGCAAGTATCATTCACCACTCTAAACGTCCGCTTCTTCAAAACTATTACAACTTTATCAAAACGGATGAAGCCGTTACCAAAGAACGTGACCTCTTCCTTTCTGAGCCTGGTGACCCAGATTCTCACTACTCAGTTTACGAAGACTTGCATGGAACACATATCTTTGCCAACAATGACCTAGATATGATGACTAAACTTTCAGAGCTTGTTGAACATGGTTTTGACCACTGGAAGTTGGACGGTGTTTATTGCCCAGGTGAAAACTTTGTAAAAATCACTGAGTATTTTGTGAAGGCTCGTGACCTCATCGAGGCTGGCGAATTTTCACAAGATCAAGCCTTCCTCTTTGATGAGGCTATTCATAAATTACACCCAGCCAACCGTGGTTTGGACACAGGTTTCTATGATTATGAACCTGACCGTGTAAAATAATAACCCTTCCTCTTTCGTTTGAGAGTTTTCCATTTTCAGGGAACGAAGGAGACTTCTAAAAACAAAAATCGACAATCTTGCAAATTGGAGAAATTATGACTACAACTAAAAAACGCCCAGAGGTTTTGGTACCTGCTGGGACTTTGGAAAAATTGAAAGTCGCTGTAAATTACGGCGCAGATGCTGTTTTCGTTGGTGGACAAGCCTATGGTTTGCGTAGCCGTGCCGGAAACTTTACCATGGATGAGCTTCGTGAAGGTATCGAATACGCTCACGCACGTGGTGTTGATGTGCACGTCGCTTCAAACATGGTTACCCATGAAGGAAATGAAAAAGGAGCTGGTGAGTGGTTCCGTGAATTGCGTGATATGGGACTCGATGCCGTTATCGTATCTGACCCAGCCTTGATTGAAATCTGTTCAACCTACGCTCCAGGACTTAATATCCACTTGTCAACGCAAGCATCTGCGACAAACGTTGAAACCTTCCATTTTTGGAAACAGTATGGCTTGACCCGTGTTGTTTTGGCACGTGAGGTTACTATGGAGGAATTGGCTGAAATCCGTAAACGTACGGACCTTGAAATTGAGGCCTTTGTCCATGGTGCTATGTGTATCTCATACTCAGGTCGCTGTACCCTTTCTAACCATATGTCAGACCGTGATGCCAACCGTGGTGGTTGCTCACAGTCATGCCGTTGGAAATATGATCTTTACGACATGCCATTCGGCCAAGAGCGAAAGAGTATCCACGGTGAAGTTCCTGAAGAATACTCAATGTCAGCCGTTGACATGTGTATGATTGAAAATATCCCAGACCTTATTGATAATGGTGTTGACAGCCTTAAAATCGAAGGTCGTATGAAATCTGTCCACTATGTATCAACAGTTGCTAACTGCTACAAGGCTGCTTGTGACGCTTACATGGAAAGTGCAGAAGCCTTCTACGCCATCAAAGATGATTTGATTAACGAACTCTGGAAAGTTGCCCAACGTGAATTGGCAACAGGTTTCTACTACAAGACACCAACAGAAAACGAGCAACTCTTTGGTGCCCGTCGTAAAATTCCACAATACAAATTCGTTGGTGAAGTAGTAGACTTTGATCCAGCCACTATGACAGCTACAATCCGTCAACGTAATGTTATTCTCGAAGGTGACCACGTTGAATTCTACGGACCAGGCTTCCGTCATTTTGAATGTGATATCAAAGACCTTCACGATGCTAATGGTAACAAAATTGACCGTGCACCAAACCCAATGGAACTTCTTACAATTACCGTGCCACAAGAAGTTAAATCTGGTGACATGATTCGTTCAACTAAAGAAGGTTTGATTAACCTCTACCAAAAAGACGGTTCAAGTAAAACTGTTCGTGCCTAATGACAAGTCAAATCAATGGGCTTCTGGTGGATGGTCAGAGTAGGTGTCAGCACTACCATTCCTTGCTAGATATTGTTGCCCTAAAATGCTTTGAGTGTCAGAAGTATTATGCCTGTTATCAGTGCCATGATCGCTTGGAGAATCACAATTTTCGAGCTTATCCTTGCCAGTTGAAGCAGGACAAGGTCCTTATTTGTGGCGTTTGTCGGCATGAGATGACTATTGAGGAATATCAAGAGGTAGTAGCCTGTCCCAATTGTCACAGTGCCTTTAATCCAGCTTGTTCAAAGCACTATGATATTTATTTTGAAAAATAAAAAGATTGAAGATTCTGTTCACACGAACAAAGTCTTCAATCTTTTTTAGTTAAAGTAACTATGATTTTTTAGTGCTTTTAAAACTGGCTTAGTCACCAAAGCGACAATCAGACCTTTTAAAAGATCTGGGATGATAAAGGGTGTCAAACCGACTGCTACAGCTGCAGACCATCCCATCTTTCCAAGAAAGTGCAGGCTAAGGATACCACCAACAAAGACAAGTGCATCTCCCAAAACAAAAGCCAAAAAGATCTTCCAGATAGGAGTCTTAGCATGAGCCAGTGCAGATGTGACAAGTGCAAAAAATGGGTAGGCAAGCAGATAGCCAGCTGAAGGACCAAAGAAGGCTTGGAGCCCACCGCCTCCACCTGCAAAAACGGGAAGACCAATAGCGCCTAGGATAAGGTAGAGAGTAGCGGCAAGAGTTGCCTCTCTTGGCTTAAGGATGGCAGCAACCAGTCCAACAGCAAAAGTCTGAAGCGTAATGGGAACTGCACCGATAGGAATAACAATTTGAGCCAGTGCGGCAATGATAGCAGCACCGAAGGCAGGAAGTATGAGTGACAGTGTACGGTTTTGTGTCATTTTTTAGTTAACCTTTCCTAAATAAATAGTTAACTTATTATAGCAAGGGATTCTACAATAGTCAACTCTAAAATAAAAAGAGGTTAACTGATAAAGTTAACCTCGTTGTGATATGTTTTTTAGACGTTTGATTTCTTTTAGTTCAATCATGCTGATGATCTTATCTTGCTCGATAAAGATGGCTTGTCGCTCTCTGTCATAACGGTTGATGTAGCCCTTATAGGTCTTCTGATTGGATGTCAGCATGACCATTTGGTTATAATCAATAGCATGATAGATATCGTTAATAAGCTGATTTTGCATTAGGTGGACAGGTTTGCTGTGACCTGTTTCCACAAACTGATGAAGCTGATGCTTTACTGCTTCTAAAAAGTTTATCATGGTCATTTCCCTCGTTTCTTGATAAAATAATTATAGCATGAAAGGTGAAATTTTGTGGATAACTTCTTTCTAAAACACACAATTTTCACAGAAAAAAACGAATAAAGCTAGTGGAGGTAAGCAAATGGCAGAATTTTCATTTGAAATTGAAGAAAAACTCTTGGTCTTGTCTGAGAATGACAAGGGCTGGACTAAGGAACTCAATCGTGTGAGCTTTAATGGCGCACCGGCTAAGTATGACATCCGTACATGGAGTCCAGACCATACCAAGATGGGTAAGGGGATTACCCTTAGCAATGAAGAATTCCAAGTTCTCGTTGACGCCTTCAAAAACTAAAACAAGGTCAGCATTTCGCTGGCCTTATTTTTTTGTTTAAAACGTATCAATGATAAGTTTGAGATTGAGAATGGTTAGGACAATAGCGATGGCATAACCGAGGAAAGTATTCCACTTGGCATTGACGTGTTTTCCCATGAGTGATTTCTTAGAAGTGTAGTAAATCAAAGGGAAGATAGAGAATGGCAAGGCAAGTGAAAGGAAAACCTGTGAATAAACCAGCAGTTGATCCAGAGTCTTTTCTTGATCACCGTAGAGAATAGCTACAACGATAACAGGTAGCAAGGCGAAGAGACGTGTGAATAAACGAATTACCCACTGCGGTAACCTCATGTGGAGAAAGCCTTCCATGACAATTTGGCCAGTTAGAGTACCAGTAATGGTAGAGTTTTGACCACTAGCCAAGAGCGCCAAGGCAAAGAGTGTTGAAAGTGTCGAACTAGCTACCGCACCAGCAATCCTAGAGTCCTGAAGAGCATTGTACATCTGTGAGAAAGCTGAAATATCAGAAGCATGACCAAAGAAGAGAGCTGCCCCCAAAATCAAGAGGAGGGAGTTAACCACAAAAGCCAAAGTCAACTGGATGTTAGAATCCCAGGTCATGAAACGTACAGCCTTAGTCACGTCTTTGCCATCAGAATAGTCAACCTTACGAGTCTGTGACAAGGATGAGTGCAAGTAGAGGTTATGTGGCATAACGGTCGCACCCACAATCCCAAGCGCCAAGGTCAACTGGTTGGTATGTCCAGCAGCATGTGGCTCGAAGAGCGCTGGCGTAGGGAGATAACCCTCTAGGATTCCCGTAATACTAGGCTCAGACAAAGCTACCAGATAGACAAAGATAACCAAGATGGTCAAAATCAAGGTTGAAACAATAGCCTCGATTTTTTTGAATCCTAGCTTCATGATGAGCAGTAGCAGGAAGACGTCTAGGATTGTCACCAGAATGGCAACCATAATTGGAATACCAAAGAGCAGGTTAAGAGCAATGGCAGAACCAAGCACCTCAGCTAAATCCGTCGCCATTAAGGCCAGCTCCAGAATCACCCAAAGCGTGTATCGCAACCATTTGGGCGAGTGATAGGCAGTCGCTTGAGCTAGGTCCATTTGGGTCACAATCCCTAATTTCCCAGCCATTTGTTGCAACTGCATAGCGATTAAAGATGAAATTAAGATGACAAAAAGCAGACTATACTTGTAGGTCGCCCCACCGACGACACTGGTAATCCAGTTCCCTGGATCCATGTAACCCACGGCCACAAGAGCCCCAGGTCCCAAGAAAGCCTTAAGATTTTGCCAAAAACGATTATTATTTGGTGTATCTATGGATTGGTTTACCTCAGAAAGGGAAACCTTCTTTGAAGATGTCATAAGCACCTCTTTCTAAGTCATATCTGCCTAAAAGTGTATTATTTCTAGACAGACAGACAATTATATTATAACACTATGAAGAAGATGTGCAAGGAAGGAATGGGTTGTAGAAGAATATACAATGTCCAATTAATTCTAGGAGTGTTAATATGCTAAAATTTTACTATATGAAGCTAATTATATATTTAATGTTTAAGAATGATTAAATATTTTAATTATGTTTTTAGTTTATGAAATTGATGAATGAATTGAAAAAATACGAAAACACCTTTGAAAATGTGTTAAAATAAGTTCAATAATAAATGGAGGTGTTTTTATGGAAAAAATTTCTTTTCTTGTGGCTCTAATTGTTTTTACGATATTACTTCTTGTTTGTGTGGTATATATGGTTTTAAGAAGTAAACTTTCGTATTTATTGAGACTTGTTTCATCTGTTATATTTTCAATTTGGATTATTTTGGTATTATTATGCCTGAGGTTATTTTTCTTTGAGGATTCAAAGATATTTGAAGAAATAACAAAAGGCGAGGTTTTGGCAGGTGTTGTTATTGCAATCCCAACAATAACAACTTGGTATAATGATTCCGAAGAAAAACGTAAAGATGCGATGAAAAAAGAAGTTGGAGTTGCATTTTCTAAGTGGTCCTCTGAGACTTCTGAGGAGAATAAGGAGTTGAGTTCAAAGAATTGGTTAGAAATTTCAAGAATACTAGATAAACTTGAAGTTATTAGGAAACTTGATAATGAAATAGAATTAGACTTGAATAGTTTATTTGTTTTTTTACAAGGGAAACTGCAACAAGATGTTAAAGCTGAGAAAAGCTGGAGAGAAGTTAATTCGAAAATAATTAACTTGATTTCTCATGATGAGGAAAGTACTGAATTATTTTACAAACTATTTCCTAGTAAGTCGCTAAATAAACTCTGTTTTGTAGATTTTGATCGTTGTTCTATGTTAAAAAATCTAGCTGGTAGACCCGAGGAAATTTCATTTTATAAATGCTTTTTTACAGCGAAATTTTTAGAAAATTGGGATTTTTTTGTTGAAGGTGGAACTGTGATTTTTAATGAGTGTGTCTTTGATGAAAGTATTTCAAAATCCTTTTTCAAAAGATTTTTACCTGATCAATCAAAAATAATTATTAGGAATAGTTTAGTAAATGATGAGATGGGTAGTAGTAGAGAGCAGATTTCGTTTGAATATTCAACAGAGGAAGGTTCAATACAGGATGATGCAGTTCATGATTTAAATAAACATAATTTAGATACTAATAGTATGTTGGCAAGTAAAGAATATTATGAACAAGTTATTCTAGAAAAAAGAGATGAGTGGGGTGACACACCTATTAATGATTTGCTTCAGGGAAATGGTGCAGAAGTTATTACTATTAGTGATGATATACGAATATCTATTAATAATCGAATTATTGATGCATTAGAAAAGAAATTACATTTAGGAATTACAAAAGAAAACTCAAAAATTAGTAGGAGTAAAAATTATGTACAGGAAATGAAAGCTGGGTATTTGTATGAATGGTGGTCTTGGAATACGGTTATGAAAGATAAAATTGATTCTCAATTCAAATTTTTTATTTTTGCAGTACAGTGGGATAATAATCAAAAAGATAAATTTAGATGTATTATTTTTAATAGGGAGAGTTTCGAAAAACTTATGTCTAAGAAAAAGCTAAGTAATGGTGATAGGTATTTCTTTTACTTTACAAGCCCAAAATACTAAAATAAATGTTATGGCAGACTGAATTATCTTTTTCATTGATATTTTTTAAATACCTAAAATAGGTAATTTAGCATTGCATTACACAGATCACCTTAAAAATCCTGGAATGACGGGCGATTACATCGGCCTCTGGAAGTCTCGTTGGCATGAAGAAAACAAAGCCTGGCTTTATCCTGCGAAACAATACGCTATCTATGCCGTAGTAGCCCTTGCTTGTTTGTCAGCTTGGGTCGCAGCTTCAAAAGCAAAATTTTGGAAATAAGAAAATGCTTCTCTCGATTGAGGGAAGCGTTTTTAAATATTATCTGATGGGAGTCTTATATTGACTAAACATCTCGTCAATATCATCTTCAACCAAGTGATAGATTTTCCAGTCAAATTCAGTTCTAGCAACATCATCAATCAAGACTGTATAACAGAAATCCATGTAATCTTCATAAAAATCAGAGATGAAGGGAAGGAGTGTGTTACTGATATCAGTTGAATAGAGTTTTTCATCAAGATGTTTAAAGAGATAGTCTGTACCCGTAATCGTTTCATTCTTGAGTTTTTGTGCATCCTCAAGGTTAAATCCATCACTTTGGGGATTCAGGAAATCATGTTTTGCTAGCCAGGCGACGAAGATACTGAGATGAAAAGCAGCTCTTTTACTAATCCCTTGCATATCTGATTGGCTTAGTTTTTCTGAAGGGATATCGTTTTCTTCACAATAAAATACAAGTGCGTGATCGAAGAAATAATCTGTGCGGTCTATGAGAAAGTCTACTTGGCTTTCTTCTATTTTTGTATCAGCCTGTTCACCCACACTTGATTTTTTCTTAAATAGGGACTGTAATTTTTTGAACACGTTTATACCTCATATAAAAATATCCCATTATTTGACTAATGGGATATCACTTTTTATTTCATCGTTGGGAACAACAAGACATCACGGATGGTTGTTGTGTCAGTGAGAAGCATGCAGAGACGGTCGATACCGATTCCGAGTCCACCTGTTGGTGGCATACCGTATTCGAGAGCTTCAACGTAGTCGTAGTCGATGCCTGTTGCTTCGTCGTCACCGAGTTCTTTAGCAGCAGCTTGTGCTTCGAAACGTGACAATTGATCGATTGGGTCGTTCAATTCGGTGAAGGCATTTCCGTACTCTTTTGTCATGATGAAGAGCTCGAAACGGTCAGTGAAGCGTGGATCTTCTGGGTTTTTCTTAGCCAATGGAGACACAGCAACTGGGTGACCGTAAACGAAAGTTGGTTGAATCAATGTTTCTTCAACGAATTCTTCGAAGAAGGCGTTGATGATGTGACCAACTTCAGTGTAGTGTTTTTCAACTGGAACATTCTTTTCTGCAGCGATTGCTTTGGCTTCATCCAAAGTCATATCTTGCCAGAAGTCAACACCAGTGATTTCCTTGATTGCATCAACCATGTGGATGCGTTTGAATGGTTCGTTAATCTTGATTTCAGTTCCTTGGTAGTTGATAGGTCCATCACCTTTAACCGCTTTAGCAGCGTGTTGGATGATACCTTCAGTCAAGTTCATGATATCGTGGAAGTCAGCGTAAGCTTGGTAAACTTCGATAGATGTGAACTCAGGGTTGTGAGTGGCATCCATACCTTCGTTACGGAAGATACGTCCGATTTCGTAAACACGTTCCATACCACCAACAATGAGACGTTTGAGGTGGAGCTCAGTCGCGATACGAAGTACCATGTCGATGTTTTGTGCATTGTGGTGAGTGATGAAAGGTTTAGCAGCAGCACCACCAGCTTCATTGTGAAGAACAGGTGTTTCTACTTCAAGGAAACCTTGAGCATCGAGGTAGCGACGGATTTCAGAAATGATTTTTGAACGTGTGACAAAGCGGTCAAAGCTTTCACGGTTAGAAATCAAATCGAGGTAACGTTTACGGTAGATGGTTTCAACGTCTGAAAGTCCGTGGAATTTCTCAGGCAATGGGCGAAGGGCTTTAGACAAGTGCGTGATATGAGTAGCCTTGATAGAAAGTTCTCCCATATCTGTACGCATAACTTCACCTTCGACGCCGAGGAAGTCACCAAGGTCAGCTTTCTTGAAGATGTCGTAGTTTTCTTCACCGACAGCATCTTTACGTACGTAGATTTGGATTTGACCATCGCGGTCTTGGATGTGGGCGAAGCCAACTTTACCTTTGCCACGTTTAGTCATCAAACGACCTGCGATTGTAGCAGTTTCGTTGATTTCGTGCAATTCTTCTTTTGTTTTGTCAGTGTATTTTTCTTTTAATTGACCAGATGTAGCTGTGCGTTCGAATCGCTTACCAAAAGGATCGATTCCTTGTTCAGCCAAGGCCGCCATTTTTTCACGACGGACAATCTGTTGATCGTTCAATTCTTCCATGTGTTGATTTGACATGTTAGTCCTCCATAAAATAGTCGTAATTATTGTATCATAAATCACCTTCTAAAGATAGGACAAATGATTAAATGTCAGATAAATAAAGATAGGATTTGTCTATTTTTAGGACAAATCATTAACTAGCATTAATCTTTGATTAGAAAGTTATAGAATTTATTGACAAATATAATAAAAAGGGTGTACAATAGCAAAGTAAGTTTCGTATGATATAAGGAGGAAATACGATGAAAAAGAAAAATTATGTTAGTAAAGCCGTGATGCTTGGCGCTTTACTAGCACCTATTGGGATGCCTACGGTATCTGTGTTAGCAGATAGCTTTTATCAAAATCAAACGAGTGCTCACGCTGCTGATATTACAAACTGGATTGCCAGCACACCTGAACAAATTACAAATAATTTGACAACTCAGAACATCAATCCACAGCAGTTAGATGGCCAACAGTACGTGATTCAATGGGGAGATACCTTGTGGGGAATCTCTCAAGCGACTGGAATTTCTATTGAAAAATTAGCCTATGATAACAATATTCAGAATATTGATCTTATCTTTGCAGGTGATGTCCTCATCTTGAAACGTGATGGTGATGTCCCAGCAGGTTATCATGTCACTGGTAATGGTTACCGTTGTGCACATTCTAAGATTGTTATCAACTACTACGGTGATAACAACCGAGTGATTATCAATAATAGCACTTTTGTTTCTGATGACCATTCTAAGAATACAGTGATTTACGCTCCAGATAATTCTGACAATAGCGTTTCATTCTCAAATAATACGACTAACAATAATAACGATAAAGACAAAGATACTAAAGAGTCTAAAGATAGCAAGGACTCATCTTCGACATCATCAGAATCTAAAGATGCTTCATCAAGCTCAACAAGTGGATCTTCATCATCATCTTCTGCATCAAGCTCAACAGCAAGTAGTAGTGAAAGTAAAGCAAGTACAGAAAGTTCTAAGGAAAAAGAATTGACTGATGATGCTTTCCAAGATAAGGTTCAAAGTGAATTCGAACAAGTATATCAACAAAAACGCTCAGGTAGTCCTGCATGGACTTTCTTCTTACATGCAGATGATAAGAATGGTAAAAATGTTGAATATAAGAAGGACACTGAAAGCACAGCCCTTTACCTGCAAGGTGAAACACCTAAGTCTCAAGACATTGTAGATGGACCTAAAGATGGTGCCAAAACGGAAGCCAATGCCAAAGCTCTCGCTCAAAAGATTTATGACGCTCTTAACAGGGATAGTAAGATCTCAGACCTTATCAAGGCAAAATATGCCCAAATTCAGGTAAGTTATAAGGGTGATAAGTGGGCTTTCAACGTTGATGTTTACAAAGAAAAAGAAAGTTCATCATCAAGCACTGAAAAATCATCTGAATCTAAGGCTTCATCAAGTGATGATTCTCAAACAGAAACACGCATGAGTTCAAGCTCATCAAGCCTTGAACGCTCATCATCAAGTTCTTCAAGCCACACTGAAACAGACTCAGAGGCAACTTTCTCTGACCTAACTGGTGACGAATAGAGAGGGGCAACACATGTCAAAGAGAAATATCATTATTAGTGTTGTTCTTGCCTGTCTCTTGGTTACGGGAGCTGGATTTGGTGCTTTCTATTACTGGGGAACACACCATTTAGATAGTGTTGTACCTGGTAAGGTTTACCAATACTCAAGTACTCTAAACGGTGAGGTCAATAATCGTGTCATGTATGTAGCCTTCCAAGAAGGTGGGAACAAGGCGCTTGTGAGTCAAGATCGTACGACAGTGGTTAACGCTGCTAAGAGTCAGACTGATTTTGACAAGGCCTATAATGACCAAACAGCTAAGTGGGAATACAGTGTGACAAAAACTACTTTGACTCTTGGTAAAAAAGAGGACGATCAATTGTCACAATGGCAGTACAACAAGGTCTTTGCTTATGGTGACCACTTCACTTCAAAGGATTTCTATTACCAGATTGCCAAAGGTGGTCAGGGTGAAGTCAAACAAAAAATGACCTTCAAAGAAATTAAATAAGTATCTGAATATGACAAGATGCTTTAGGTTTGGGACAAATTGTTCCAAACCTTTTTCTATCTTCAAAACACGAATAATCTTTCCTTAAGTGGGGTCGAAAATTGAAAAGAAAGGGCAAAAACGGTATAATAAGACTGTTTGGGCAATTGCATTCTGAAAAAAACAGACGAGTAAGATTGCCCCAAGACAGTTGACTTAAAGCTTACTTTGGCAAGACTGAAGATTAAATTAAGAGCTGACTCATGTAGTAGTTTAGTTGTTAGTTTCCTAATTTATCTAAGTCTCTGACAAGAGAATGATATAAGAAAGAACGGACAGATGATTACTTCTATTGTTTTTGACGTTGACGATACTATTTATGACCAACAGGCACCTTATCGTATTGCCATGGAAAAATGTTTCCCTGACTTTGATATGAGCCACATGAATCAAGCCTACATTCGTTTCCGCCACTATTCTGATGTTGGTTTTCCACGTGTAATGGCCGGTGAGTGGACAACTGAGTATTTCCGTTTTTGGCGCTGTAAAGAGACCCTTTTGGAGTTTGGCTACCGTGAAATTGATGAAGAAACGGGTAACCATTTCCAAGAGGTTTACGAGCATGAGTTGGAGAATATCACCATGCTTGATGAGATGCGCATGACACTTGATTTTCTCAAGGAAAAAAATGTTCCTATGGGTATTATTACCAATGGACCAACAGAGCACCAACTTAAGAAAGTCAAGAAGTTGGGACTTTATGATTATGTGGACCCTAAGCGTGTCATCGTCAGTCAAGCGACAGGTTTCCAAAAGCCTGAGAAGGAAATCTTCAACCTTGCAGCTGAGCAATTTGATATGAATCCATCGACGACGCTCTACGTTGGAGATTCTTATGACAATGATGTCATGGGTGCCTTCAATGGTGGCTGGCATTCTATGTGGTTTAACCACCGTGGACGTAGCCTCAAACCAGGTACTAAGCCAGTCTTCGACTTGGAAATCGACAATTTTGAGCAACTCTTTGGAGCGGTAAAAGTCCTTTTCGATCTTCCAAATAACAAATATATCTTTGATATCAATGATAATGAAAATCCAGTCCTTCAACTAGGTATCAATAATGGTCTTATGATGGCGGCTGAACGTCTTCTTGAGAGCAATATGAGTATTGATAAAGTGGTTATCCTTCTTCGTTTGAATGCGAACCAGGAAAAAATCCTTCGTATGAAATATGGAAGATAATAGAGCGGCCTCGTATGGCCGTTTTATTGTCTAGAACGTGAGATAAGGAGTTTGAAAATGGTAGAAATCAACAACTTAAAACATGATATTGAAGCACTAAGTGCTGAACGTGATGCTTTGAGAAAAGAGGTAGAAGCACTCGAAGCCAAACGTGACGATCTCTTCGAAGGTATTAGAGATGCAGAGCAGATGAAGGGCGTTGCTTGGGATTCCTATTATGCATTAGTAGACCACCTTAATGCTGAGGAAAAGCAAAGAGGGTTTGCTAACAACTATTGGGAACATGTTCATAGAACTGTCAAAATAGATATGGAATTTGTTTTGAGTCGTGGTCTTCGTTTTAAGCGTTTATTGTCTGAAGGACAGTATGATCTTGTCTTACAGGAACTAGACGTTTTCGAAAAGGAATTAGATGATTTGGCTCGAGGATTTGGTGTTGAATTAGACCGTTTGCCAGAGGAACCGAGTTGGAAATAATGGAAGTGAAGCTCTTGAAGTAGTAGGCTTTAAGGGCTTTTTGAGTGCAAAAAAGCGACCCTTGTTCAGGATCGCTTGTCTTATGAAGTCAGTCGATGATTTAGCTGATCTTGTTTTGTTCATCCATATAAGATGTATCATTCCAACATTTGAGAGTGAAGTGCTCGAAATCATTGGTTTCGAGAATAGTGACAGAAGCATTGTCAAGACCTCCTGCCTTACGAAGAAGACCCGGTTCAAAACCAAGGAGGGTACGGATAGAAGCTGTTAGGTTAGCTCCGTGACCAACAATGAGGACATTTTTAGCATCACTATCTTTAAGTGTTTTGACAAATTCGGCCACACGTTTGGTTGTCTGGTAAACAGATTCAGCTTGGAAGTCATTAGCACGGAAGTTGGCTAGGTTATGACGGAAGGCATCCATTTCTTTTGGATAGATGGCCTGAACGAGTGAAATTTTTTGTCCTTCCAGTTTGCCAAGCTGCCATTCACGCAAAGCTTTAGTGTAGGTAACTTTAGCTTTAGGTTTTTGAGACTCCATGATGAGCTCTGTAGTTTTTTTAGCACGTGGTAGGTCACTTGAGAAGACCAAGTCAAAATGAGTGTCACTAAGATAGTGACCTAGCTCACGTACTTGTTCAACAGATTCTTTAAGCAAAGGCGAGTCTCCCTTGGCGCCTTGAAGTCGGCCTTCCAAGTTCCACTCAGTTTTACCGTGACGTACAAAATACAGTTTCATGATTACTCCTTAATATCAGCAAATTCAGCATTAACAAAATCAGCAAGTTCTTGACTATTGATACGGATAGAGCGCCCAATTTCTCCCGCTGAGACAATAAGGAAACCAGCTTCTTGGGCAGACTGATCGATGTAAATAGGGAAATTGTGTTTTTGGCGAATTCCCACTGGGTTGTTGGCTCCGTGAACATAGCCAGTCGTTTTTTGGAGATCCTTTTGTGGAATCATTTGAACTTTCTTGTTCCCTGAAATTTTAGCTAATTTCTTTTCAGACAGGTGCTCGGTGATAGGGACGATGCCGATGACTGGTCCTGTCTTATCTCCCTTAAGGGCGAGGGTTTTATAAATGCTCTCACGTGCCACATCTTCTGGAAGCTCTCCTTCTAAACCATTGAAGGATAAGCTATCATGGTCAATTTTAGCTTTATCAAGAATTTGGTCAACCAAGGTTTTCTTGACTTTGCCTTTCTTAGCCATTGTCATATCTCCTTTTAAAGTTATACATTTCTACCATCCATTATAACACATTCGTCCGAACACGCCTAAACCAATTTGACAAGAAGAAAACCAGTGCCTTAGACACTGGTTTTTACTGACTACTAGATGAACTTGTCGAAGTAGTCTTCTTATTTTTAGTTGGTTTTTGCTTAATCTTACCAAAGAGTTTTTCAAAGGTTTTACGTTTGTTTTTCTCTGGATTGATTTGGTTAAGATCTAGGATGTTGTCGAAACCTGGAAGGCTTCCTTGAGACGTATACTGGTGAAGGTCATAGTCGATTTCAGTGTTTGGTAAAGCCTCGTAATAACCAGAATCGGTACCGTAGGCTGGAATCCAAACAGCGTCGAAGTTTTTAGTTGAAACTTCTTGCTCGAGCATGAAATAAGCACCAATATAGAGACCAACATTTTCAGCTCCAAGTCGTTTGAGCTCAGCGAGAAAGGCTTGGACACCTTGCTCCATGTTAGACATGGTTTCCTCTTCGACGTCAATCCAGTAATAAGTCGGTTTGTATGGAGAAGCATTTTTGTAGAAAATACGAGCTTCTTCCTTCATCTCCTTGACAGAAGTACCTTGAGCGTAGGAATAGACGGCAACTGGAACGTCACGTTTTTTGAGTTCTTTAATATGTGTTTTAAAAGATTTGTCGACCCCATTCGAACTAGCGGCATTGCTATCCTTACTAATCAGTGATCCACCGAAGACGCGGACGATAGCACCAGAAATATGATTTGACAAGACATCGTAATCGATATCCTGAGGTAGTTGCCACCCTGAAAGGTCGATAATGGGATTGAGTATCAGCTCCTCGTCGGAACTGCTAGATGTACTACTGGTTGTTGTTTTTGGTGTAGTAGCATAAGGAATAGCAGATTTCACGTTTTGAAGATGCGCCTGTTGTTTGGACGTATTGTGAATATTTGCAATAACTAATGCTAATCCTAAAAGAGCTAGAACCACGTAAACAACGATCGGTTTTATTCTTTTTCTCATTACTCCCATTCTACCTTAAATAGCGCAAAAATGCAAAATAGAATGTTTATAAATTCTGTGAGAGATATTAAAGTGACTGATTTCCAAAAAGCCTTTGTAGTGCTGACTTAGGCACATTTTATGAATAAAGGTGTTTTGAGCTATCCTTGAATTAAGTGAATTTTTCATTTATTAAAGCAAGAAATTTAGCTTAAAAGTCAGTTTCTTCCTTGAAACTAGCGCCACTAGTGGCATCAGACCAGGCGACAAGAGCTTGAGCAGAGTTATCCAGATAGGTCTTGAGAGGTTGCTTCAAATCATAAATAGTCTCCCAAAATCCTAGGACCTTTCCTTCGTTGTCGATAGCAGCTTGGTAGGTCTGGATGAGGACTTGATCAAAACTGTCTGTTGGAATCTGATAACTTCTTTCTTTGGTAGGAGATGCTAGAACTTCAGACATAATCCAATCGGGCAGATTTTCAGGCTCACGGGGGAAGAAACTACCGTCAGCGCCACCGTTGTCGTAGAGAAAGTTTCCTTGGGCATCATAGGCTGCTAATTTATAGGACAGGTGATTCAGTAGTGTTTTTAAATCATTCATATCTTCATCATAGCTTCTTTCAGGAGAAATGGCAATGCTTTGGATTGGAGACAATATTATCGTAGGATAGTATCAGTTTGTCTGAGGAAAGTATTATCTCTTGGAGCAGTATCAGGGTATAATAAAGTAAAAGAAGACTCGAGGTGAGAACATGTCAAAACTTATTTTTCTAGATGTTGATGGGACATTGGTGGATTATCATAACCGCATTCCAGAGTCAGCAGTAAAGGCAATTCGTCAGGCGCGTGAAAAGGGGCATCTGGTCTATGTTTGTACCGGACGTAGCAAGGCAGAAATGCAACCTGAATTATGGGAAATTGGCTTGGATGGGATGATTGGTGGCAATGGCTCTTATGTGGAGCATCATGGCCAAGTCCTCATGCATCAGCTGATTTCCAAGGAAGATGCAGCAAAGATTGTGGATTGGCTAACAGAGCGCCATCTTGCCTTTTATTTGGAGAGTAATAACGGCCTCTTTGCCAGTCCTGATTTTCGGGAGCGGGCGCGTGAGACACTTAAGACTTACGCTATTCAAAAGGGGCAATCTGCAGAGTCTGTTGAGGGTAAGGAACCAGAAGATTCCATTCATGGTCTCCAGTATGGTGGGGAACTCTACCGTGACGACCTAAACAAGGTCAGTTTCGTTTTGGAGTCCTACCAGGATCACTTGGATTCCAAAGAAGCTTTTCCACAGCTTGAAGCCCATACTTGGGGAGGACGAGGTGAAACAGCCTTATTTGGTGACTTGGGTGTTAAGGATATTAACAAGGCCCATGCCATTGATGTCCTTTTGGAACATTTAGGGGCTAAGCGTTCGGACACCATTGCTTTTGGTGATGCCAAGATTGATATCCCTATGTTGGAATACTGTGAGAGTGGTGTTGCCATGGGAAATGGTGGTCCAGAAATCTTGGCTATGGCAGACCTAGTCACAGACGATGTTGAAGCTGATGGCTTGTACAAAGCTTTTGATAAATTGGGCTTGTTGCAATAGAAAAAACTGAGTTCCTTTTTGGAGCTCAGTTTGTATTTTATGCTGGTTTACGACCGATAAATTTTTTCAAGAGATATAAGAGATAGCCAACAGCGATATACCCAGCACTGATGACCAGGACGTTTACCAAGACCTTGTTCCAACCAAATTTATTAACATTGATAAAGAAGTAGGCGAAGGGGCTATCTTTGGCACCTGGAATTGGGAGTTTTAGCACCAAGCCATTTAGAAGGGCAAAGGCAAAGTAAGACAGAGGGACCACGGACCAGTAAATTGGCTCACGTAGACGGTAGGCTTTCTTAGCATCGAAAATAAGGGTATCAAGCACCACCCCCCAAGGGACAATATAGTGGACCAAGAAGTTGCGGAGGGTCCAGAATTTCTCAGGTTCCGTAATAGGTGCCAAGAGGATATGATAGATGACTCCAGTGATGAGGATAGCCATGGTTACACCACCCTTGTAACGCAAGAGTTTGGTGTTGGTTGTCGCGTTCCCTTTTTTGAAGTCATAGATGATAAAGAAAATCAAACTAGAAAAGACAAGGATATTGGACAAAACAGTGTAATAGAGTAACATGCCCCAACCATCATCATGGATTTGGATAGAGACTCCTACCAGTCCACAAAGGGCTAGCAAGATACGGTAAAATCGTGAAATAGTCATAAGCTTCCTTTTCCTAATAAATAATCTCTCTTATCATATCACATTTTTCACTAACAATTTATTGAAAATTCTAGTAAAATCAAGGTAAGAAAGACTTTAAGGAGTAATGATGTCCAATTTAATCGATTATCTTGAAAAGGTTAAGGATTTGCCTTTCGACCAAGAGCCTCTTAATATTTTGGATAAGGTTTGCATCAATGAGATTGGCTACCTGACTTATGAAAAATGGCTCTCAGCAAGTGATTTGAAGGAAACCATCAATTTACATGACTATGCTGAAGGGAAGGACCTAAATCCCTATTATACCTTCATGGTGACTAAGGAACGTGTCGATTTGGCTGAAGCCATGGTCAGGTCTAGGCGTTTCACTGGACTTAATCTAAGTGACTACTGTAGTGTCTTGGACAAGGAAGTCGAAAAACAGTTTGCAGCTATGATTTTCAGTCTGCCTGAATTGGGCTACCAGCAGATTGTCTTTCGTGGGACAGATGATAGCGTTATTGGTTGGAAGGAGGATTTTCAGCTGACCTACAGTCGGGAAATTCCTGCCCATCGCTCAGCCATGGCCTTTCTGGAGAAGCACTTGCCAAACCTCAGTGGCCATATCGCTGTTTCTGGACATTCCAAGGGTGGCAATCTTGCCCTCTATTCGGCTGTTCAGAGTTCGACTGTCCTGCGTGAGAAAATAGCAGAGCTCTTGCTTCTGGATTCCCCGGGCTTGATGAAGCCCCTCTTAGAGAAGCCTTCTTACCAAGAGTTGAAAGCTAAGATGACGGTTATCAGACCTCAAGAATCTGTTGTAGGAGTCATGCTTTACTGGGATAAGGTCGCAAAGCTCGTAGCAGCAGATGGCATAGGCATTGCTCAACACAATGTCTTACTTTGGCAGGTTGACTTGGGAACAAATGATTTTGTTTATGTGGACCAGCCGACAGACTTGAGTCAACGCTTAAAAGAGACCTTCCAAGAATGGATTGAGACCTTGCCTAATCAAGAACTCAAGCAGGTTTGTGATTTGTTCTTTGATACCATTCTTGATTCTGGAATTGAAAGTCTGGATGATATTGGGATAAAAACTCTCCCTAAGCTAGGGCAACTGTTGCAAGAATTTGGCAATCTCTCGGACCAACAAAAGAAGGTCCTGCAAGATGGTTTCAACCAGTTACTCTGGATATTTTGGAAGTCGGGAAATAAGAAATCTAGCCGGCCCAAGCTAGAACTTCCTGATTTTATCAAGAAGTTGAGTGAATTAACCAACAACGATTAGTGGCAGCGGAATCATAGAAGTGGAGAATTTTATGCCTAAAAACGTATTGATTACAGGAGCAACATCAGGAATTGGCGAAGCAACAGCGCGTGCCTTTGCCAAAGAGGGAGAAAATCTCATCCTAACCGGTCGCCGTGTGGAGCGCTTAGAAGCTCTAAAAGAAGAGCTCCAAGCAACCTATCCAAATCAAAAAGTTTGGACCTTTGCCCTGGATGTCACAGATATGGCCATGGTCAAGGATGTTTGCCAAGCCATTCTAAAAAGTGTGGGGCAAGTCCATGTCTTGGTCAATAATGCAGGTCTGGCACTAGGTCTAACAGCTTATCAAGACTATGAGGAGTGGGACATGCTGACCATGCTCGACACCAATGTCAAGGGCTTGATGATGGTGACAAGTCAGATCTTGCCAAGCATGGTTGCTGCCAATGAGGGCCATATCATCAATATGGGCTCTACGGCGGGCATCTATGCCTATGCAGGTGCTGCCGTGTATTCAGCAACCAAGGCTGCAGTAAAAACTTTCAGTGATGGCTTGCGTATCGATACCATTGCCACAGATATCAAGGTGACAACCATTCAACCTGGTATCGTTGAGACCGACTTCTCTCAAGTTCGCTTTCACGGTGACAAGGACAAGGCAGCCAAAGTTTATCAAGGGGTAGAAGCCCTCCAGGCCCAAGATATTGCGGATGCTGTTCTCTACGT
This sequence comes from Streptococcus sp. ACS2, assembly GCF_000525585.1. Taxonomy (NCBI): domain Bacteria; kingdom Bacillati; phylum Bacillota; class Bacilli; order Lactobacillales; family Streptococcaceae; genus Streptococcus; species Streptococcus sp. ACS2. The sequence continues at coordinate 73,704 of NZ_JALT01000031.1, forward strand.
CACCAAACAACCACGACGTGTGCAGATTTCTGACATGACCATCATGGCAAACCAACAAGCTACAGGGTTTAACATTCATAGGGAGGAAGACTAGAAGGAGCTTATGAAGAATCACACTAATCCAGCCATCGGCAGTAGCTGGGAAGACTTGCAAACAAAACTCTTTAGCAAGGAAGAGATTGAAGCCAGTTACCAAAGAGTGGAAAAACTCATTCAGGAAAAAATGGGTAAATAAATGATAAAAACATGACCTTCGGGCTGTGTTTTTTTGTTCGAATTTTCCCAAAACTATGAAAGAACCCGTGAAAATGCTATAATGTAAGGGATTACGACAATGTTGAAAGGATAAGTCATGCCAGCAGTTACTCCAGAACTTGAGATAGAACGTCAATTAATCGAGCAATTAACCTCTGGTGAGAGCCAGTGGACCTATCGCCCAGACTTAAAAAATGAAGGTCAATTATGGAATAACTTTTTTGAGAAGTTAGCTCAGAATAACGTTACCCTACTAGCTGACCATCCCTTGACCGATCAGGAGAAGCGCCAAATCAAGAACCAGCTTAACTTCGTTAACTATTATGAAGCTGCTAAGTGGTTGGCGGGTGAAAATGGTATTGCCAAAGTCGAGGTACAGCGTGAAGATGCTAGCCTTGGGACTATCCGACTTTCTGTCATCTGGCGTGACAATATCGCTGCTGGGAAATCCAGTTACGAAGTGGTCAATCAAGTTGAACGTGACAAGGCCTATCCTCAAGATCAGGACCGTCGTTTAGATACAACCCTGATGATCAATGGCCTTCCTCTTATCCATATCGAGCTCAAGAGTCCTCGTGTGGCTTTTTTGGATGCCTTTCATCAAATCAAAAAGTATGACCGTGAAGGAAAGTTACGTGGCATCTATTCTGCCCTTCAGATGTTTGTTGTGACTAATAAGGTGGACACACGTTATATCGCAGCTGCACGAGAAGATAAGCTCAATAAACAATTCTTGACATCTTGGGTGGACAAAGATAATAAACCCATGACCAGTCTCATGGACTTTGCCCACGAAGTCCTGTCTATTCCACGTGCTCATCAGATGGTGATGCAGTACTCCGTTATTGATGATAGTAAAAAAGCTCTCATCCTCTTACGTCCTTATCAAATCCATGCCATCGAGTCTGTTCAAGATGCCTCTCGCCGTCAGGAATCAGGCTATATCTGGCATACCACAGGTTCTGGTAAGACCCTAACCTCCTACAAGGTGGCTCGCAACCTCTTGCAGATTCCAGCCATTCAAAAGACAATCTTCGTCGTGGACCGTAGGGACCTTGACCAGCAGACGACATCGTCCTTTCTTTCCTACGCTGCTAATGATGTCATCGATATCGACGAAACGGACAATACCCATGACTTGGTCAAGCGTTTGGCAGGAAATGATAAGCGTGTGATTGTGACGACTATCCAGAAAATCACAACCATGATGCGCAAGTTCCAAGAAGGTAAATACCAAAAGGATTCGGAGAAAATCAAGGACCTTCGTGTGGCTTTCGTTGTGGATGAATGTCACCGTGCGGTCACACCACAGACGCAAAAAGACATCAAAGGCTTTTTCCACAATTCGCTCTGGTATGGCTTTACAGGCACACCGATTTTCAAGGAAAATAAACGTAAGCAATTAGGTGATTTGGCACAAACCACCCACCAACAATATGGTGAACGCCTCCATGAGTATACGGTCAAAGAAGCCATCCATGACGGGGCAGTTCTGGGATTTAAGGTGGACTATCGTAATACCATTATTTCGCCGATTCCTGAAGAAGACCTTCCTGACTCTGTCTATGAAGATAAAGAGCACATGCTAGAAGTCTTGGATGCTATCCTAAACAAAAGTTATCAACAGTTGGGCTTCCCAAATGGTGAGGGTAAGACTTACGAGGCTATCTTAACCGTTAAGTCTATTCCACAGGCTCAGGCCTATTACAATCTGCTCAAGAGTATCAAGGCAGGACAGGAACGTGTCAAGGTGTCAGAGCGGGTTAAGCGCGTGCTACTTGACTTTCCAAAGGTGACAGTCACTTACTCAGTGTCGGAAAATGAAGAAGAATCTATCGGCTACCAAGAGCACATGAAGCAGGTCATGGACGATTACAATCAAGAGTATGGGACCCATTTTACTATGGCTGATTTACGTGGCTTTAACACGGATATCAATAATCGTTTAGCTAGAAAGTTAGACAAATACATTCCCCGTAAAGAGCAGTTGGATTTGGTCATCGTTGTAGACCGTCTTTTGACCGGTTTTGATGCCCCTTGTCTATCCACTCTCTTCATCGACCGTAAGCCCATGCGTCCACAGGATTTGATTCAAGCCTTTAGCCGTACCAACCGCATCTTTGACAGTAAAAAGCGTTATGGCCATATCATCACCTTCCAAAGGCCACAGGCCTTTAAAGAGGCTGTGGATAACGCCCTTAGACTCTACTCAAACGGTGGTGAAAATGACGTCACTGCCCCAGACTGGGCAGAAGAAAAAGCTAACTTTATCCAAGCCTGGATAGACTTTCAAGTAAAAGTGGAAGATGTGGAAAACTATGTCATCACGATTGAGCAGGCCACTAGCCCACAACTCCGTCGCATTGCCAAGGCTTACCAAACCTTTGACAAGTATCTAGCATCTATCCGTGTCTATAGCGAATACGATGAAGCGGCTATCTATGCAGAAACTGGCTTATCAGATGAGAAGCTCGAAACCTATCTAGGAATCTATCAGAATATCCTAGCAGAGCTAAAAAGCCGAGCTGAAGACGATGGTGATGACAATCTCTTTGACATCCACTACGAACTTGAATCTGTCCAAGTTGACGAGATTAACTACGCTTACATCCTGACCCTGATTCAAAGTATGATTCAGCAGGAAGAGGATAGTCCACAGTCTCTCAGTGACAAGGACATCGAAACTGTTGATAACTATATCCAGAGTCTGGAGAGGACTAATCCTAAATTAGCCGAAATCATCCGAAACCTGTGGAAAGAAGTCCAAGCCAATCCTAAAGATTACCAAGGACAATCTATCACTGGCGTCTTGGACACTATGATTGAAGCCATTATCGACGACCATCTCAAACGCTTTGCCAGAGAATGGTATGTCGGACTCGATGAACTTCGTTACTATGTCCAACACTATCGTAAAGGTGCTAAGAAACAATCTGGAGAAAGTCAGCTCACTAAGAGCCAACGTTATAAAGACTACAAAGCAGAAACAGCTGATGCCCTCAACCCGCTCAGCTACAAAAAATACATCAAAGAAGCCTACACCAAACTCATTGAAGAAGTTATTGAACCGTTGAGAGTGGGGAGGTAGAGTGGAAAAGTATTAGAAGGATTTATTCATGAAGAAGAACGGCTATGCGAGGAGATTTAATGGTGGAAGAATCATCTAATGAAATATTCAAGAGAATTAATTAGATTTGACTCTGTGAAAGTAAAAGAAAAATATCAGATGCTAGAAGTCGAAGAAATTTCTTGGTATAGTTTTGAACACTATAGAGCGATAAATTTTTATTTGTTAGTTTAAATTTTAGAGGTGTCTAATGGTTGATGAAGAAGATATTATTAAAATAGGTAAGGAGATAATTCCGAATATTTATGACGATGGTGCTAAACCGGCTATAAAGGAAATGGGAAATTTTATTGCGAGGCCACTTAAACTGATTAATACTCTTTTTCAGCCACTAGATGTGTGGTTACTTAATAAAGAGTATAATTTAGAAAAAACTAAAGTACTTTTGGCTGAACGATTAAAACATGTTGCGGAAAATGAGTTAGTGAGTCCTGCACCATATGTTGCTTTGCCTGCTATTGCTGCACTCTCATATTCTATGGATAGTGAAGAACTTAGGGATTTATATGCAAATTTATTATCAAAAGCAATGGTATTAGGCACGAAAGATAAAGTCCATCCTTCCTTTGTTGAAATAATAAAACAGTTGAGTCCGCTAGATGCGATTGTGTTTAAAGAAATTATGGAGAGTTCAATCAAACCAATTATTGATTTATATATTTGTAATATCGATGACAAGTCTGAAATCGTTACAATTGAAAATATTACATGGCTAGATAGAGACTATGAAGTTGTTGTGGTTGCATTAGCAAATTTGGCTAGACTAGGTTTGATTGAAATTCCTGATGACTATAACTATAATAATGACTCGAATTATAATTTAGTACGTTTGTCCTCAACGTATAAAAAAATATATGAAACATTGAATTGCGAAATAAGAACAATTGAGTTGAATAATCTTGAAGTTAAAGAAAGGAAAAAATTTATAAAGTTAAATGCCCTTTCGGAGACTTTTTATAAAATATGTGTTTGTGAATTATGAAAAAAGAGAAAATTCCTTATATTAGGTTCAAAAAATTTGAACAAAATTGGTTTATGATATGTTTAAATAAAATATCAAAATCTATCGAATATGGTTTAAATGCTTCTGCAAAAGATTTTGATGGTATTCATAAATATCTTAGAATTACAGATATAGATGATGCTTCTAGATTATTTTTAACTGATAAACTTAGTTCTCCTGATATAAATTTTACTGTGGGAGATTATGAAAACTACAAATTGCAGAAAAATGATCTTCTATTCGCACGTACTGGTGCAAGTGTTGGGAAAACCTATTTATACAGAAAAACAGATGGTGAAGTCTATTATGCTGGATTCTTAATCAGAGCAAGATTACGTGATTCATATGACGGGAATTTTGTTTTTCAACAGACGCTTACCGATAAGTATAAGCAATTTATTGAAATCACATCTCAACGGTCAGGTCAACCTGGGGTTAATGGGAAAGAATATGGAGAGTGGAAGATTGGCATGACATCCTACCACGAACAATCTGCCATTGGCTCTCTCTTTCGCACCCTTGACGACCTTCTGGCGAGCTACAAGGACAACCTCGCCAACTACCAATCACTCAAGGCAACCATGCTCTCCAAAATGTTACCAAAAGCTGGACAAACAATTCCTGAGATTCGTTTGGATGGATTTGAAGATGAGTGGAGAAAGTGTTACTTGGGTAGTATTTTTGAACAAGTATCAAATTATATTGAACCTTCTGTAGACAATGAGTTATGGAGTTTAACAGTTGAGAAAGGGCTAACACCCAAAACGGATCGGTATAAAAGAGATTTCTTGGTAAAAAAGAACGATAAATTTAAAAAGGTGGATATAAATGAGTTTGTTTACAATCCAATGAATCTTACGTTAGGTGCTTTGGATTTAAATAATAATAAAATTACTATTTCAGTCTCTGGTTATTATGTTGTGATGAAAAATAAAGATGTAGAAAAATTTGATAATGATTTTTTAAAAATTCTATTGAAAACAACGTATGCAATTTATCAATATAAACAGTTTGCTACAGGAACTCTAATCGAAAAACAACGTGTACAGTTTCCGACTTTTTCAGAGATTCCATTTTATTTACCAACAATAGATGAACAACAAGTCATCGGTGCCTATTTCTCAAAACTTGACCAGCTTATCACTTCTTATCAAGATAAAATCACTCAGCTTGAGACTTTGAAAAAGAAACTATTGCAAGATATGTTTATTTGAGGTTCCCCAATGAAACTTTTAGAAAGATTCTTTTTATCGTTAAGTTCTTTTTTTCCTGGTTTAATTTTGTTTATTTTTACTATAAATATTTGTCCAAATGTTGAAAGTTTAATGATGAGTCTTATTAAAATATTTATTTTGATTTCAGTTATGCTAGTAGTTGCATTCGTATCACTGAAATATTTTGAAGAAAAGGAAATATCTGATACAGCTACCATCGTCTCGATTCAACCGGTTGAGCATGAAATTATTCCAACGTATATAGGTTTGTTTGTTATAATGGTTGGTTTGGGCAGTTTAAGTTTTATTTATCAAATATTTATTGTTATTTTTATATTTGCGATATGGTTTATTTTAATGGAAAAATCTTATTATTTCAATCTTATATGGTTGTTAAAATATAGGTATTATAAGGTACAAGATGAGATTGGTAATACTTATATAATTTACAGTAAGAGAAATGATGTAAAAGAAGTTGGTAACATTCAGAAATTAGTAAGAATAAATAATTTTACGTTTTTGGAGAAGGAGTAGTATGATATTAGTAAAAATTGGAACTAGCATTCGAAAACTAGATAAATCTGATGATATACCTGAGTTAAATGTACCTAACATTGATTCCTGTAAACTGTTTAATCCAGAAGAAATACTTGAGGAGGATGAATGGTTTTATATAGTAATTGATGAAGAACACACATCCATGATTACTGATTATAGTAAATATTTTTCCAGTACATGTAGTACTAATGGTGTAACTAAATCTGAGTTTTCGGAAATTAATTTGATCTTTAAAAATTTTAATCAAGAAATTGTTTTTCAAAAAATAACAAAATCGAAGAGAATGGTTGACAAGTCTATTTTGAGCTGGAGAGCAAAAAAAGGAAAAGCCGAAAGAACAGTAATTGAAGATGGTATCGAACTTAAATCAGAGTGTGATGCTTATTTCGATGGTATAAACAAACTGTACTTTAAAAACTTTCGAACAATAAATGGGTTATTTAAAAATATAGATGATTATTATCGTGTGGCTAATAGTATAGAGATAGATAACTTCAAGCAATTTGATATAATAAAATTTACCTCAGATTTTGAAATAAAAACTAACAATTTAAGGATGCTAGCACTTTTAGAAGATGATGAAGACCTTGACTTAAGTGATAATTCGCTGAAAAGTACTTTATTAACTTCTTACTCAAAATACCCGCAACAAGAATTTAAAGAAGAAAATGGAGTTTTTATTATTAATTCAAATAAGAGCTTAACTTGCTTTTTAAAATTAGTTTTGGGTAGGCTCTATACGAATCCAATTACTCAGCATCAAATGGAAGCCAATTATGCTCGTAAATTAAATTAATTATTACATTAGGTTGTAACAAAGAAAAGCAAGGTATCAGTAACACAACGTATTAAACAGATTAAGCAGCCTCGTGGTGGTTATCTGCCTGTTAAGACTTTTACAGTGACGACGTTTGATGATAGTCAGGTTCTTAATCCTGAGGAGTCTATTGCGGCTAGTTTGGTTGGGACTGCTGTGGACTATCTCAGTCGTTTCATGGATGGCACAGCTGCTGAGGAAGCTTTTGAGATTTCCTTGCTTGGTGCTAGGGCCATGAGGATGGAGTCTAAGGCTTTTGATCTTCTGGATGATGTCGAGGGGCTAGACGATTTGTCGATTACTAAGGCTTGTCAGTTGGTAGGTTTTGATAGTGCCTTTCGTGCGGGTCCTCTGTTTTATCGTCCAGTGGAGGGGATTGTTCCAGATCAGGCTACTATTGCTAATATTCGTATCATGGTTGAGCGTAGTTTGAGCTTTTTCAAGGCCTTTGGTCCTGTGACTGCGGATGGTTTTACCATGGAAGGGGCTTATACGGCTACCATAACGACTGGTGATGGGGATTTCCTAACCAAAGATACCCTTTGGGACTTAAAAGTCACAACAGGTAAGCCCAACAAGGACCATACCTTGCAGCTACTGATTTACTATCTCATGGGTAGGCGTTCGATTCATCCAGAGTTTCAAACCATTGAAAAACTAGGCATTTTCAACCCACGTCAAAACACTATTTACCAACTTCCTATTTTCAAGATTTCATATCAAGTCATCAAGGAAGTGGAAGTAAACGTGATTGGCTATTAGAACTAATAGGATAACATTTAAAAATACAAAGAAAGAAACATTATGTCAGAAACAACACAAACCTCCCAGTCGCTCTACCAAGCTCTGTGGAACTCAGCGGATGTGCTCCGCTCTAAAATGGATGCTAATGACTATAAGTCTTATCTCTTGGGCATGGTCTTTTACAAGTATTTGTCGGACAAGATGCTCTTTTTCGTGGCAGAGACCATGGAGAAAGAGACAGAGAGCTTGGAAGAGGCATTGGCGGTCTATCGTAAATACTACGAGGACGAGGAGACTCACGAGGAGCTCTTGGAAGTTATCACTGATGAGATGAGTTATGCCATTCATCCTGACTTGACCTTTACGGCTTTAGTGGAGCGAGTGAACGATGGAAGCTTTCAGTTAGAGGACTTGGCTCAGGGCTTCCGTGATATTGAGCAGAGTGACGAGCTTTATGAAAACCTTTTTGAAGACATCGACCTTTACTCTAAGAAACTTGGAGCGACTCCTCAAAAGCAAAACCAGACAGTTGCGGCTGTAATGAAAGAGTTGGCGGTCCTAGATGTGGCAGGTCATGCGGGCGATATGCTTGGGGATGCTTACGAGTATTTGATAGGTCAGTTTGCGACCGACTCTGGTAAGAAGGCAGGAGAGTTCTATACGCCCCAGCCTGTAGCCAAGCTCATGACTCAGATTGCCTTTTTAGGTCGTGAGGACAAGCAAGGCTTTACCCTTTATGATGCGACTATGGGGTCAGGATCGCTCTTGCTTAATGCCAAACGCTATTCACGTCAACCACAGACAGTGGTTTACTTTGGTCAAGAGTTGAACACCTCAACTTATAACCTGGCACGTATGAACATGATTCTGCACGGTGTGCCGATTGAAAACCAGTTTTTACACAACGCTGATACCTTGGATGAAGATTGGCCAACCCAAGAGCCGACTAACTTTGACGGTGTTCTCATGAACCCACCTTATTCAGCCAAGTGGTCTGCTAGCTCAGGTTTCATGGATGACCCCCGATTCTCACCATTTGGGAAACTAGCACCTAAGTCTAAGGCTGATTTTGCCTTCCTCTTGCATGGTTACTATCACTTGAAGCAAGACAATGGTGTCATGGCCATCGTCCTACCTCATGGGGTGCTCTTCCGCGGTAATGCTGAAGGGACCATTCGTAAGGCTTTGTTGGAAGAAGGTGCTATTGATACGGTAATCGGACTGCCTGCTAATATTTTCTTTAATACCAGTATTCCAACGACGGTCATTATTCTCAAAAAGAACCGCACCAATCGTGATGTTTACTTTATCGATGCCTCTAAGGAGTTTGATAAGGGAAAAAATCAGAACATCATGACGGATGCTCATATTGGGAAGATTCTCAATGCCTATAAGAGCCGAGAGGATATGGACAAGTTTGCCCATCTGGCTAGCTTTGAAGAGATTGTGGAAAATGACTATAACCTTAATATTCCTCGCTATGTGGATACCTTTGAGGAAGAAGAAGTGGAGCCCTTGACCGAGATTGTGGCTAAGATTAACGAGACTAATGCGACAATCGAAAGTCAGACAGCATCCCTTCTTGATATGCTTGGTCAGCTTCATGGAACGATCAAAGAAGCAGACGAAGAACTCAAGGCTTTTGTGGAAGCATTTAAGGGGTAGTTGCAAGCTTTCATTTACTTTTTCCGAATAGTAGAAGTAGAGGGGCCAACCCTCTATTTTTTCTTAAGGAGAGGTAAATGGAAAAAAGACACAAGCATGTCTCACCGACCTTGGATATTATGGCTAAGAAGATTTTTAGCCTGCCTGAGGTGACGGTGGCATTTATTCGAGATATTTTGGATTTAGATGTTGTGGATGCTCAGATTTTGGAGGGAACACAGCTTCATAAAAAGGACTTTGACGAGGATGAGCTCTTTTCAACCTCGGTGGATGTTCGAGCCAAGTTGAATGATGGAACCGAGGTTATCATTGAGATTCAGGTGCGTAAGCAGCATTATTTTCTCAATCGTTTTCATTATTATTTGGCTAATCAGCTGGTGGAAAATGTACAACACTTACGTCAACAAGGACAAACGCATAAGATGTATGAGCAGATGGAGCCGGTTTATGGCATAGCTATCTTGGAAAAGACCTTGTTGCCAGATGAGGAGTCCCCGATTAATACTTATTGGATGGCCAATAGTCGGACGGGCAAGCCTCTGCATTCTTTCTATAAGGATGGGAAACAGCAGAACCTTCTTCAGATTGCCTTTTTAGAGTTGGATAAGTATAATAAAGATAAGCATATCAGGGATGAAGGGCGGCAGTGGCTAGAGTTCTTTGGAAATCTCCCATTTTCTAAGGCACCTAGCCGAGCGGTCACGCATGCCGATTCATTACTGGATTCATCCAGCTGGACACAGGAGGAAAAGGCGATGATTGATGAACGCATACGTATTCAAGAAAATTATGACATGACCATGGAAACAGCAATTGATGAAGCGCGTGAAGAAGGCATAGAGAAAGGGTTAGAGCAGGGACTAGAGCGAGGTCGTTATGAGGGACAACTAGAAATGATTCGTAAGATGCTCTCAAAAGGTCTATCTCTAGAAGTTGTCTCAGATGTGACTGGTCTATCGCTTGAAGAATTAGAGGGATTGTTATCGTAAAATCTAGTTAGGTTAGTTATTTTTTTGAAAAATCAGAGACAGATTATTGTCTCTTTTTTTATTTTTGGGTGTTTAACATTTGTAATACTAAAACATTCGGAAAATAATACTTTGAAGCGTAAAATTAAAAAAGACTGTCAAACGTTTGACAGCAATCTGAGAAAACAAATTTAAAACATTTTGATTGTTTTGCCTGATAACTCTTGCTAAATAAGCCTTTATGGAAATTTAGAGTTTTTTCTTTCTTACACGTGAAAGAAATCACCTTTTTGTGCGACATTTTTAGACTATAATTTAGACGTGAATGACTGAACTTTCTAATATGACAATTTTGTTAAGGCCTTGTTAAAATGGATAGCCTAGCCTTTTTTTTTACTTTTTCATCCCTTATAATTTACTTTGGTTTGTTTTTAATAAGAAAAACAACAGCATTATTAACAATCTTTAATATGAGGGAATCTTTATTTTATTTCAAAGGACGGCTTGGTCCTAAGATAGAGAGATTGTGAAAAAAAGTATCAGGAGAATAGACTTGTTTAAAGAAAGAAAAACGAAACCAAAGTACAGCATCCGTAAATATTCCATTGGGGCAGCATCAGCTTTGATTGGCTTTATGGCTCTTGCCAATGGGCAAGCAGCTCAGGCTGATGAGGCACAAACGATTAGTGATTTGACTGATGCTTCAAATCAGGCACAGACACCTCAAACAGCCTCAAAGGCACAATTGGCGACTTCCGAACCAGCATCAGTTGAGACTGTGCAAGCGTCACAGCCTGCCAATATTATGCCAGCTCAGCCACAGGTAACAACTGTTCAAGCAGCTGAACAGACTCCGACCATTGATCAATTGGTTGAGGCAAGCAACTCACAAAATCAAGAAACTTCAGCAAATGTCTTAACCAATGCGAGTGAGGACCAAGGTCAAGGCAAGGAGTACAGCACTGATGGTTACGGTGCAAAGATGCCTTATACGACTCATGAGGCAGAGAATGCAAGTGTTGAAAATGGTGCTACAATTCAACAGTCAACGGACATGGAATCTACGGCTGTGGAAGCGACTAACCAAACTTATGTTGAGCTTCCTAAAAAGGATGCGGCAGTTACTTTCAATGTCACTGAGCCAGCCAATGCTTTGAATGTCCGTTATACAATACCTGATGGTGCATCAGGTCAGTTGGATGTGCAGGTCAATGGTTCAAGCGTTGGTAATCTTGATTTGTCATCTCACTCAGCATGGCAGTACCTTAAAGGGGACCATGAGTATGATCAAGCCATTGATGGTTCAAGTGCACGTTTTCGTTTTGATGAGACACGTCTTCTCCTAAAGGATATCCAATTGAAATCTGGAGATAAGATTTCTCTAGTTAAGAAGAAAGATGACAATGTCCCTTACGGTATTGACTTTATTGAGCTTGAACAGGCTCCAGCGCCTGTTGCCCAAGGTGAAAATAGTATCAGTATCGTGGATAAGGGTGCATCTGCCAATGATGATAGTGATGACACTGCTGCCCTACTTGCGGCTGTGGAAGAAGCTAAAGCCAGCGGAAAATCTGTCTATATTCCAGAAGGACGTTTCAATTTTGATAAACAGGTTAATATCGAAGCTGATAATCTAAAAATCTCAGGTGCCGGTGTTTGGCATACACAACTACACTTTACAAGTGACAAACGCTATGGTGGTGGTATTGTCTTCGGTCATAACAGTAATGGCATTGAGTTGAGCAATCTTTATATGGATTCCAACTTGACGTCTCGTTATAACGAAGATGCACAGTACAAGGCTATTTCGGGAACACTTGGTAAGGATTCGAAAATTCACGATATCTGGGTTCAGCACTTTGAAGTCGGTATGTGGATTGGAGACTACGACCAGACGGGAAATATGAAGTATACGGACGGTCTTGTTGTTGAAAACGCTCGTATCCGTAATAACTTGGCTGATGGGATTAACTTTGCTCAAGGAACCAAGAATTCAACGGTTAAAAACTCTAACATCCGTGGGAATGGTGATGATGGTTTGGCTATCTGGTCAAGTATTTCAGATGGGACAAATGCCGCAGCCGAGGAAAATAATAAATTCCTCAACAACACCATTGAATCAGGCTGGCGTGCGGCTGGTATCGGTATTTTTGGTGGTAAGGGTCATGAAATCTCAGGAAACCTCATCAAGGACGTCTTTGCTGGAGCAGGTATCCGCGTAAACACAGTCTTTGCAGGCCACAATTTTGACCTCAATGATTCTGGAATTAAGATTCATGACAATACCATTCTACGTTCAGGGACAACTAATGACCTCTATAACCTCCATCGTGGTGCCATTGATTTCCAACAAGTTCGTGGAACAATCAAGAATGTTGATATCTACGATAATAAGCTATTGAATACCTTGGATGAGCCGGTGATTACCAAAAACTTTGAGATGGGTGACAATGGTAATGGAGAAATCCGTTTATCAAATAATACGATTGACAATAAGGCGACGATTGTTGGAGCTGTTTCAACAGTTTCTCCAACAAAACCTGAACCAAAGCCTGTCAATAATCCAGTCTCAGAGACTTCAGTTTCCGAATCGCCAAAGAGTGAGGTAAGTTCATCAGCACCAGTTTCAGAAACACCAAAGAGTGAGGAAACCTCAAGCGCCCCAGTTTCCGAAGCATCAAACAGTGAAGTTATTTCCGAAACTTCAGCATCAGAAACACCGAAAAGTGAAGCAAGTTCAAGCACTCCAGTTTCAGAAGCATCAAACAGTGAAGTAGCTTCCGAGACTTCAGTTTCAGAAACACCAAAGAGTGAAGCAGGTTCAAGCACCCCAGTTTCAGAAGCATCAAACAGTGAAGTGGTATCCGAGACATCAGCATCAGAAACCCCAAAGAGTGAGGAAAGTTCAAGCACTCCAGTTTCTGAAGCATCAACTAGTGAAGTGATCTCAGAGTCTTCAGTTTCAGGAACACCAAAGAGTGAGGAAAGTTCATCAGCCCCAGTTTCCGAGACTTCTAACAGTGAAGTAATCTCAGAGTCTTCAGTTTCAGAAACACCAAAGAGTGAGGTAGGTTCAAGCACTCCAGTTTCCGAAGCATCAACTAGTGAAGTAGTTTCTGAGACTTCAACATCAGAAACCCCAAAGAGTGAGGCAAGCTCAACTGCTCCAGCCTCTGAGTCACCAAATAATGAGGAAACTTCGGTAGCTTCATCTACTAGTCAGGTTGACGTAGCAATTACTTCTGACAGCCCAGAGAAATCTCCAACTTCAGAAAGTACACAAAAGGATCCGATTAGCGAGGTTTCTTCAGAAGTTATTGAAAAAGGTTCAACAAGTCAGGTCGATGTCAAAGTTTCTGAAGCTCCAACAACAGCACGTACATCTGAAGTTGTCAGCATCTCGCCAAATAGTCAAGTCGCTTATAACAATGACCTAAAAATCTCTGTAACAAGCAGTCAGCTCGCCTCAGAAGCTATTCGCTTTAATTCTCTTTTGACTGAGAAGTCTGTGGATGTGATTGCAAGTAAAGTCATGGCGGTTATGGCCTCTGAAACATTAGCTTCAGAAGCGGCATCACTTACGAGCTCTGAAGGTGTTGCCAAAGAGATTAGCAGTGATTTGTCAGAATTGGCGGAAAGCCAGAAGGATGACACACCTAAGAATGTCGCCCGTATTGATAAAGCAACTGAGGCAAAACAGGTAGCCAAGAGTTCTGAAAGCCAAGCTAGCACTTCAAAAGAAAAAGGTAAGTCTAATACGACAACGGTCTTCCTTCTTGTCGGAGTTGCTGCAGCACTAAGTATATCTACAGTTTATCTTACAAAACAAGGTAAAAAAGCAGGTAAATAATAGGTAAGAAACATCCATTAAATTGGGTGTTTTTTTGTTTTAAGCAAGCTCTAAGATACCTAATATCATTATTCTTTATTTTTAATCATCTGCTTTGATTTGGTCCTGTATAATTAAAGTGATAAGAAAAATTAAGGAGTTAAGATGATGAAAGAAAAAAGAAATAGTAGGATTTGTATATTTGCTCTTCTTGTTTTAGTATTTACTTTAGGATTCGGATTTTCATTTGATACTAGCAAACAATCTTCGGCTGTGAGCTCTCAAGTGGTTCAAGCGGATGAGAACAATGGTATCTTGACTTTTAATGGTCAAAAGCAGTTTGTCATGGAGGAGAAGGACCAGTTAGGACGTGCCCACAGTGCTCATATACAGTTACAAGATAAGGACGAGCCGAAGAATAAGCGTCCCGGTAAAATAAAATATGATCCTGTAGGATGGCATAACTATAAGTTTTATTATGGTGATGGTAAATCAAAATCTTGGTTAATGAATCGAGGACATTTGATTGGCTATCAGTTTTCTGGTGTCAATGACGAGGGCAAGAATTTAGTACCTATGACTGCCTGGTTGAACTCTGGAAATTATAAAGGAACCGACGAAGGTAATCAGTCAGGCATGCTTTATTACGAGAATCGCTTGGATAACTGGCTGGCACTCCACCCTAACTATTGGTTAGATTATAAGGTAACAGCTATCTACAGTGGAGACGAGTTGTTGCCTCGTCAAGTGGAACTTCAGTATGTTGGTATCGATAGTTCTGGAAATCTCTTGGAAATTAAACTTGGTGGAGATAAGGAGACTCTTGATAGTCAGGGAGTTACACATGTTGTCTTAGATAACCAATCACCAAATGCAGAAATCAATTATGCAGATGGGACAGCAACAAATAAGGTAACTGAATTTACTGAAGCACCATCTGAGCCTAGTTCTGAGAGTTCACAGGTGACTGAACAACCAAGTTCTGAACCAGAGCCTGTGCAACCTATACAAGAAGAGAATAGAACAGTTTATGTGGCGCGTCATGGAACAGCAGATGTTTATTGGTATGACATCAATAGTATGCCTAGCAACACCAACAAAGCAAATGTCGTTACTATGACAGAAGCAGATGCCCTAGCCCAAGGCAAACGACACACGTCTAAAGAGTAATAAAAAAAGCTGGACAAGATGTCCAGTTTTTTTTGTAAAACGGCTCACATTTTACCACTTTTATCTGAAAATTTGATATACTGAGACTATCAAAATACTTGTAAGAGAAGTCGTACCGACTCTTTTTAAGTATAAGAAAGGAAACTAAATATGATTTGGATTATTATTGCCATTATTGTTGTTCTTGTGATTTTTGTTATTACAAGTTATAACGGCTTGGTTAAAAGCCGTATGCAAACCAAGGAGGCATGGAGTCAAATTGATGTTCAATTGAAACGTCGTAATGATCTCCTTCCTAACTTGATTGAAACAGTTAAAGGTTACGCTAAATATGAAGGTTCAACGCTTGAAAAAGTAGCAGAACTTCGTAATCAAGTAGCAGCTGCGACTTCTCCTGCAGAAGCTATGCGTGCCAGTGATGAATTGACTCGTCAGGTTTCTGGAATCTTTGCCGTAGCTGAAAGTTACCCTGATCTTAAGGCTAGTGCCAACTTCAGCCAGCTTCAAGAAGAGTTGACGAACACTGAAAACAAAATTGCCTATTCACGCCAACTCTATAACAGTGTGACAAGTAACTACAATGTGAAATTGGAAACCTTCCCAAGTAATGTTATTGCTAAAATGTTTAGCTTTAAGGCTGCTGAATTCCTTGAAACACCAGAAGAAGAAAAAGCTGTTCCTAAGGTTGATTTCAGTGGACTAGGTAACTAATATGTTATTTGATCAGGTTGCTCGAAATAAGAGAAAGACTTGGCTTTTGCTCCTGGTCTTTTTCCTCTTGTTGGGCCTTGTTGGTTACGGTGTCGGCTATCTTTGGTTAGGTTCAGGCTTCGGTGGTCTGATTCTTGCTCTAGTTATCGGTTTTATCTATGCCGTTACCATGATTTTCCAATCAACCAATGTCGTTATGGCTATGAATGGTGCACGAGAGGTTGACGAACAAACCGCTCCGAACCTTTATCATGTTGTTGAGGATATGGCTATGGTGGCACAAATACCGATGCCACGTGTCTTTATTGTCGATGATCCTTCAATGAATGCTTTTGCGACTGGATCAAGCCCTAAGAACGCGGCAGTAGCTGCTACAACAGGTCTTCTTGCGGTTATGAATCGTGAGGAACTTGAAGGAGTTATTGGACATGAAGTGAGTCATATTCGCAACTACGATATCCGAATCTCTACCATAGCAGTTGCCTTAGCATCTGCCATTACCATGCTAGCTGGGATGGCTCGTAATATGATGTTCTGGGGTGGAGGCCGTCGTAGAAATGATGATGACCGTAATGGAAGTAGCGGTTTGGAAATTATTCTTCTCATTATTTCTTTGATTGCCATTATTCTGGCGCCTTTGGCAGCTACCCTGGTTCAGTTGGCTATTTCACGCCAGCGTGAATTTTTAGCTGATGCTTCTAGCGTCGAATTGACACGTAACCCACAAGGTATGATTAACGCTCTGCTTAAACTTGATAATAGTGCGCCAATGCAACATCACGTGGATGATGCTAGCGCAGCCCTCTTTATCAATGACCCTAAAAAAGAATCTGGTTTGCAGAAGCTCTTTTATACCCACCCACCAATTTCAGAACGGGTGGAACGCTTGAAACAAATGTAAAAAAAGTGAGACTGATGACACTTCTAAGGGTGTCTGTCAGCCTCGCTTTTTTAGTTTGATTCAATATAAAGATTGCCAGCAATGGCTTCTGGGATTTGGATGTCCCTTCCATCAATATGAAGTCGGTAGAGTTGTGTGAAAAGGTCAAAGCCTTCAAAGGTAAAAGGTGTTCCAATTTTAAGACCGACAGTCTTCAAATAATGGAGTAGATCAATTTGATCTTGAACTCGACGAAGGACATATTCTCCAGGAGCAAGGTCCTGTGTAAAAGTCTGGTTGTAGATTTCCTCTATGAGCTGACCTGACTTGGGGATTTGCCCACCGTGTGGACAGGTTTGAGGGTAATTGAGTAGGCGGTCAAGCGCATCGATGAAGTGATCAGAGACAGTATGCTCTAAAATTTCAGCCTCTTGATGAATTTGATCACAAGTGTATTGCAAGTGGTCCACCAAAAAGACTTCGATGAGGCGATGTTTCCGATAGAGTTCAGCGACATTGATTTTACCAGTTTTCGTTAGAAGATAGCCCTTGACTTTGTCTTTGATGATGAGGTCTTCTGAAATCAATTTCTTAATCATTTCCGTCACAGCAGGTGGAGACACCTGCATACGGTTTGCGATTTCCTTATTACTTATTTTGCCTTCTTCAGTACCAATCTCATAGATACATTTGAGGTAGTCTTCTTTGTTAGGTGTCATTTCTCTTCCTTTGAAAATAGTCTCACCTTAGTATAACAGATTTATCATAAGAATACAGAATGTTTCTTAGATAAGATTTTTACTGATTCAAGCCTTGGGTGATTTTATCCAGATTATATTTCATCATGTTGTAGTAGCTGTCACCGTTTTGCCCTTTTTCAGCAATAGAATCTGTAAAGATCTTTGCATAGATAGGAATATTGGTATCCTTAGAGACTGTTTTCATAGGGCGTTCATCGACACTAGATTCGACAAAGAGAGCTGGTACCTTGGTTTGACGCAGTTTTTCAACAAGTGTTTTGATTTGATCTGGTGTACCTTCTTCTTCAGTATTGATTTCCCAGATGTAGGCGGATGGTACGCCATAGGCTTTAGAGAAGTATTTGAAGCATCCTTCACTAGTGACAATCAGTTTTTTCTCATCGGGAATCTTGTTAAATGTTTCTTTAGCTTCTTGGTCCAGTTTACTAAGTTTGTCAGTATAGGATTTTAGATTCTTTTCGTAGTAGGTCTTGTTTTTAGGGTCCTTAGCAATCAGTTGCTTGGCAATATTTTGAGCATAAATAATCCCATTTTCCAGATTAAGCCAAGCGTGGGGATCTTCCTTACCTTTTTCTGATTGACCTTCAAGGTAAATTACCTTAACACCATCACTAACTGCAAAATAATCTTTATTTTCTGTCTTATGAGCATTCTTGACTAACTTAGTAAACCAAGCATTTCCACCAGTTTCTAAATTGATACCGTTGTAAAAAATCAAATCAGCTTGTGAGGTCTTCTTTACATCATCAGGAAGGGGTTCGTATTCGTGAGGATCCTTACCAACGGGGACAATACTGTGGAGAGTGATTTTATCTCCGGCAATATTTTTGGTGATATCAGCAATAATGGAATTGGTCGTAACGACTCGTAATTTATCCTTGTTACTGCCTTGTTTATTGGTACAAGCTGTTAGAGTAACTACCGCTAAAAGTAGTAGTACTATTGTTGATAGTATTTTTTTCATATTATTTTCATCCTATTTTTTATTGTTTAGAAGTTTTATTCATGCCACTTTGTTTTGGGGCGATGAAAAAGCTGATGAGAAAGAGTAGAGCAGACGTTAATACAATGCTCGAACCAGCTGCAATATTAAAACTATAGCCGATAAAAAGACCTAGAACAGATGCCAGAGCCCCCAATCCTGATGAGAGAAGAATCATTGTTTTTAGGCTATGAACATAAAGGTAGGCAGTGGCAGCCGGTGTAATCAAAAGTGCCACAATAAGAATAGTGCCAACACTCTGCATGGCAGTTACAGAAACCAAAGTTAGAATAACCATAAGTAAGTAGTGGTAGAAGGTGACCTTAACTCCCATAGACTTGGCCAAAATTGGATCAAAGGATGTTAGGAGTAGAGGGCGAAAGAAGATTGTAATAGTTGCTAGTACGAGAAGTGAAACGATAATCGTTATCCACATATCCATGTCTTGTACAGCTAGAATATTCCCGAAGAGAATATGAAAGAGATCTGTGGAACTATTAGCAACACCGATGAGAATAATACCGAGAGCTAGAAAGCTCGAAAAGGTAATCCCAATTGCCGTGTCACTCTTAATAATGGAATTGCTTTTGATATAGGTAATCATTGTAGAAGCTAAAAGTCCAAAGATGATAGCTCCTATGAAAAAGTTAATACCCAAGATAAAGGAAATGGCTACCCCAGGTAGAACTGCATGTGAAATCGCATCACCCATAAGCGACATGCCTCTTAGAATAATAAAACAACCAACAGCCCCTCCGACAATTCCAATAACTAAAGCCGTTATAAGAGCATTTTGTAAGAAGTGGAAATTTAGCAAACCATCAATAAATTCAGAAATCATTTACATCTCCTTTATAAAATAAACTGTTACCGTAGGTTTTACGGAGATTATCCTCATTAAAAACAAGATTAGTAGGCCCACTAGCAATCAGTTTACGATTTAGGAGGATAACTTGGTCAAAATAATGAGGAACTTTGCTCAAATCATGGTGGACAATAAGAATAAGCTTACCTTTGTCCCTAAGTTCTCTCAAGGTGTTCATGATAATATCTTCGCTAACAGAGTCAATCCCTACAAAGGGTTCATCTAATAAAATAATATCAGCCTCTTGTACAAGACAACGAGCGATTAGAACACGTTGAAATTGGCCTCCTGATAATTGGCTTATTTGTCGATGGGCCAAATCATTTAGACCAAGTAGTGTTAAAGCATCTGTGACCTTAGACCAATCACTCTTAGATAGACGTTTAAAGAACTTGGTTTTGGGATAGAGTCCTAGAGAGATGCACTCTCTGACAGTAATCGGAAAGTTAAAATCAATATCAGCCTTCTGTGCAACATAGGAAATACGATTCAATTGCTGACGAATAGGTTGTTTATTGAAAAGGATTTTTCCAGAGTGAGGAATAATACCAATTAATGCTTTAATTAGAGTTGATTTACCAGCACCATTTGGTCCAATAATCCCAGTAATACTAGGTCCCTCCAAGTTTAAGGTGATATTATCCAGAGCTAATGTCTGTTGGTAAGACACATTAATATTTTCAATTTGAATCATTAGCTACCTCCTTGAGTTTAATATACTTTAAAATAAAAATTAAGTCAAGTTAACTTTTATAATTAATTGAACTTAATTATTTACTGTTATCAAGGTGACAGAGGATAGTGAATGAGAGAACACTTTTTATATCAAATATTCAGCCTGCTCAAACTGTTTGATATTTGGGAGAGGCAACAAGGAATGTTATTTTCTACAATTTGTACGATCTCACTTTGTATTTCAAGAAATCTTTAGTTTTTATTTTTTAAAACTAGTCATATTTCCTTATTTCTGGCATAATAGATATATGAAATTAACGATTCAACGAATGGCTCGGATAGCTATTCTGTCAGCTCTGGCAGTAGGATTACGGTCAGCATTTATAGGATTGCCAAATATTCAGCCTATTACAGCTATGTTTTTTGTGGCTGTTCTTTATTTGGGCTTGGTAGATGGTCTCTTGATTATGGCTTTAACCATGGCCATCTCAGGATTCATCTTTGGTTTTGGTCCCTGGGTCTTTAATCAGATTCTGGCTTTCGGAGTATTGATGGCTCTTTGGAGTTTGATTGCACCTAGGTTATCACTTGTTTGGCAGATAGCTTTGGTAACTCTTTTGTCCTTTCTCTACGGAGTTCTCATGGATTACAGTTATGGCCTCCTATTTAAGAGTGGTCTTACCTTTGTTATCTCTGGTCTTCTTTACGACACCTATCATGCAGTATCGACGCTTCTATTCTATCCATTCATCCAGTCTATTTTTAGGAGGTTTTTGAAATGAAAAAAATAGCGACATATATTTTTCTTGCTTTATCACTTGTTACTCTAGTAGCCTGTGGAAAAAATGAGGCAGCTAAACTTACTAGCAGCACAAATAATCATCAGTCTAAGGTTCAAGGTCAAGTGACTTTGATTTTGAAAACAGATAAGGAAAGTAAGAAAAAATCAGTAGAAATCCAAAAAGGTGATACAGTGCTTGATGTATTGGAAGAGGTATATCCTGTTCAAGAAAACGATGGCTTCATCACTGAGATTGATGGTATTTCTCAAGATAAAGATAAGGGAATCTATTGGATGTTTGATGTCAATGGTAAACTTGGTGAAAAAGCAGCCAACCAACTTAAGGTTGAAGATGGCGATGAAATCAAATTCTATCAAGAAAAGTATAATTAAGATTCTGAACTCTGTTTCAGAGTCTTTTTTATAAAGTTCGGAAATAGCCTTGAAAATTTGTTTGAAAAAGTCGGAAAATTGCAAAATAACTGACGATTTAAAGGAAAATAGTTTACTTTTGTTTTAAAAGTGATATGATAAGAGGGTACTACATAAAGTAAGGAGAATAAGGTTTGGCTTTTAACAAATTGGAAAGCAGTAACAACCAGGAAATCATCTCTGAAGAAGTTGGTATCTTGAAAGAATTGTTGGATGATGCAACACGAGGCATGGCTGGAGAGCAAGGTCTCACAACTATCCAACATTTGGTTGAACTTTATGATGAAGGTGACTATGTGGCCCTTACACAAGCCATTTCAGAAATGACAAATGACGATATGGTCGTTGCATCACGTTATTTCTCTTTGTTACCTCTTTTGATTAATATCTCTGAAGACGTGGATTTGGCTTATGAAGTCAACCACAAGAACAATATTGATGAATCTTATCTAGGTAAGTTGTCTGAAACCTTTGATGTTGTCGCTGAAAGTGAAAATGCACGTGACATTCTTGAACATGTCAATGTCGTGCCGGTATTGACAGCCCACCCAACTCAGGTTCAACGTAAAACCATGCTTGAATTGACTAACCACATTCACGAACTTCTCCGTAAGCATCGTGATGTTAAGGCTGGTCTTATCAACAAGGATAAATGGTATGCAGATTTGCGTCGTTATGTAGAAATCATGATGCAAACAGATATCATTCGTGAGAAAAAACTTAAGGTTAAAAACGAAATCACTAACGTTATGGAGTATTATAACTCCTCATTGATTAAGGCGATTACGAACTTATCGCATGAATTCAAACGTTTAGCGGTTGAAAAAGGTATCAAACTTGACAATCCAACACCTATTACTATGGGGATGTGGATTGGTGGTGACCGTGACGGGAACCCATTTGTAACAGCAGAAACTCTTAAACTTTCTGCAACAGTACAAAGTGAAGTTATCCTCAATTACTATATCGAAAAAGTTGATAATCTTTACCGTTCATTCTCCCTCTCATCACGCTTGACTGAGGTTTCAGATACAGTAGCAGAGATGGCGAAACATTCTCCAGATACATCTGTTTATCGTGAAAATGAACCTTACCGTCGTGCTTTCAGTTACATCCAGTCTAAGTTGATTCAGACACTTCTTTTCTTTAAAGAAGGAAACTTTAGCAAGGAAAGAGTTGCTAAACGTCTTTCTGAAAATGTTCGTCTAGGCTCAGCTTCAACGGGTGAAGTAGTAGCTGATTACGTGCAACAACGTCTCAGCCAAAGTCTTCAAGCTGTCTCACAACAAACGACTGAATTTTATGAAACAGCTGAGGATTTCCATGATGATCTTTTGGCAATCAAAAATTCACTTCTTGAAAACGACGATGCTGTCTTAATTTCAGGTGATTTTGAAGAGCTTCTCCAAGCTGTAGAAGTCTTTGGTTTCTATCTTGCTACAATCGATATGCGTCAGGATTCAAGCGTTCATGAAACTTGTGTGGCAGAATTGCTTAAGTCTGCTAATATTGTTGATAACTATAGTGAATTGACTGAGGTTGAAAAGGTTGCGGTTCTTCTCAAAGAATTGCAAGAAGATCCTCGTACTTTGTCATCAACTAATGTGCCTAAGTCAGAAATTCTTGAAAAAGAATTGGCAATCTTCCGTACAGCTCGTCTCTTGAAAGACTATATTGGTGAAGATGTCATCAAACAACATATTATCTCTCACACTGAGAGCGTTTCTGATATGTTTGAGTTGGCTATCCTTCTTAAAGAAGTTGGCTTGGTTGATACAGAACGTGCGCGTGTCCAAATCGTTCCACTTTTTGAAACTATCGAAGACTTGGAAAACTCTAATGATATCATGAAACAATACCTTGGTTATGATATCGTTAAACGTTGGATTAAGAATAGCAATAACTACCAAGAAATCATGTTGGGTTACTCAGACTCTAACAAAGATGGTGGTTACTTGTCTTCAGGTTGGACGCTTTACAAAGCTCAAAACGAATTGACTAAGATTGGTGAAGAGCGTGGTATTAAGATTACCTTCTTCCATGGTCGTGGTGGTACTGTCGGTCGTGGTGGTGGCCCATCATACGATGCCATTACGTCTCAACCGTTTGGTACCATTAAAGACCGTATCCGTTTGACTGAACAAGGTGAGGTTATCGGTAATAAATATGGCAACAAGGATGCTGCTTACTACAATCTTGAAATGCTTGTTTCAGCTGCTCTTGACCGTATGGTGACACGTCAAATTGCCGATCCAGAAGAATTGGTTGATTTCCGTGAGGTTATGGACGGAATTGTTCACGATTCAAATGTTATTTATCGTGACCTTGTCTTTGGAAATGAACATTTCTACGATTACTTCTTTGAAGCTAGTCCTATCAAAGAAGTGTCAAGTTTGAATATTGGTTCTCGTCCAGCTGCTCGTAAGACTATTACTGAAATTTCTGGTCTTCGTGCGATTCCTTGGGTATTCTCATGGTCACAAAACCGTATCATGTTCCCAGGTTGGTATGGTGTGGGTTCTGCCTTTAATCGCTTTATCCAAGCTGAAGAAGGCAACCTCGAGAAACTTCAACATATGTTTGAAACATGGCCATTCTTCCGTTCACTTTTGTCAAACGTAGACATGGTGCTTTCAAAATCAGATATGAATATCGCCTTCCACTATGCACAATTGGCAGAAAGTGAAGAAGTTCGTAGTGTCTTCAATATTATTTTGGATGAGTGGCAGTTGACTAAAGATGTCATTCTTGCGATTGAAAAACATGATGGCTTCCTAGATGAGAGTCCGTCACTTAAAGCAAGTTTGGACTTCCGTTTGCCATACTTCAATGTCTTGAACTACATCCAAATTGAATTGATTAAACGTCTTCGTAACAATGATTTGACTGATGACGAAATTAGCCTTATTCACATTACCATCAATGGTATTGCAACAGGTCTTCGTAACTCTGGTTAATCAAGTAAAGTTCATCACTTTAGTGGTGGGCTTTTTGTTATGGGAAAATTTCTGTTATAATAGGACCATGATTGCTATGGAAACGATTGAAAAGCTGTCCAAAGAAAAGCTTCCCATGATAACTGTCTTGGCTGGTGAGGATTTAGGGCAGTATAGTCAAGCTAAAGAAAAATTTTTAAAACAAATTGGTTTCGATCCCAGTGACTTGACCTATTCTTATTTTGATATGTCAGAGACTGATTATCAAGATGCTGAGCTCGATTTAGAAAGTATGCCTTTTTTTGCAGATGAGAAGGTGGTCATTTTTGATCATTTCGCAGATATGACTACTGCTAAAAAGTCGTATCTGGATGAGAAAGAGTTGAAGCGTCTTGAAAATTATCTTGAGTCTCCTGTTGAAACAACTCGTCTTGTCTTAATGTCTGCAGGAAAGCTAGATGGAAAGCGTCGTTTAGTCAAACTTCTCAAACGTGATGCCATGGTGCTTGAAGCTAGTCCTTTAAAAGATGCAGAACTTAGAACCTATTTTCAAAAGCAGGCACATCAAGAGGGGCTTACATTTGATACAGGAGTCTTTGAGGAACTTTTGATCAAGTCAAATTTTGATTTTTCAGATGTTCAAAAAAACTTAGCTTTTCTAAAGGGATATAAAACGGAAGGAAACATCTCATCACAAGATATTGCTGAGGCCATTCCGAAAAGTTTGCAAGATAACATTTTTGATATGACGCAACTTCTTATACGAGGACAGATTCAGAGCGTTAGTGAATTGGTTCATGATTTACGGCTGCAGGGTGAAGATGAGATTAAGTTGATTGCTGTTATGTTGGGACAGTTTCGTACCTATTTACAGGTTAAACTTTTATCTGCTCAAGGTAAAAGTGAGCAGCAAATTGTTTCAAGTCTCTCAGATTATCTAGGGCGTAAAGTTAATCAGTTTCAGGTTCGTTTCGCACTGAGAGATAGCCGTCCCTTATCAGTAGCATTCTTAAAGATGACGATTAAGATTTTAGTAGAGACAGATTACCAGATAAAAACAGGAACTTTAGATAAAGACTACTTGTTTGATTTAGCACTTTTAAAAATTCTATCAAACCGCTAGAGGTTTAGAGTTTTCTATGATTTTGTAAGCAAAATTTTTGAAAGCTCTACCACTTTGCGGTAAAATGAAGAAAAAATGAAAAGAGGACCTTTACTATGGCAATTATTCTTCCAGACCTTCCTTACGCATATGATGCTTTGGAACCATACATTGATGCTGAAACAATGACTCTTCACCACGATAAACACCATGCAACTTATGTAGCAAATGCTAATGCTGCTCTTGAAAAACACCCAGAAATTGGTGAAGACATTGAAGCACTTTTGGCTGATGTGGAACAAATCCCAGCTGATATTCGTCAAGCACTTATTAATAATGGTGGTGGACACCTTAACCACGCACTTTTCTGGGAACTTTTGTCTCCTGAAAAACAAGAACCAACTGCTGAAGTAGCAGCTGCTATTAACGAAGCTTTCGGATCATTTGAAGCCTTCCAAGAAGCTTTCACAGCAGCAGCAACAACTCGTTTTGGTTCAGGTTGGGCATGGCTTGTTGTTAACGATGAAGGTAAACTTGAAGTTGTTTCAACTGCTAACCAAGACACTCCTATCTCAGACGGTAAGAAACCAATCTTGGCGCTTGATGTTTGGGAACATGCTTACTACCTAAACTACCGTAACGTACGTCCAAACTACATCAAAGCTTTCTTTGAAATCATTAACTGGAATAAAGTTGCTGAGCTTTATGCAGCAGCTAAATAAGTTTAAAATTATCCTCAATAAAAGAGGATAATTTTTTTGTAATATGATTGTAAAATCTCCTTGCTTTTTAGTGAATTATAGCTTAAACTATTATTGTTATGAAAAAAAAGAAAAAACATTCAAGCAAGAAGTACAGTGGAAGTCGCCGAAAAACTAAAGATAAAAAGAAAGATTCGGTAAAACAAGACCTTCAACAAGACGTCAAGAAAGACACTAAAGATACTAAAAAAGATGTCAAAAAAGGCGCTAAAAAGGCCAACAAAAAAGAAGCGAAAAAAGATACAAAAAAGGTTTCTAAAAAATCAGCAGACAAAAAAGTAGCTGAAGAAACAGTAGTACCAGTTGAGCACAAGGAAAAAGAAACAAAAACTGAAACCTTGGCACTTAGAAGTAGACGCTCTAAGAAATCTAAATCAAAATCATCTCGTGATGATAAAAAAGCATATATTATCTTAGCCTTCCTAGGTGTTCTGGTAATACTTTTGTTTGTTGCTATGCTTGCTTTAGCAGGACGTGGTAAACAAGCTGGTCACACCGGTAGCCTTGGAAATATCTTCGGCTCTAGTTCTAAAGTCACTAAAAAAGAAGACAAAGAAAAAGAGGAAAAGGTAACTCCAACTAATAAATCAGCCGAAGCTAAACAAGCAGTCATGGAAGCAGATGCAGATACCATGAATGGTAATGGCTTGTATTATGACTATGCTAACATGACATTGAACCAAGTGGTTGAAGCTTTTATGGCTGACCAAGGTATCGAGTCTAGCCAAATTGCCTTTTCATATAAAAATACCAAGACAAATGAGCAATTCTCTATGAATGATACTCAGCCAATGACTGCAGGATCAACTTATAAATTGCCACTAAACATGCTTGTCATGGATGAAGTTAATAAAGGTAAACTTTCTTTAACTGAACGTTTTGATATTACTAATACTGAGTATGAGTATCAAGGCGAACATGATAATTATGTTGCTGCTTTCGGCGGTTCAATGACTATTCCAGAAATGCAAGAGTATTCTCTTGTTTACTCTGAGAATACTCCAGCCTATGCTTTGGCGGAACGCCTTGGTGGTATGGAAAAATTCTATGGTATGCTTGATAAATATGGTAAATCAAAAGGTGAAGTGAAAACTATCCAAATGCATGGTAATAAGACAACGACGGATTATTACATCCAAGTTTTGGATTACCTTTGGAAACACCAAGATAATTACAAGGATATTCTCCACTACATTGGTGAGTCATTCCCTAATGAGTACTACAAGACATATCTTCCTAATCTGACAATTTATCAAAAACCAGGTTATGTCCGTGAAGCACTTAACGTTGATGCTATCGTTATGGAAGATACACCTTATATGGTTGCAATCTATACACGTTACCTTGGTGGATCAACTGAAAATTCAGATGAAATCAGCGGTTGGGGTCTCCAACAATTAGGAATGCTCTCTTATGTTATTAATGAGTGGCACCGTGTTAATATGAACTAATAAAAAAAGCCGAGTTTATCGGCTTTTTTCTATACAATTGAATAAAAGGTAAGAAGTACAATCCCTAGAAAAAGAAATGGGACAAATGCGATACATTCCTTAAGATTTCTTCGTATAAGGAAGTACGCTAGCCCTAATAGGCACGCAAGCTCGATAGTTAGAAGTATTTTTGAAAATGGGAAAATAAGTGAGGCACTTGCTAAGTAGAGAAAATCACCTTCCCCAATGTTTAGATGTTTTATAAAAGAAAGGAAAGCGAGGAGTATCCCTATGGCAAATGTGAGGTAATAGTTGCCCATGAATAGGAGTGGGACTGTTCCAACTATCCAAATCAGAAGTGGATAGGATTTCTGTTTCAAATCAAAAATAGATAAACAAAGGCTGAAGTAAAGAAAGTAGGTTACTTCAAGACTTAAAAAGTCATAGAAATATAGAAGACATATTACCCCACAAAATATTTCCATAAAGAGGTAACGAAAAGGGATAGGAGACTGACATGAACGACATCGAGATCTTAAGAAAAGTTGTGAGAGGATAGGAATCATCTCGGAAAAACGCAACTGATGCTTGCAATGGCTACAGTGACTACTAGGAAAAATAATCGAGTTCTCAGGAAAACGATCACAAACTAGTCCGATAAATGAGCCTAAAGAGGCTCCTAGAAAAAAATAAATAATGCTTAACATACCTAATTATTCGAAAAAGAATGAGAAAAAGCATTTCACTTGCATATTATTTAGAAATATTCTAAAATAAAAGTGTAAATAATAGTAATTCTAAATAAGGAGATTTAATATGGTAGATTCAATTAAAGAAACAATCAATGAAACAGTTAACCAACAAGCTGAAACTCCAACAAATACAAAAACTAAAGCAGTTTTGAATCAAGCAGTTGCTGATTTGTCTGTAGCAGCTTCAATTGTTCACCAAGTTCATTGGTATATGCGTGGTCCTGGTTTCCTCTATCTTCATCCAAAAATGGATGAATTGATGGATAGTTTGAATGCTCATCTTGATGTTATTAGTGAACGTTTGATTACTATCGGTGGGGAACCATACTCAACTTTGGTAGAATTTTCATCTAATTCAGGCTTGACTGAAACTACTGGTACATTTGATAAACCAATGTCTGATCAAATTCAATTATTGGTTGATACATACAAATATTTGTCAGTATTGTTCCAAGTTGGTTTGGATATCACAGATGAAGAAGGAGATGCTCCTTCAAATGATATCTTCACTGCAGCTAAATCTGAAATTGATAAGACAATCTGGATGTTGACTGCTGAGCTTGGACAAGCGCCAGGCTTGAGATAAGCATTTTTGAGTTAAGATGATTGTCAAGAGTTCCTCTAAAAGTGTATAATAGACGTAAAATACTTTTAGAAGAAGGGAGGCGGAGATATGTCTGAGCATCGACGTAGTCTAGGCGTTTATGAAGATGTCCTAAATCAGTTAAAAGCTAAGGGAATTCGGTTGACGGAATCTCGTAAAGCTGTTATTCGCTATTTGATGATGTCTGATCAACACCCTAGTGCAGATGTGATATATTATGATCTTCTCCCTGACAATCCTGGGATGAGTTTGGCGACAGTCTATAACAACCTGAAGGTATTGGTTGAAGAAGGAATTGTCTCTGAAATTAAGGTTAATAATGATAATACAACCTATTATGATTTTATGGGACATGATCACTTAAATATTGTTTGTGAAAAATGCGGTCACATTACCGACTTAGACCTACCGATTCCGTCTTTCAAGGAAGAGGTAGAATCACAAACTGGTTTTCGCATTACTCGTGAACAGATGATATTACATGGGATTTGTCCAAACTGTCAATAACCTGAGTCTTAATGACTTAGGTTTTTTAAGTCTTGAAGTATACAATAATCTGTAAAGGTTTTCAAAACTATCTTGTCATGGCAGAAGCTTTTTGCTAAAATATTGCTATGAAAACTTTATATGACGTTCAACAGTTGTTGAAACAGTTTGGCATAGTGGTTTACCTAGGGAAAAGGCTCTATGATATCGAAATGATGAAGATTGAATTAGAAGCCCTCTACCAGAATGGTTTAGTGGACAAGGACAACTATCTTACTGCTGAAATGATTTTACGACGTGAACATCGCATTGAAATGGAGAAAGAAAATGGCAAAAAAACTCTTAGGAATTGACCTTGGTGGAACAACTGTTAAGTTTGGTATTTTGACTTCGGAAGGTGAAGTGCAAGAAAAATGGGCTATTGAGACAAATACGCTTGAAAATGGTCGCCACATCGTTCCTAACATTGTAGAATCTTTGAAACACCGTTTGGAAATGTATGGACTTACTGCTGAAGACTTCATTGGAATTGGTATGGGATCTCCAGGTGCAGTTGACCGTGAAAATAAAACAGTAACGGGTGCTTTTAACTTGAACTGGGCAGAAACTCAAGAAGTTGGCTCTGTCATTGAAAAAGAACTTGGTATTCCATTCGCTATTGATAATGATGCTAATGTGGCTGCACTGGGGGAACGTTGGGTTGGTGCTGGTGCTAACAATCCAGATGTTGTCTTTGTAACATTGGGTACAGGTGTTGGTGGCGGTGTTATCGCTGATGGTAATTTAATTCATGGTGTTGCCGGTGCTGGTGGTGAAATTGGTCACATTATTGTTGAACCTGAAACAGGATTTGAATGTACATGCGGAAACAAGGGGTGTTTGGAAACTGTAGCTTCAGCAACAGGTGTTGTACGTTTAGCACGTCATTTGGCAGAAGGATACGAAGGGAACTCTTCTATTAAAGCTGCTGTAGATAATGGTGAGCAAGTGACAAGTAAAGATATCTTCGTAGCTGCTGCTGAAGGTGATAAGTTTGCTAATAGCATTGTTGATAAAGTCTCTCAATACCTCGGACTTGCAACAGCAAACATTTCAAACATTCTTAACCCAGATTCAGTTGTAATCGGTGGTGGTGTTTCAGCAGCTGGTGAATTCTTGCGTAGCCGTGTTGAAGGATACTTTACACGTTATGCATTCCCACAAGTTCGCCGTACAACAAAAGTGAAATTAGCAGAGCTTGGAAATGATGCTGGTATTATTGGAGCTGCTAGTCTTGCACTTACAATTGATAACTAATGACAGAAGGTGTGTCTGACCAATTATAGGTGGACAGCACCTTTTTCTTGTTGAAAAACGTTTACAATCAGCTGAGTTCTGCCATTTTGTTGAAAATGTGGTATACTTTAAAAGTTGAAATAAAAATTAAAGAGGAAAAAATGACTAAACTTAGAGAAGATATCCGTAACGTAGCCATCATTGCCCACGTTGACCACGGTAAAACAACACTTGTTGATGAATTGTTGAAACAATCACACACTCTTGATGAGCGTAAAGAGCTTGATGAGCGTGCAATGGACTCAAACGATCTTGAAAAAGAACGTGGAATTACAATTCTTGCCAAAAATACAGCCGTTGCTTATAACGGTACACGTATCAACATCATGGATACACCAGGTCACGCGGACTTCGGTGGAGAAGTTGAACGTATCATGAAAATGGTTGATGGGGTTGTCCTTGTTGTCGATGCCTACGAAGGTACAATGCCTCAAACACGTTTTGTGCTAAAAAAAGCGCTTGAGCAAAACTTGACACCTATCGTTGTTGTTAACAAGATTGATAAACCATCAGCACGTCCTGAAGAAGTTGTTGATGAAGTTCTTGAACTCTTCATCGAGCTTGGTGCCGATGATGATCAGTTGGAATTCCCAGTTGTGTATGCGTCAGCGATTAACGGTACATCATCATTGTCAGATAACCCTGCTGATCAAGAGCACACTATGGCTCCAATCTTTGACACTATTATTGATCACATCCCAGCTCCTGTAGATAACTCAGATGAGCCTCTTCAATTCCAAGTGTCGCTTCTTGACTACAATGATTTCGTTGGTCGTATCGGTATTGGACGTATCTTCCGTGGAACTGTAAAAGTTGGTGACCAAGTTACCCTTTCAAAACTTGACGGAACAACAAAGAACTTCCGTGTTACTAAACTTTTCGGTTTCTTTGGTTTGGAACGTCGTGAAATTGAAGAAGCAAAAGCTGGTGATTTGATTGCCATCTCAGGTATGGAAGACATCTTCGTTGGTGAAACAATTACACCAACTGATGCTGTTGAACCATTGCCAGTTCTTCGTATTGACGAACCAACACTTCAAATGACTTTCTTGGCGAATAACTCACCATTTGCCGGCCGTGAAGGTAAACACGTGACATCACGTAAGGTTGAAGAGCGTCTTTTGGCAGAGTTGCAAACAGACGTTTCTCTTCGTGTTGATCCAACTGATTCTCCAGATAAATGGACTGTATCAGGTCGTGGTGAATTGCACTTGTCTATCCTTATTGAAACAATGCGTCGTGAAGGATACGAACTTCAAGTGTCTCGTCCAGAAGTTATCATCAAAGAAATTGATGGCGTGAAATGTGAGCCATTTGAACGTGTTCAAATTGATACTCCAGAAGAGTACCAAGGTTCTATCATCCAAGCCCTTTCAGAACGTAAAGGTGATATGCTTGATATGCAAATGGTTGGTAACGGTCAAACTCGCCTTATCTTCCTTGTACCAGCTCGTGGACTTATCGGATTCTCTACGGAATTCTTGTCTATGACACGTGGTTACGGTATCATGAACCATACCTTCGACCAATACTTGCCAGTTGTTGCTGGTGAAATTGGTGGACGTCACCGTGGTGCCCTCGTTTCTATCGATACAGGTAAAGCGACAACTTACTCAATTATGCGTATTGAAGAACGTGGTACAATCTTTGTTAACCCAGGTACTGAAGTTTATGAAGGTATGATTGTTGGTGAAAATGCTCGTGAAAATGACCTTGGTGTCAATATCACTACAGCAAAACAAATGACAAACGTGCGTTCAGCAACTAAGGACCAAACGGCTGTTATCAAGACTCCACGTATCTTGACTCTTGAAGAATCACTTGAATTCTTGGATGATGATGAATACATGGAAGTAACGCCTGAATCTATCCGCTTGCGTAAACAAATTTTGAATAAAGCAGAGCGTGATAAAGCCAATAAACGTAAGAAAAAAGCAGCAGAAGCTGAATAATATATAGAGAGGAGAAGAGATGTTTTATCTGATTGTTGCTGTATTGATTGCATCATTCTATTTCTTTATTGCACCAAAGTCGGTAAAAAACACCATGAATCTTCTCTTTGTCATGGCTACCTTAGCATTGCTCCTACTTTTGGCAGTGCTATCAATCATTAAATTCTTCAGCCTACCTGGTGAGTTCTTTGTTACAGTTGGAATGCTTGTATTGAGCTATTTCACCTTGAAAGATTTTTTCGCCATGTCGGAGCTTAATCATGAAAAAGCTGAGCATGAGGATAAATAAGTAGCATGAGATTAAAAGTCAGTCTGATAGATTGGCTTTTTCTTTTACCAAGAAGAGGTAACTCCTTGAAATAGCTTGGGATAAAGGGTAAAATGATTATGATACAATTTGAGAGAATGGACGAATTATGAAATCAGTAACACAATTTGAAAATAAAAAAGTTTTGGTCCTTGGCTTGGCTAAATCTGGCGAAGCAGCTGCCCGCCTATTGGCTAAGTTGGGTGCTATTGTCACAGTAAATGATGGTAAACCATTTGAGGAAAATCCATCGGCTCAAGCCCTTCTTGAAGAAGGCATTAAGGTTGTTTGCGGCGGACATCCTCTTGAACTTTTGGATGAAAATTTTGAATTAATGGTGAAAAATCCTGGAATTCGTTATGACAATCCAATGGTAGCTCGTGCACTAGAAAAAGGTATTCCTGTTTGGACTGAAGTGGAATTGGCCTATCTGGTATCTGAAGCATCTATTATCGGTATTACAGGGTCGAATGGTAAGACAACAACGACAACTATGATTGCTGATGTCCTAAATCATGGTGGTAAATCAGGTGTCTTGTCTGGGAATATTGGTTTCCCTGCGTCAGAAGTTGCACAGTCAGTAACTAATCAAGATACCTTAGTTATGGAATTATCTTCTTTCCAATTGATGGGGATTGACAGCTTCCATCCACATATTGCTGTGATTACTAACTTGATGCCGACACATATTGACTATCATGGTAGTTTTGAAGCATATGTGGCTGCCAAGTGGAATATTCAAAATCAAATGACTGCGGATGATTTCGTTGTTTTGAACTTCAATCAAGATTTAGCTAAGGAATTAGCTACACAAACTAAGGCACAAGTAGTTCCATTCTCAACAGTGGAAATAGTAGATGGTGCCTATCTTGAAAATGGTGCTCTTTACTTCAAAGGTGAATTAGTGATGCAAGCTGATGAAATTGGCGTTCCTGGTAGTCACAATGTTGAAAATGCCTTGGCAACTATAGCTGTAGCAAAATTGTCAGGTGTTTCAAACCAAGCTATAAAGGAAACCCTCACAAGTTTTGGTGGTGTTAAGCACCGTCTCCAATTCGTTGATACTATCGATGAAGTGAAATTCTATAATGATAGTAAGTCAACTAATATTTTAGCGACACAAAAAGCACTTTCTGGTTTTGATAATAGTAAAGTTATTTTGATTGCTGGTGGTTTGGACCGTGGTAATGAATTTGATGAACTCATTCCTGACATTACCGATCTTAAGAAAATGGTGATTTTAGGGGAATCAGCTCCTCGTGTCAAGCGTGCTGCTGATAAAGCAGGAGTAACTTATCTTGATGCCAAAGATGTGGCAGATGCGACACGTATTGCTTTTGATCAAGCCAGCGCAGGAGATGTTGTCTTGTTGAGCCCTGCAAATGCAAGCTGGGATATGTACAAGAATTTTGAAGTGCGTGGTGACGAATTTATCACAACTGTTGAGCAATTGAAGGGATAGGCTATGGCAAAAGCGAAAAAAATTGTTTTTACCGGTGGTGGAACTGTTGGACATGTGACTTTAAATCTTATCTTAATTCCAAAATTTCTAAAAGATGGATGGGAAGTGCACTATATTGGTGATAAGCACGGAATTGAACACGAGCAAATTGATAAATCTGGCTTGGATGTGACATTCCATAGTATTGCTACAGGTAAACTACGTCGTTATTTCTCATGGCAAAATATGTTGGATGTCTTTAAAGTTGGTTGGGGGATTCTACAGTCAATTGCAATTATTGCCAAGATTCGTCCTCAAGCACTCTTTTCAAAAGGTGGATTTGTCTCAGTGCCACCGGTAATTGCTTCTAAGTTATTAGGCGTTCCTGTATATGTGCATGAGTCTGATCTTTCTATGGGCTTGGCCAATAAGATTGCCTATAAATTTGCGACTACTATGTTTACGACTTTTGAACAATCTAAAGGATTGGCGAAGACAAAACATGTAGGTGCTATTACAAAGGTAGGGATGGCAACGTCCAATCAGTCTGATGCTCTGGATAAGATTAAAGTACAGTTTGATGACAAGTTAAAAACTGTCCTTTTCATAGGTGGATCAGCTGGTGCAAAGGTATTTAATGATTTTATTAGTAATACTCCACAACTGACTGAAAAATATAATGTCATTAATATTTCTGGGGACTCTTCATTGAATACTTTAGAACGTCATCTTTATAGAGTTGATTATGTGACAGATTTGTATCAACCTCTTATGGATACGGCAGATTTAGTTGTCACTCGTGGTGGTTCAAATACGATTTTTGAATTGTTAGCTATGAAAAAACTTCATTTAATTATTCCTTTAGGGAAAGAAGCTAGCCGAGGAGACCAACTTGAAAATGCTGCTTATTTTGAACGAAAAGGTTACGCACGTCAATTACAGGAAACAGAATTAAGTTGGGAAACCTTAAATCATGAGCTTGAACAACTTGTTGAACATGCAGAGACTTACAAAGAAGCTATGGCTAAATCTGAGGAAATCACTTCTCCTGATGATTTTTATAACCTATTAGTGACTAGTATTTCAAAAAAATAAAGGAATTTCATGGCAAAAAAGGATCAAGAATCACAAGAAAAACAAGTTCTCACAGAGTGGCAGAAGAGAAACCTCGAATTTTTGAGAAAAAAAGAAACCGAAGATTCTGAAGAATTTGCGAATGGAAAGGTCGTTCTTTCAGAAGGAGCGACTTCAAATGAGAGCCAGCCACCAGTGAAAAAGAAGGTTAGAAAGAAAAAAAAGACCAAAAAGAAGAAACGAAAAAAAGGGAATACGAGTAGTAATATTCCAATTGCACAACAAAATCTTGCGGGACTAGTTGTTTTTATCGCTGCACTCCTAATCGTATTTTCACTTTTCTTTATTTCACCTTGGTCAAAACAAAAGGTTCTCACTGTATCAGGAACAAAAAATGCTCTACCAGAAGATGTGAAAGTTGCAAGTGGAATTCTTGATACAGACTATATCACTCATGTCTTTTTCAACCAAGGAAAGGTTGCATCAACTGTTGAAAAAACCAATGTTTGGGTTAAAAAGGCTACAGTAACTTATAGTTTTCCAAATCAATTTAATATTGCAGTAAAAGAATACCCAATTGTTGCTTATCGTCAAACTACAAATGGTTATGTTTCTATTCTTGAAAGTGGTAAGACAGGAGGAACGGTTTCAACTAGCAATCTACCTGATAAATTCATCACTTTAAAGATGGATGACGAGAAGAAAATCGAAGATTTAGTAAAAGAATTAAATAAACTTGATTCAAAAATCAAGAATAATATTCAAATTATTAATCTTACGCCAACTAAAGCAACTTCAGATTTACTAACGATTGAGCTGTATGATGGCAATTCCATTCGTGTTCCTCTTTCTCAATTAACGGTTAAGCTCCCTTACTACGAGAAAATTAAGAGCCAACTTTCAGATGGAAGTATTGTTGATATGGAAGTTGGACTTTATACAACAACTCCTGAGGTTGAATCATCAAAAACTGATGGGGATAAAAAGAAAGACAAAGATAAGACTGATAAAAAGGAAGAGAATACAACTTCTGAAGAAGATCAAGATACTACAACATCAACTGAACAGCATTCTGAGGAAGAGTCTAATTCTGAAAATCCGGGTATTCAAGGACAAGAAAATCCAACTGTTGGTCAAGAAACAACTCTTCGTCCTTCCCCTGCTCAAGGCTAATATTGAATAATAAAAAACGTAAAATGCTGACATTTTACGTTTTTTTATGGTACAATAGTATCCGAATAATTCTGTTTTTATACAGTTTACAAAGATATTGAATGGAAAGATTGAGAGGTCGAGTGAATGGCTAGAGATGGCTTTTTTACAGGATTAGATATAGGAACTAGCTCGATTAAGGTTCTTGTTGCTGAGTTTATTGATGGATCAATGAATGTCATCGGGGTAAGTAATGTTAAGAGTTCTGGTGTGAAAGATGGCATCATTGTTGACATTGACGCTGCAGCGAAAACAATCAAAACAGCTATTGAACAAGCAGAGGAAAAAGCTGGGATTGTTATTGAGCAAGTGAACGTTGGGCTTCCAGCTAATCTTCTTCAAATTGAGCCTACACAAGGTATGATTCCTGTAACAAGTGAATCAAAAGAAATCAAAGATGAAGATGTTGAAAGTGTTGTTCGCTCAGCCTTGACAAAGAGCATTACACCTGAGCGTGAGGTTATCTCACTAGTTCCTGAAGAGTTTATTGTTGATGGCTTCCAAGGAATTCGTGATCCTCGTGGAATGATGGGGATTCGTCTTGAAATGAGAGGTCTCATTTATACAGGACCAACAACAATTCTTCACAACCTTCGTAAGACAGTTGAACGTGCTGGTATTCAAGTAGAGAATATTATCATCTCTCCTCTTGCAATGACACGTGCTGTTCTGAATGAAGGTGAACGTGAGTTTGGTGCTACTGTTATTGATATGGGTGGCGGTCAAACAACTGTTGCAAGCATGCGTGCTCAAGAACTTCAATTTACCAATATTTATTCTGAAGGTGGCGAGTACATCACTAAGGATATTTCAAAAGTTTTGAAGACTTCAATGCAGATTGCTGAAGCGCTTAAGTTCAATTTTGGTAATGCAGATATTGAAGAAGCAAGCGAAACAGAAACTGTTCAAGTAGAGGTTGTAGGTGAGAATTCACCTGTTGAAATTACAGAAAAATACCTTGCTGAGATTATCTCAGCTCGTGTGAAGCATATCCTTGATAGAGTTAAACAAGACTTGACTCGAGGACGTCTACTTGATTTGCCTGGTGGCATTGTCCTTGTAGGTGGAACAGCTATCATGCCAGGTGTGGTTGAAGTTGCTCAAGAGATTTTTGAAACAAATGTTAAACTTTACGTGCCAAACCAAGTTGGTATCCGTAATCCAATGTTTGCAAATGTGATTAGTCTTGTTGAGTATGTTGGTCTTCTTACAGAAGTTGACATCATCGCGCAACAGGCTGTGTCTGGTGAAGAGTATCTACGTCGTAAACCAATCGACAATGAGGCTCCTTCCTTGAGTTTTGATAGAACTCCTGCTCCAGCACCTCGAGTGGCTCCTCAACCAAATCCTATTCCTGTTGAGAACACTATTGAGGTACCTCTGCCAGTTGAAGAAGAAAATCATGAACAAAAACAAAAACTTGGTGATCGTGTTCGTGGAATTTTCGGCAGTATGTTTGATTAATTGAATCTAGTAAAAGCGAGGAAATAAAATGAGTTTTTCATTTGATAGCGCATCAGTTCAAGGTGCGGTAATTAAAGTTATCGGTGTCGGTGGAGGTGGCGGAAACGCTATCAACCGAATGATTGAAGAAGGTCTTGCTGGTGTTGAATTTATTGCAGCTAATACTGATATTCAAGCACTCAGTTCTTCTAAAGCAGAAACAGTAATCCAATTGGGTCCTAAATTGACTCGTGGCCTAGGTGCCGGAGGTCAACCTGAAGTTGGTCGTAAGGCAGCTGAAGAAAGTGAAGAAACACTTACAGAAGCACTTACAGGAGCTGATATGGTCTTTATCACTGCTGGTATGGGTGGTGGCTCTGGTACAGGGGCAGCACCAGTTATTGCACGTATTGCGAAAAGTTTGGGTGCATTGACAGTTGCAGTTGTGACACGTCCATTTGGATTTGAAGGTAACAAACGTGGTGCCTTTGCTGTCGAAGGGATTCAAGAGTTGCGTGAGCAAGTTGATACCCTTCTTATTATCTCTAACAATAACCTTCTTGAAATCGTTGATAAGAAAACACCTCTTCTTGAAGCTCTTAGTGAAGCAGATAATGTTCTTCGTCAAGGGGTCCAAGGTATTACAGACCTTATCACTAACCCAGGTTTGATTAACCTCGACTTTGCCGATGTGAAAACAGTTATGGCCAATAAAGGTAATGCACTTATGGGTATCGGTATTGGGTCTGGTGAAGAACGTATTGTTGAAGCTGCACGCAAAGCCATCTATTCACCACTTCTTGAAACTACTATTGATGGTGCAGAAGATGTTATCGTTAACGTAACTGGTGGTCTTGATATGACGCTTACGGAAGCAGAAGAAGCTTCTGAAATTGTTGGCCAAGCAGCTGGTAATGGTGTTAACATTTGGCTTGGTACATCAATCGATGATACATTGAAAGATGAAATCCGTGTAACAGTTGTTGCAACTGGTGTTCGCCAAGATCGTGCTGAAAAAGCATCTGGTATCAAAGCTCAACCACGTAAAGTGACTACAGCTCCTTCACAACCATCAGCTCCTACTCAACAAGTTGTTCAAGAAGAACAACGTCCAGTCTCTCAACCTTCATTTGAACGTCAACCAAATTTTGACTATAATGAAACACCTTCAATGCCACAACCAGGAGTTCGTCCTGCAGCGGCAGCTCCTCAACAAGAGCAGTCAGCTTTTGGTAATTGGGATTTGAGACGTGATAATATTTCTCGTCCTGAAACTGGTCAACTAGATAGTCAATTGACTATGTCTACATTCTCAAGTGATGTTGAAGATGATGATGAATTGGAGACACCACCATTCTTTAAAAATCGTTAATAATGACTATAGAAGAGAATAAAAATAATGTTTATCAAGCGGTAAAAGAAGCATGTGAAAGGGCTAATCGCTCTAGTGATGAAGTCAATATTATTGCCGTAACCAAATATGTTTCAAGTGATGTCGCTGAAGAATTGGTTCAAACGGGAATTAAGCACATTGCTGAAAATCGCGTTGATAAATTCTTAGATAAGTATCAAGCTTTAAAAAATTATGATTTGACTTGGCACCTTATTGGTACCTTGCAACGTCGTAAAGTAAAGGATGTTATTAATTTAGTTGATTATTTTCATGCTTTGGATTCTGTTAAATTAGCAGAGGAAATTCAAAAGCGTGCCGACCATACTATTAATTGCTTCCTACAAGTTAACGTTTCAGGGGAGGAATCAAAACATGGTTTTTCAGCTGAAGAACTTGATACTGTTCTAAAACAAATTGAAAATCTTGATAAGATTTGTATCGTTGGACTAATGACTATGGCTCCAATTGATGCAGATGCTCAAGAACTTGATAAGATTTTTTCTGAGACAAATGAGCTTAGACAATCAATTCAAGAGAAAAAACTAAAGAATGTTCCTTGTGATCAGTTAAGCATGGGGATGAGTCGAGACTATGACATGGCTATTCAGAATGGATCAACCTTTGTCAGAATAGGCAGTGCATTCTTTAAAGAGAACGGAGAATAACCTTATGGCATTAAAAGACGCAATTGATAAAATTGTTTCATATTTTGATACCGACGAAGTAACAGATTATGAAGATGCTGCTAAAGAAGAGGCTAAAGAACGTCCAGTAAAAGCACGTCCAGTAAAAGCACAGAGACCTGTGCAGACACCACCTCCTCGTCAGCAACGTCAACCTGAGCGTTCTCAGGCAACAGTCCCTCCTCGTCGCCAACATGTTAATTCAGACTTACAGGAAACTCAAGTCCTTCGTAGTTTACCTCTGAGTCGTTCACAAGCAAATCAGGGACCACAACAAATGAATACAACTAAAACAACAATTGCAATTAAATATCCTAAAAAGTATGAAGATGCTCAGGAAATTGTAGAACTATTGATTGAAAATGAATGTGTTTTAATCGATTTTCAATATATGTTGGAAGCGCAAGCTCGTCGTTGTCTTGACTTTATTGATGGTGCTAGCAAGGTACTTACAGGCAACTTGCAAAAAGTTGGCTCTTCAATGTATTTGCTTACGCCAATTAATGTCGTAGTAGACATTGAAGAGATTGGTTTGTCTCACGGCAACCAAGAAGCTAATTTCGACTTCGATATGAAGAGACGTTAAGTGATGTCTGTATTACTTTATGTTATTTGGGCACGTGTTGTTAACGTGATAGAGATTCTTCTTGTAGTCTATGCTTTGTTATCTTGGTTTCCAGGAGCTTATGATACTAGCCTTGGAAGAATCATTAGACAAATTGTTCAACCGATTCTCGCACCATTTCGTCGCCTGAATTTAGCTTTTGCTGGTATTGATTTTTCAATAATCGTAATTGTACTTCTACTAAACTTTTCACTTAGAATTCTTAGATTTATTCTACTCTGATGTCAGATATTAAAAAAATTGAACAGCATTACTCGTTAGATGAACGGCCTTTTCTAGAGAAGGTTAGGGGATTTTGTCATTTAGTTGATGAGAGGTACAGTCCTTACTTAACTGATTTCTTGAATCCTCGTGAAATTCAGATTGTTGAAGAGTTGGCTCGTTATTACAATTTAAAATTTTTTGTGAGTTCAACTCTTGAATCTGAAGAGTATGGAAGAGTGATACTTGCTCCCGAATATTACGAGCTTGAAGAAGATGACTTTGAAATTAAACGATTAGAAATCTCATATGCGAGACAGTTCAATAAATTGACACACCCAAAAGTTTTGGGAGCGCTGATTAATCAGCTTGGTCTTGATCGTCAAGTATTTGGAGATATTATTCTTGATGAAGAAGGACGCGTTCAATTTTACATTGCTTCTCATTTAGCAAGTTATGCGATAATGACTATTACTAAGATTGGTAATGTTTCGGTTACTCTAAAAGAAGTAAGTAAAGACGATTGGATTTCAAATCAAGAAAAGTATTCAAAAACTTTTGTCTTACTTTCCAGTATGCGTCTTGATAATGTGTTGGCGACGGTATTAAACTTATCTCGTTCTAACGCCTTAAAACTTATTGCTTCAGGAAAAGTAAAATTAAATTATAGACAAGTTGAGAAGGCTGATCAGGCGGTTATTATTGGTGATATGATTTCGGTTAGAGGTTATGGTCGATTTCGACTAGCTCAACAAGACGGATTTTCAAAGTCCGGAAAAGCTAAAATCGTTATTGAAAGTCTGTTAAGACGGAGAAAAAAGTAGTTATTTAATTTAAACCATTAAATATGGTAATGAAAAATAAAGGAGGCCTGTAATGGCTATTACAGCACTTGATATTAAAGATAAACAGTTTACAACTAAATTTCGTGGATATAATGAGCAAGAAGTTGATGAATTTCTTGATATTATTGTAGACGATTATGAAGATTTAGTTCGTGACAATCGTGAACTTGCTGCTCGTGTAAAAGAGCTTGAAGAAAAATTGGCTTATTTTGATGAAATGAAAGAATCATTG
Organism: Streptococcus sp. ACS2; assembly: GCF_000525585.1. NCBI lineage: Bacteria > Bacillati > Bacillota > Bacilli > Lactobacillales > Streptococcaceae > Streptococcus > Streptococcus sp. ACS2. The sequence continues at coordinate 115,955 of NZ_JALT01000031.1, forward strand.
AGTCAATCAGTTATTTTGGCTCAAGAAACAGCAGAAAAAGTTAAAGCTTCAGCGGCTGACGAATCAGCTAACTTGATTAATAAGGCTAACTTCAATGCTACTCATTTGGTTGAAGAAGCTAAATCTAAGGCATCTGAAATTCTTCGTGATGCAACAGATGAAGCCAAACGTGTTGCCATCGAAACAGAAGAACTGAAACGTCAAAGTCGTGTCTTCCACCAACGCCTATTGGCTGCAGTTGAAGGTCAGCTTAGCTTAGCAAGTGCTCCAGAATGGGGTGAATTGTTGCAACCAACAGCTATTTATCTTCAAAATTCAGATGCTGCCTTTAAAGAAGTTGTTGAAAAAGTTTTGGATGAGCATGTACCTGATTCAAATGATGCAGCTTCATTTGATGCAACTCGTCAATTCACTCCTGATGAAATGGCTGAACTTCAACGTCGCGTTGCTGAAAGTAATAAGCAAGTTGAAGATTTCTCTAGTCCAGAAGTTGATGAAACAAACGAAGTTGTTTCAACTCCAGTTGAGTTTGGTATTCCAGACACTTTCGAGAGTGAAGTGGCAGATTTCCCAACTTCAGCACCAGTAGATGAAGATTTTGATTTGCAACCTGAGACAACAGGTGAAATTAATCTAAACGAAACGCAAACGTTTAAATTGAATATTAGCGAATAAGAAAAATACAACTTACCAAGTATATTAACAGCGAGTGGGAGATGGTGTGAGTCCCACATTCCCTATTTGGATAGTTATCATTTTCAAGCATTCTAACTGAAAATAAGTAAGTTAGAAGGATGGTCCTCCTTACGGACATATGAGGGAGCAAATTCTTTTGCTCTGAATTAAGGTGGTACCACGAGCTTTCGTCCTTTTTGATGAAGGCTCTTTTTATTTAGTAAATTAAATTAAAGAGGAGATATAATGAAACTCAAAGAAACCTTAAATCTAGGTAAGACAGCCTTTCCAATGCGAGCTGGACTTCCTAACAAAGAACCAATCTGGCAAAAAGAGTGGGAAGAAGCCAAGATGTATCAACGTCGTCAAGAGTTGAACCAAGGTAAACCTCACTTCACTCTTCATGATGGTCCTCCTTATGCCAATGGTAATATTCACGTTGGTCACGCGATGAATAAAATTTCTAAGGATATCATTGTGCGTTCAAAATCAATGTCTGGTTTCTATGCTCCTTACGTTCCTGGTTGGGACACGCATGGTCTTCCAATTGAACAAGTGTTGGCAAAACAAGGTGTGAAACGTAAAGAACTTGATCGTGCTGAATATCTTAAGATGTGTCGCGATTATGCACTTTCACAAGTTGACAAACAACGTGAAGATTTCAAACGTCTTGGTGTTTCGGCTGATTGGGATAACCCATATGTTACTTTGACACCAGATTATGAAGCAGCTCAGATTCGTGTCTTTGGTGAGATGGCTAAAAAAGGTTACATCTATCAAGGTGCAAAACCAGTTTATTGGTCATGGTCATCAGAATCAGCGCTTGCTGAAGCAGAAATTGAGTACCATGATTTGGTTTCAACTTCACTTTACTATGCCAATAAGGTTAAGGATGGTAAAGGAGTATTAGACACAGATACATATATCGTAGTTTGGACAACAACACCATTTACAGTAACAGCTTCACGTGGTTTGACTGTTGGTGCTGATATCGAATACGTTCTCGTAAAACCTGCTGGAGAAGACCGCAAATTTGTTGTTGCTTCTGAATTACTTAATAGTCTTTCTGAGAAATTTGGTTGGACAGATGTGGAAGTACTTCAATCATACCGTGGTGAAGAATTAAATAAAATTGTGACTGAACACCCATGGGATAAAGAAGTTGATGAGCTTGTTATTCTTGGTGACCACGTTACTACAGATTCAGGTACAGGTATCGTCCATACGGCTCCTGGTTTTGGTGAGGATGACTATAACGTAGGTATTGCTAATGGTCTTGAAGTTGCCGTAACCGTTAATGAGCGTGGTATCATGATGGAAAATGCTGGACCTGATTTTGAAGGTCAGTTCTACGATAAAGTGGCTCCAATTGTTATGGAAAAACTCGGCGATTTACTCCTTGCCAAAGAAGAAATCTCACACTCATACCCATTCGACTGGCGTACGAAGAAACCAATCATCTGGCGTGCAGTACCACAATGGTTTGCATCTGTTTCTAAATTCCGTCAAGAGATTCTGGATGAGATTGAAAAAGTTAAATTCCATTCTGAGTGGGGTAAAGTTCGTCTCTACAACATGATTCGTGACCGTGGTGACTGGGTAATCTCTCGTCAGCGTGCTTGGGGTGTGCCACTCCCAATCTTCTATGCTGAAGATAAAACACCAATCATGACTGAAGAAACTATCGAACATGTGGCTAAACTTTTCGAAGAACACGGTTCAGTTATTTGGTGGGAACGTGATGCCAAAGATCTTCTTCCAGAAGGTTTTACACATCCTGGCTCACCAAACGGCGAGTTTACTAAAGAAACTGACATTATGGACGTATGGTTTGACTCAGGCTCATCATGGAACGGTGTTGTTGTTAACCGTCCTGAGTTAACTTATCCAGCTGACCTCTATCTCGAAGGTTCAGACCAATACCGTGGTTGGTTCAACTCATCACTCATCACATCTGTTGCCAACCATGGTGTAGCACCATATAAACAACTCTTGTCTCAAGGTTTTGCGCTTGATGGTAAGGGTGAGAAGATGTCTAAATCGCTTGGTAACACAATTGCTCCTAGTGATGTTGAGAAACAATTTGGTGCTGAAATTCTTCGTCTTTGGGTAACAAGTGTTGATACAACTAATGACGTTCGTATCTCAATGGATATCCTTAGTCAAGTATCAGAATCTTATCGTAAGATTCGTAACACACTCCGTTTCTTGATTGCCAATACTTCTGACTTCAATCCAACAACTGATGCAGTAGCCTTTGAAGACTTGCGTTCTGTAGATCAGTACATGACTATTCGATTTAACCAATTAGTTAAGATTATTCGTGATGCCTATGCAAACTTTGAGTTCTTGACTATCTACAAAGCCTTGGTTAACTTTATTAACGTTGAGTTGTCTGCATTCTATCTTGATTTTGCCAAAGATGTGGTTTATATTGAGAGTGCGGAATCACTTGAACGTCGTCAAATGCAAACAGTCTTCTACGATATTCTTGTTAAGATTACAAAACTCTTGACTCCAATCCTTCCTCATACTGCAGAAGAAATTTGGTCATATCTTGAATTTGAAACAGAAGACTATGTTCAATTGTCAGAGTTGCCAGAAGCAGAATATTTTGTGGGCCAAGATGCACTTCTTGAAAGATGGAATGCCTTCATGGATTTCCGTGGCCAAGCTCAAAAAGCTTTGGAAGAAGCTCGTAATGAAAAAGTTATTGGTAAATCGCTTGAAGCTCATTTGACTATCTATCCTGATGATGAAGTCAAAGAACTTATTGAAGGTTTGAACACTAACCTTGCTCAACTTTTGATTGTTTCAGCATTGACTATTGCTGAAGGAGAAGCACCTGAATCTGCTGTAAGCTTTGAAGGCGTGGCATTCACAGTAGAACGTGCTACAGGTGATGTCTGTGACCGTTGTCGTCGTATCGATCCAACTACTAAAGAACGTAGCTACAACGCGACTATCTGTGATCACTGTGCTAGCATTGTTGAAGAAAACTTTGCTGAAGGTGTAGCAGAAGGTTTTGAAGTAAAAGCAAAATAAAATAAAAAGAGTTCACCGTGAACTCTTTTTTCTATTTGTTTTTCGAATATAGTATTGAACACAATAAAAAACTAGCTAAGCTAGTTTTTTATTATAGTCCGTAGTTATAATCATCGTCTTGCATGGCTTCGACAGTTCCTAGAAGGTAACCATTACCAACTTGAGAGAAGAAGTCGTGGTTAGATGTTCCTGTAGAAATACCATTCATAACGATTGGGTTAACATCGTTCGCACTATCTGGGAAGAGTGGATCTTGTCCCAGGTTCATAAGAGCCTTGTTGGCATTGTAACGAAGGAAAGTCATAACTTCCTCAGTCCATCCAACACCGTCATAAAGAGATTTAGTGTAGAGCTCTTCATTTTCATACAATTGATAGAGGAGATCATACATCCATTCACGGAAACTTTCTTGCTCTTCTTCAGGCAATTCGTTGAATCCAAGTTGGAATTTATAGCCAATATAGGTTCCGTGAACAGATTCGTCACGGATAATGAGCTTGATAATTTCAGCGACGTTAGCTAGCTTGTTATTACCAAGATAATAGAGTGGAGTGAAGAACCCTGAATAGAAAAGGAAAGTTTCAAGATATGTTGAAGCAACCTTTTTCTGAAGAGGCGTTCCATTTTCATAGATATCGTTAATGATTTTCGCCTTGGTTTGGAGGTATTTGTTACTGTTAGTCCACTCGAAAATTTCTTCAATTTCAGATTTAGTATTCAAAGTTGAGAAGATTGAAGAGTAAGATTTGGCGTGAACAGACTCCATGAACTGAATGTTGTTCAATACAGCTTCTTCATGAGGTGTACGGACGTCTGCACGAATGGCTTCAACACCCGTTTGAGATTGCATGGTATCTAGCAATGTTAAACCACCGAAAACTTTTCCAACCAAATCTTTTTCTTCAGCGGAAAGTTTACGCCAGTCATCAAGGTCATTTGAAAGTGGGATACGTGTATCTAGCCAAAATTGCTCGGTCAATTTTTCCCAGGTAGATTTATCAATCGCATCTTCGATTTCATTCCAGTTAATGGCTTTGTAGTAAGTTTCCATTAGAAACCTCTTTCTTTATTGATATCGTTACTATTTTATCATAATTCAAAATCATGATATAGTTTTTTGAGTTGATCTATTAAAAAAGTCGGCGAACCGACCTTTTAATGCATTTTGTAAATAAGAGTAGTGAAGTTGCTATCGTTAAATCACTATCTTAAATGACACAGCTTTCACATTGGTTAGAACCAACCTCTTCCCCATCATCTGTATAAGTACGGATGTAGTAGATTGATTTAATTCCTTTATTAAAGGCGTAGTTACGAAGGATAGAAAGGTCACGAGTTGTTTGTTTATTTTCTGTTTTCCATTCGTAAATTTCTTTTGGTAACTCACTACGCAAGAATAGGGTTAATGACAAACCTTGATCAACGTGTTCAGTCGCAGCGGCATAGACGTCGATAACTTTACGCATGTCCATGTCGTAGGCTGAAGTGTAGAAAGGAATTGTGTCTGTTGAAAGACCGTTGGCCGGATAGTAAATTTTTCCGATTTTCTTTTCTTGACGTTCTTCAATACGTTGTGTGATTGGATGGATAGAAGCAGAACAGTCATTAATATAAGAGATTGAGCCATTTGGTGCAACAGCCAAACGGTTTTGATGGTAGAGTCCATCTTTCTTAACGAGTTCACGTAGTTCTTCCCAATCTTTTGCTTGTGGGATGAAGTGACCATCGAAAAGTTCTTTGATACGGTCAGATTTAGGAACGTATTGGCCTGTAACGTATTTATCAAAGTAAGAACCATCAGCATATTTTGATTTTTCAAAACCGACAAAGGTTTCTTGACGTTCGCGGGCAATATTGTTAGATTCAACCAAAGTCCAGTAGTTCATAAGCATGAAGTAGATATTAGTGAATTCAACAGATTCGGGGCTACCATACTCGATATGGTGTTTAGCAAGGTAAGAGTGAAGCCCCATAGCTCCTAAACCAAAGGTATGAGCTTGTTGGTTACCATTTTTGATGGATGGTACAGCATCAATACTTGAACTATCTGTAACAAAGGTAAGTGCACGTGTCATAGCCTTAATCGAACGTCCGAAGTCAGGAGATGTCATCATGTTAAGGATATTAGTTGATCCAAGGTTACATGAAATATCTGTACCGAGTTTGACAAACTCTTGTGCATCGTTAAGTTCACTTGGTGTTTGAACTTGGAGAATTTCAGAACAGAGGTTGGACATGACGATCTTACCATCAATTGGGTTGTGTCGATTGGCTGTATCAACATTGACAATATATGGATAACCTGATTCTTGTTGGAGTTTAGAAATTTCAGTTTCTAGCTCACGTGCATTAATCTTGGTTTTTGTAATATTGGGATTGGCAACCAACTCATCATACATAGCTGTAATATCAATGTAGTTATATGGTTTACCATACTCTTTTTCGACTGAGTATGGGCTGAAGAGGTACATATCTTCATTATTACGTGCCAACTCGTAGAATTTATCTGGAACTGTAACACCAAGTGACAGTGTCTTAACACGCACCTTTTCATCAGCATTCTCTTTCTTAGTAGAAAGGAAGGCAAGGATATCTGGGTGGAAAACATCCAGGTAAACAACACCAGCACCTTGACGTTGGCCAAGTTGGTTTGAGTAAGAGAAGCTATCTTCGAAAAGCTTCATAACAGGTACGACACCAGAGGCTGCCCCAGCATAACCTTTGATAGGAGCACCAGCTTCACGTAGGTTAGATAGGCTAATACCTACCCCACCACCAATACGAGACAACTGGAGGGCCGAGTTGATAGAACGTCCGATAGAATTCATGTCATCCGTTACTTGAATAAGGAAACATGACACGAGTTCACCACGACGGCTACGTCCAGCATTTAGAAATGAAGGAGTAGCAGGTTGGTAACGTTGGTGAATCATTTCGTTAGCAAGGTCACTAGCAAGGTTTTCATCACCATCAGCAAAGTAAAGGGCGTTGAAAAGAACGCGATCTTCAATACTTTCGAGGTAAGACTCGCCATCGTTTGTTTTGAGGGCATATTGTTGGTAGAACTTGTAGGCTGCCATGAAAGATTGGAAGCGGAATTTTTGAGAATGAATTTCTGCAGACAACTTTTCGATGAAAGCAGGTTCGTATTTACCGATGAATTCAGACTCGATATAATCGTTCTCAATCAAATAATTAATTTTATCTGTGATGCTGTTGAATGCCATTGAATTTGGCTTAACGTTTTCAAGGAAGAAGGCACGAAGTGCTTCTTTGTCCTTATGCAAAGGAATTTGACCGTTAACAGGACGGTTAATTTCGTTGTTGAGGCGGAAGTATGAGACATCGCCAAGATTTTTTAAAGACATAATACAGATACCAGGCTTACTTAGTTTAATAGTATATTAAGGTTAAAACATTATACTAAGCAGACAAGTTCCTTTCTATTTAAAAACTTGATAATTAAAGGATTTCTTTAAGTTTAGTCGGTTGAAAACCTGAAAAGACGATATCGCCTGCTTCAATAACTGGAGCAGCAGTGAAACCAAGACTTTTTACGTAATCGATTTTTTCTGGTTGTTCATCAATGTTGATTTCTTCGAAATCAGCACCTTCCTTTTCCAAGAATTTTTTAGTCATTTTGCACTGCATGCAGTTGTTTTTAGAAAACAATGTAATCTTTGCCATTGCAAATACTCCTTTATAAAAAGATTTTAAGTGACTAGGAGTCACTTTTTCAACTCTAATAGAATACCCAAAATATTGGGAAAAATCAAGCTAAATATCTTAAGGAAATACAATATTTTGTGTTTAGTATTGAAACACAACCCTATATCTTGTGTTTCAAAGGCTTTTTTAAGTTCTCTAAATTAAATAGAATTTGTTTATGAAAATGGCTAAAAAAGAAATATCTCACCATAAATGTTACATAATATAACATCAAAATGCCGATTCTATTTGTTTTTTTAAAAATAACAGTGTAGAATAAAGAAAATTTTTAACTAATGGAGGTTCAAGTATGCAAGAATACTGTTCAAATCTAACTGTAAATGGTAAGACATTCTCTTTCTATGATCTCGAAAAAGCAGCAAAATCTCATGATGTTAAGGTCGGAGAACTACCTTATACCATTCGAATACTACTTGAAAGTCTCCTCCGAAAAAAAGATGGTATTGATGTTAAGGAATCTCACATTTCTGATCTAATAAAATTTCCGAATTTTCCAACCATTTCTGAAGTACCTTTTAAACCAAGTCGTGTTATCTTACAGGATTTTACAGGGGTTCCTGTTGTTGTTGATTTAGCTTCCATGCGTGATGCTATAGTGGCTAATGGAGGTAAAGCCGAATTTATTAATCCCGAGATTCCAGTAGATTTGGTCATCGACCACTCTGTCCAAGTTGATTCATATGGATGTGATACTGCTCTTGAAGATAATATCAATCTAGAGTTTAAACGTAATAACGAGCGCTATGAGTTTCTTAAATGGGCCGAACAGTCTTTTGAAAATTACCGTGCTGTTCCACCAGCAACAGGTATTATTCATCAGGTTAATATTGAATTTTTGAGTGATGTCATTATTGAAAATGATGGGCTCCTATATCCTGACTCTATGTTTGGTACAGATAGTCACACGACTATGATTAATGGTATTGGCGTTCTTGGTTGGGGTGTTGGTGGAATTGAAGCTGAAGCAGCTATGCTAGGTGAAGCGTCTTATTTCCCAATTCCAGAGGTTATTGGTGTACATCTGACAGGAGAGCTGCCTAAAATTGCCACAGCAACAGATTTGGCTCTCAAGATTACTCAGGTGCTTCGTTCTGAAAATGTGGTTGGTAAATTTGTTGAGTACTTTGGACCTGGCTTGAAGAGTTTATCTCTAGCTGACCGTGCTACTGTCGCTAATATGGCACCGGAATATGGTGCGACTTGTGGTTATTTTCCTATTGATGACGAGACTCTTAACTACATGCGTTTAACTAATCGTGATGAGGAACATATCCAAGTCACTGAAGCCTATACAAAAGCCAATCATCTTTTCTATGATCCAAGTAAAGAAGCCAAGTATACTAAGATTGTTGAAGTCGATTTGTCATCTATTAAACCTTCTATCTCAGGTCCTAAACGTCCACAAGATTTGATTCTCTTATCTGATGCTAAGCAAGAATTTCAAGATGCAGTGGTACGTGAAGCAGGTGTCCGTGGTTTCGGTTTGGATAATGAAGAGTTAGCAAAAACTGCAAAAGTTGATTTTGAGGATCATTCAGAAACAATTCAAACGGGTCATGTTGCCATTGCAGCAATCACATCATGTACCAATACCTCAAATCCGTACGTTCTTATGGCAGCCGGTCTTTTAGCTAAAAAAGCGGTTGAGAAAGGATTAAAAGTCTCTCCAACAGTCAAGACCTCTTTGGCGCCTGGATCTAAAGTCGTTACAGGTTATCTCAAAGCTTCAGGCTTGCAAACCTATCTAGATAAGCTTGGCTTTAACTTGGTAGGTTATGGTTGCACAACTTGTATTGGTAACTCAGGAGATTTACGTCCTGAAGTGGCTAAGGCTATTGTAGACAATGATCTCTTAGCGAGTGCTGTATTGTCAGGAAATCGTAATTTTGAAGGGCGTATTAATCCACTTGTTAAAGCGAATTTCTTGGCTAGTCCACCATTGGTTGTTGCTTATGCCTTGGCTGGTAACACGAATATTGATTTGACAACTGAACCTCTAGGCTTTGACGACAATGGTCAAGCTGTTTATTTAGAGGAGATTATGCCATCTCGTGATGACATTGAGACTTATGTTGATAAATACGTCACCCGTCAACTCTTCCAAGATGAATATGCCAGTGTCTTTTCTGATAGCGAGAAGTGGAATGCCATTCCTACTGAACAAAGTCAAAATTATAAATGGAATCAAAACTCTACCTATATTCAAAACCCACCTTACTTTGATGCTTTAGGAGATGATTTGAGTATTAAACCATTGAATGATTTGAAGGTTTTGGCTAAATTTGGAGATACGGTTACAACAGACCATATTTCTCCAGCGGGTAATATTGCCAGAAATAGCCCAGCAGCTCGTTATTTGACTGAGAATGGTGTTGATTATCAAGAATTTAATTCTTATGGTAGCCGTCGTGGAAATCACGAAGTCATGATGCGAGGAACTTTTGCTAATATTCGTATCAAGAATGAGCTAGCAGATGGAAAAATTGGTGGATATACTAAATATGATGGTGATATTCTACCTATATATGATGCTGCTATGAAATATAAAGAAGCAAATCAAGATACGCTTGTAATTGCTGGTAAGGATTATGGTATGGGCTCTAGTCGTGACTGGGCGGCTAAAGGTGCAAATCTCCTTGGTGTAAAAGTAGTGCTTGCTGAGAGTTTTGAGCGTATTCACCGTTCAAATCTAGTTATGATGGGAATTTTACCGGTACAATTTATGGAAGGGGAAAATGCTGAAAGTCTTGGATTGACAGGACATGAGACCTTTAGCTTTGATCTTTCAGAAAATCCAGGTGTCCATGATGTTATCACTGTTACAGCTTCAACACCTGAACAAACCAAAACCTTTAAAGCCTTGGTACGCTTCGATGCAGATGCTGATATTCGCTACTATAAAAATGGTGGTATCTTGCCAATGGTTGTAAGAAAAAAATTGAAGGGAGCCTAATATGACAACAGTTGAAACTAATGGACTTAAGGATATGATTGCCTGTAATACTAGGATTTCATCTATTATTGATGATCATTTATCCTATGCAGGATATGATATTTCCGAGTTTATGGAAAATAAAGCGTCTTTTGAGGAAGTGATTTATCTCTTATGGAATGGTCATCTTCCTACGCAAATGGAACTCAAGTATTTTGAAGCTGAGTTGCGTAAGAACTATGACATTTCAGATGCTGTAGAACAATGCATTCTTATCCAATCTCGTCCACATTTGCACCCAATGAGTGTTTTACGTTCAACAGTTTCACTTCTTGGGGTATACAATGTGGATGCTGAGGAGAGATCCATGGAAGCCGTTTATCAGCAAAGTATTGAATTGATGGCTAAATTGCCAACAATTATTACGACTTTTGCACGCTTACGCACTGGTAAAATGCCCCTCAAACCAAGAGAAGACTTAGGTTTTGCTGCTAATTTTCTTTACATGCTGAATGGTGTTGAACCTTCTGAAATTGAAGTTGAGGCTATGAATAAGGCCTTAATTCTACATGCTGATCATGAGTTGAATGCTTCAACTTTTGCAGCGCGTGTTTGTGCTTCGACTCTGACAGATATTTATTCTTGTGTTACAACAGCTATTGGTGCTCTAAAAGGTCCCCTGCATGGTGGGGCTAATGAACGCGTCTTTGATATGCTTAAAGAAATCCGCGAATCAGGTGATGTTTATGCTTACTTGCAGGAAAAACTTGACTCTAAAGAGAAAATCATGGGATTTGGGCACCGTGTATACAAGAAACAGGATCCTCGTGAAATTTTCTTAAGAGATATGGCCAAAAAGTTGACAGAGGGTACCGAGAATGAAGAATTCTTTAATATGTCTCAAGAAATTGAAGAGTTCATGAAAGATAAGAAGGGATTAATTCCCAATGTAGACTTCTATTCAGCCACCGTATACCATACTCTAGGAATTGACAGCGATATCTTCACACTTATCTTTGCAATGAGTCGTGTCGCCGGCTGGATTGCTCATATTCAAGAGCAGCAAAAAAATAACAAATTGATTCGTCCTCGCTCACAGTATATTGGACAAGAAAATATGACCTATATTCCTTTAGAAAAACGTTAGGGAGGAAAGCTATATGGCAGAAAAAATCGTAATGACAAATGGACAGCTTCAAGTTTCTGATAGTCCAATTATCCCTTTTATTGAAGGGGATGGTGTTGGACATGATATCTGGAAGAATGCCCAAGCAATCTTTGATAAAGCAGTAGAAGTAGCCTATGAAGGGAAGCGTCATATTGAGTGGCAAGAGCTCCTAGCTGGTAAGAAGGCTTATGATAAAACAGGAGAATGGTTGCCGAAAAAAACATTGGAAACTATTCGAGAAAGTTTAGTTGCTATTAAGGGTCCGCTTGAGACGCCAGTAGGTGGAGGGATTCGTTCTTTAAATGTAGCTTTACGTCAAGAACTTGATCTCTACGCTTGTGTTAGACCGGTTCGTTACTTTGAAGGAGTAGCAAGTCCGCTTAAGGAACCAGAAAAAACGAATATTACTATTTTTCGTGAAAATACTGAAGATATTTATGCGGGAATTGAATGGGAAGCGGGAACAGCAGATGTTAAGCGCGTGATTGAGTTTCTCCAGACAGAAATGAATGTTAGTAAAATTCGCTTCCCAGAATCAAGTAGTATCGGAATCAAGCCGATTTCAATAGAAGGAAGTAAACGTCTCATTCGCTCGGCTATTGACTATGCTCTCAAGAACAATCTAAAAAAAGTGACCTTGGTTCATAAGGGAAATATTCAAAAATTTACAGAAGGTGGCTTCCGTAAATGGGGTTATGAAGTGGCTCAGGAAGAATATAAAGAAGAATTGCTGGCTGGTCGTTTAGAGATTAATGATATAATCGCGGATAACTTTCTACAACAGATTCTTTTAAATCCAGAAAAATTTGATGTTGTTGCCTTAACCAACTTGAATGGTGATTATGCCAGTGACGCCTTAGCTGCACAAGTTGGTGGTATCGGCATCTCCCCTGGAGCCAATATTAACTATCAAACAGGTCATGCTATTTTTGAAGCAACACATGGAACAGCTCCGGATATCGCGGATCAAGATAAGGCTAATCCTTGCTCAGTTCTATTATCTGGCTGCATGCTTCTAGATTATATTGGTTGGACTGAGGCAGCTCAACTGATTACAAGTGCTATTGAAAAGACATTTAAAGCTGATATCTTTACAGCTGACTTGGCATTTGGGAAACAAGCTTATTCAACGAGTGCCTTTAGCAATCAAATTCTTTCAATTATGTGATTGTTTTTGCTCGAAAATGAAAATTAACGATTGAAAACACCATGAAAGAAATTTTCTGAAAATGTTGTAAATAACTAGAGACTAGTATTTGCTTATGTTTTGAAAAATGAAAATGAGCAGTAAAATGAGAGACAAGCTTTCGAAAAACTTGTAGAAAGTACGTTTTAACCTTGATAATCTCAATTAGCTATGTTATAATTCTAAATTGTAAGGGTTATCATTGATAACTCAAATATTCCAAACTAAGAAGGAGAATCCATTATGGCTTCTAAAGATTTCCACATTGTTGCAGAAACAGGTATCCACGCACGTCCAGCTACTTTGCTTGTTCAAACAGCTAGCAAATTTGCTTCAGATATCACTCTTGACTACAAAGGTAAAGCAGTTAACCTTAAATCAATCATGGGTGTTATGAGTCTTGGTGTTGGTCAAGGTGCTGACGTAACTATCTCTGCAGAAGGTGCTGATGCTGATGATGCAATCGCAGCAATCGCAGAAACAATGACAAAAGAAGGATTGGCATAAGAATATGACAGAAATGCTTAAAGGAATCGCAGCATCTGATGGTGTTGCAGTTGCTAAGGCATATCTGCTTGTTCAACCGGACTTGTCATTTGAAACTGTAACAGTTGAAGATACAAGTGCAGAAGAGGCTCGTCTAGATGCTGCTCTAGCGGCGTCACAAGACGAGCTTTCTGTTATCCGTGAAAAAGCAGTTGAAAGCCTTGGTGAAGAAGCGGCAGCCGTTTTTGATGCTCATTTGATGGTTCTTGCTGACCCAGAAATGACTGGTCAAATTAAAGAAACTATCCGTGCTAAACAAGTTAATGCTGAAGCTGCTTTGACAGAAGTAACAGACATGTTTATCGCTATTTTTGAAGGTATGGAAGACAACCCATACATGCAAGAACGTGCAGCGGATATTCGTGACGTTACAAAACGTGTGCTTGCTAACTTGCTTGGTAAGAAATTGCCTAACCCAGCAACAATCAACGAAGAATCAATCGTTGTTGCTCATGACTTGACACCATCTGATACAGCTCAGTTGAACAAAAAGTACGTAAAAGCCTTTGTTACTAACATCGGTGGACGTACAAGTCACTCAGCTATCATGGCGCGTACACTTGAAATCGCAGCTGTTCTTGGAACAAATAACATCACAGAACTTGTCAAAGATGGTGATGTTTTGGCTGTTTCAGGTATTACTGGTGAAGTTGTTATCAACCCAACTGAAGAGCAAATTGCTGAGTTCAAAGCAGCTGGTGAAGCTTACGCTAAACAAAAAGCTGAATGGGCTCTCCTTAAAGATGCTCAAACAGTTACTGCTGATGGAAAACATTTCGAATTGGCTGCTAACATCGGTACACCTAAAGACGTTGAAGGTGTAAATGATAACGGTGCAGAAGCTGTTGGTCTCTATCGTACAGAATTCTTGTATATGGATTCTCAAGACTTCCCAACTGAAGATGACCAATATGAAGCTTACAAAGCAGTTCTTGAAGGTATGAACGGTAAACCTGTTGTCGTTCGTACAATGGATATCGGTGGGGATAAGGAACTCCCTTACTTCGACCTTCCTAAAGAAATGAACCCATTCTTGGGTTACCGTGCTTTGCGTATTTCTATCTCTGAAACTGGTAATCAAATGTTCCGTACACAATTGCGTGCTTTGCTTCGTGCATCTGTTCACGGTAAATTGCGTATCATGTTCCCAATGGTTGCTTTGTTGACTGAGTTCCGTACTGCTAAAGGTATTCTTGAAGAAGAAAAAGCTAAATTGGTTGCTGAAGGTGTTGCCGTTGCAGACGATATCGAAGTAGGTATCATGATTGAAATCCCAGCTGCAGCTATGCTTGCTGACCAATTTGCTAAGGAAGTTGATTTCTTCTCAATTGGTACAAATGACCTTATCCAATACACAATGGCTGCTGACCGTATGAACGAACAAGTTTCATACCTTTACCAACCATATAACCCATCAATCCTTCGTTTGATTAACAATGTTATCAAAGCTGCTCATGCTGAAGGTAAATGGGCTGGTATGTGTGGTGAAATGGCCGGTGACCAAACTGCTGTTCCACTTCTTGTTGGAATGGGCTTGGATGAGTTCTCAATGTCAGCGACATCTGTTCTTCGTACACGTAGCTTGATGAAGAAACTTGACACAGCTAAAATGGAAGAATACGCTAACCGTGCTCTTACTGAATGTGCAACAATGGAAGAAGTTCTTGAACTTTCAAAAGAATACGTTAACGTAGACTAATCATAAAAAGTGGAGGCTTAGGCTTTCACTTTTTTTATATCTAAACGGAGACAAAATAATTGACTCATTCTTTAGTTAGGAGTAGAATACCGCTAACCTAGGTTAATAATTTTAACTATTTTTTGTCAAAATTTTCTGAATAATTCTCGTTTAAATCTTGGAATATTTCTAAAAAAATGATAAAATAGGTCTTATAATAGATAAAAGGAGTTACTATCTTGGCTAAACAATACAAAAACTATGTCAATGGTGAGTGGAAAACATCTGAAAACGAAATTACTATCTATGCACCTGCAAACGGTGAGGAACTTGGATCAGTTCCAGCAATGAGCCAAGCTGAAGTAGACGAAGTCTACGCAGCAGCTAAAGCAGCACTCCCAGCATGGCGTGCGCTTTCATATGCTGAACGTGCAGCTTACCTTCATAAAGCAGCAGATATCTTGGAACGTGATGCAGAAAAGATCGGTCAAGTTCTTTCTAAAGAAATCTCTAAAGGTTTGAAATCTGCAATCGGTGAAGTCGTTCGTACTGCTGAAATCATCCACTATGCAGCTGAAGAAGGTTTGCGTTTGGAAGGTGAAGTACTTGAAGGTGGTGCATTTGACGCTGGTAGCAAGAAAAAAATCGCTGTTGTTCGTCGCGAACCAGTAGGTCTTGTCCTTGCTATCTCTCCATTTAACTACCCAGTAAACTTGGCTGGTTCTAAAATTGCTCCTGCCTTGATTGCTGGTGACGTTGTTGCCTTCAAACCACCAACACAAGGTTCTATCTCAGGTCTTCTTTTGGTTGAAGCATTTGTAGAAGCTGGTATCCCTGCAGGTGTCTTGAACTCTATCACAGGTCGTGGTTCTGTTATCGGTGACTACATTGTTGAGCACAAAGCAGTTGATTTCATCAACTTTACAGGTTCAACACCAGTTGGTGAAAATATCGGTCGTTTGGCAGCTATGCGTCCAATCATGCTTGAACTTGGTGGTAAAGATGCCGCTATCGTTCTTGAAGATGCTGATCTTGACTTGACTGCTAAAAACATTGTTGCTGGTGCCTTTGACTATTCAGGTCAACGTTGTACAGCTATCAAACGTGTCCTTGTAATGGATAGCGTTGCAGATGAATTGGTAGAAAAAGTAACTGCTTTGGTAGGTAATATCACTGTTGGTATGCCTGAAGAAAGCGCAAGCGTTACACCACTTATCGATACAAAAGCTGCTGACTTCGTTCAAGGTTTGATTGATGATGCAGTTGAACAAGGTGCTACTGCTAAAACTGAATTGAAACGTGAAGGTAACCTTATTTACCCAGCAGTCTTTGACCATGTAACAACTGATATGCGTCTTGCTTGGGAAGAACCATTTGGTCCTGTATTGCCATTCATCCGTGTATCTTCAGTTGAAGAAGCAATCAAGATTTCTAACGAATCTGAATTTGGACTTCAAGGTGCTGTCTTCACACAAGACTACCCACGTGCATTTGCAATTGCTGAACAACTTGAAGTTGGTACAGTTCACATCAACAACAAAACACAACGTGGTACAGATAACTTCCCATTCCTTGGTGTTAAAGGATCTGGTGCCGGAACTCAAGGTGTGAAATACTCTATCGAAGCTATGACTCGTGTGAAATCAACAGTATTTGATATCGCAAACTACTAAGAGTGTAGCTATTCAATCATTAAAAAAGTGTAAAGGGTCCCAATAATAGGGGCTCTTTTTCTTTTAAAATATGGTATAATAGAACTAAATTTCGAATATAGAGAGTTTTCTGACAATGAATAAATCTTATTTTTACTTGGTTATGAAGACGCATGAGTTAGAGGTACCATACACTGGTCAACTTCGTCGTGTGCGTGTTCTTCTACCTAAGAACTATGAAACGGATACAGATCGTTCTTACCCTGTCGTGTATTTCCATGATGGTCAGAATGTTCTTTATAGTAAGGAGTCGTTTTCTGGCTATTCTTGGAAGATTATCCCAACAATCAAGCGTAATCCTGATATTTCGCGCATGATTGTTGTAGCTATTGATAATGATGGTCCTGGCCGTATGAATGAGTATTCTGCGTGGAAGTACCAAGAATCTAATATCCCTGGTGTCCAGTTCGGAGGTAAGGGTGTAGAGTATGCAGAGTTTGTCATGGATGTGGTTAAACCCTTTATTGATAAGGAATACCGTACCCTCTCTGACCGTCAGCACACAGCTATGATTGGTTCATCTCTCGGTGGTAATATTACTCAGTTTATGGGGCTTGATTATAAGGAGCAGATTGGTTGTCTTGGGGTATTTTCTTCAGCTAACTGGTTGCATCAGGATGCTTTTGATCGTTACATGTCGCGTCAAAAGCTCGATTCAGATCAACGTGTCTACATATATGTAGGAACTGAGGAAGCTGATGATACTGACAAGACCTTGATGGCTGGTAATATTAAGCAGGCTTATATAGACTCTTCATTGAGCTATTATCATGATTTGATTGCTCGTGGGGTTGATTTGGAAAATATCAAGATTCACATTCAATCTGGTGCTGAACACAATGAAGAAGCTTGGGCCGAGAATTTACCAGACTGTCTTCGCTTTTTCGCTGAAAAATGGGACTAGTCTTTATTAATGCAAATTAATTTAATTTAATTTAGGAAAAGGAATATAAATATGAATATCGAACATCTTAGCCACTGGAGTGGTCAACTTAACCGTGAAATGTATGTTAACCGTTACGGGCACGCTGGTATCCCTGTTGTGGTTTTTGCCTCATCAGGTGGTAGCCATAACGAATACTATGACTTTGGTATGATTGATGCTTGTGCACGTTTTATCGAAGAAGGACGCGTACAATTCTTTACGCTTTCAAGTGTGGACAGTGAAAGCTGGCTTTGTGATTGGAAAAATCCACACGATCGTGCTGAAATGCACCGTGCCTATGAACGCTATGTTATTGAAGAAGCTATTCCATTTATCAAACACAAAACTGGTTGGTTTGATCCAATGATGACAACAGGTTGTTCAATGGGGGCATACCATGCGCTTAATTTCTTCTTGCAACACCCTGATGTTTTCAATAAAGTGGTAGCCCTCAGTGGTGTCTACGATGCTCGTTTCTTTGTGGGTGAGTTTGGAGGGGACGAAGCTATTTACCAAAATTCCCCATCAGATTATATCTGGAACCAAAATGATGGTTGGTTTATCGACCGTTACCGTCAAGCTGAGATTATCGTATGTACAGGTCTTGGTGCTTGGGAACAAGATGGTCTTCCATCTTACTATAAACTCAAGGAAGCCTTTGAACAAAAGAATATTCCAGCTTGGTTCTCTGAGTGGGGCCATGATGTCGCTCATGATTGGGAATGGTGGCGTAAACAAATGCCTTATTTCCTTGACAATATGAACCTATAATTTCTTTGTCCATCCCATCTAAATAACTATAAAAGAGGAATTACTAATGAATTATCTTGTTATTTCACCATACTATCCACAAAACTTCCAACAGTTTACAGTTGAACTTGCTAATAAGGGAATCACTGTTCTTGGTATTGGTCAAGAGCCTTATGAACAATTGGATCAACCTTTGAAAGAGGCTTTGACTGAGTACTTCCGTGTAGACAATCTGGAAAACTTGGATGAAGTTAAACGTGCGGTAGCCTTTCTTTTCTATAAACACGGACCAATTGACCGAATCGAATCTCATAACGAATACTGGTTGGAATTGGATGCTGCTCTTCGTGAACAGTTCAATGTTTTTGGTGCTAAGCCAGAAGATCTTAAGAAGACTAAATTCAAGTCTGAAATGAAAAAACTCTTCCAAAAAGCTGGAGTTCCAGTTGTACCTGGTGCTATCATTAAAACTGATGAAGATGTGGATAAAGCTGTGAAAGAAATCGGTCTTCCAATGATTGCTAAGCCAGATAATGGGGTTGGTGCAGCTGCAACCTTCAAACTTGAAACAGAAGATGATATCAATCACTTTAAGGCTGAGTGGGATCATGAAACAGTTTATTTCTTTGAAAAATTTGTAACATCAAGCGAAATCTGTACTTTCGATGGTTTGATTGATCATGATGGTAATATTGTCTTCTCGACAACTTTTGATTATGCCCACACACCACTTGACTTGATGATTTACAAGATGGATAATTCTTACTACGTTCTTAAAGAAATGGATCCTAAGTTACGTAAGTATGGTGAGGCAATTGTCAAAGAATTTGGTATGAAGGAACGTTTCTTCCATATTGAGTTCTTCCGTGATGGTGACGATTATATTGCTATTGAATATAACAACCGTCCAGCAGGTGGTTTCACAATCGACGTGTATAACTATGCTCACTCTTTCGATTTGTACAAGGGGTATGCGGATATCGTTGCTGGCGAACCATTCCCAGCTTCTCAGTTTGAGCCACTTTACTGTTTGGCGACTTCACGTCGTGCAAGCTCTCACTATGCTTATTCAGAAGAAGAACTTTTTGATAAGTATCGTGAACAACTTAAAGTTAAGAAAATCATGCCTGCAGCCTTTGCAGAGTTGCAAGGTGACTTCCTCTATATGTTGACAACTCCAAGTCGTGAGGAAATGGAACAAATGATTGAGGACTTTGGTAAAAAAGCCTAATCTGTATATGTTAAAAGCACTTCAGAGTAAACTGAAGTGCTTTTGTGATGCCTTATTTTTCGTGAAGTTCTTGATTTTTAAGAACCAGTTCTGAAACTTTGGCGAATTTTTTAAGTTTTTTGAGGTCTTCTGGATGGGTTACCAAGCTAATGACGCTACCTTCATTTCCCATACGACCAGTACGTCCTGCACGGTGAGTATAGGCTTCGCGATCTCGAGGTATATCGAAGTTGATGACTACCTCTAGATTTTCAATATCGATGCCGCGTGCCAAGAGGTCAGTACCTAGTAAGAGTGAAATCTCATGATTCTTGAATTTTTCCAAGATAACCTTACGGAATTTGACGTTGATGTCACTAGCCAATGATACCGCTGAAGCTCCGTTAAATTGGAGGCGTTCTTCAGTAGCCCCAAGGTCAGATAGACTGTTAAAAAAGACAAGGCCACGGAAGTCAGGGATATTGGAGAACTTACGGAGAAGTTCGACACGGTTACGTTTATCAACACTGATATAATAATGTTTGATAGTGTCAAGTTCTTGATCAGATAGGTCATAAACGATGGTATTTTCGACAAGATTTTGATCATCAATTTTGTTGGTTGCCGAAATATAAATCATTTGATGGTCACGAGGAACATGGTGGCTGATTTTTGTCACAAAGTGGTATTGGCTATCACTGAGAAGCTCATCAAATTCATCTAGGACGATGGTGTTGACATTCATCATCTTGATCTTTTTGAGTTTAATCAGCTCGAAGACACGGCCAGGTGTTCCGATGAGAATTTCCGGTCCTTTCTTCAGGCGTTCAATTTGTCTCTTTTGACTAGAGCCAGAAAGGAAGAGTTGGGCAGTGAGTCCTAGTGGCTCAGCCCATTGTTTGGTCACATCAAAAATCTGTCCAGCAAGCTCTGAATTGGGTGCTAGGATAAGCAATTGCTGAGATTTTTTGGGCTTGAGTGAGAGGAGCAATGGGAGAAGGTAGGCTAGAGTCTTACCTGTTCCTGTAGGACTGATACCTAGGATATTGTCTCCTTCAGTGATTGGTGCAAAGAGTTCTTTTTGAATGGCAGTCTCTGTAGTGATTCCTTTTTCTTTAAGGAGGTCTTGCCATTGTTCAGGAAAGTTTTTAAACATAAAAGTCTCATTTTCTATATGGATTTGCTTTTATTATATCATGATTTAGTGTAGAATAGATAAGAAAGACTATATTAGATAGGAATTTACCATGCCTAAAAAACCGATTATTATTGGGGTTACGGGTGGCTCTGGTGGAGGTAAGACCAGTGTTTCTCGTGCCATTCTATCAAATTTTCCAGATGAGAAAATTGCTATGATTGAGCATGATTCTTATTATAAGGATCAGTCACATTTGACTTTTGAAGAGCGTGTATCAACTAACTACGACCATCCCTTTGCCTTCGATACAGATCTTATGATTGAACACATCAATGAGCTGATTGCTGGGCGTCCAGTGGATATTCCGATTTATGACTACACCCAACACACTCGTAGTGAAAAGACTTATCGTCAGGAACCACAGGATGTCTTCATTGTTGAAGGGATTTTGGTACTTGAGGATAAACGCTTGCGTGATTTGATGGATATCAAGCTTTTTGTAGATACTGATGATGACATTCGTATTATCCGTCGTATCAAGCGTGACATGGAAGAGCGTGGCCGTAGCTTGGATAGTATTATTGAGCAATATATCAGTGTGGTTAAACCTATGTACCACCAGTTTATCGAACCTACGAAACGCTACGCAGATGTGGTGATTCCTGAAGGTGTTACAAATACTGTTGCTATCGATTTGATTAATACTAAGGTAGCAAGCATTTTGAAAGAAAGTCAGAAAGCCTAAGCAGGAGCTTGGCTTTTTTGGTATAATTGAAACGTTATGATTATTTTACAAGGAAACAAGATTGAGCGCTCTTTCTCAGGGGATGTGCTCTTTGATAATATTAATATTCAGGTAGATGAACGCGATCGTATTGCCCTTGTTGGACGTAACGGTGCTGGGAAATCAACCCTATTGAAAATTTTGGTTGGAGAGGAAGCGCCGACAAGTGGTGAAATCAACACAAAACGTGATTTGAATTTGTCTTACTTAGCTCAGGATAGTCGCTTTGAGTCTAGCAATACCATCTATGCGGAAATGTTAAATGTTTTTGCAGGTCTTCGTGCAGACGAAAAACGCCTTCGTGACATGGAAATGAAGATGGCTGAGTTAACTGGGTCAGACTTGGACAAGTTAATGACTGACTACGATCGCCTTTCTGAGGATTTCAGACAGCGAGGTGGTTTTACCTATGAATCTGATATCAGAGCCATTCTCAATGGTTTTAAGTTTGATGAAAGCATGTGGGAAATGCCCATTTCAGATCTTTCTGGAGGGCAAAACACGCGCTTAGCTTTGGCGAAAATGCTGCTTGAGAAGCCTGAACTCTTGGTACTGGATGAACCGACTAACCACTTGGATATCGAAACCATTGCCTGGTTGGAGAATTACCTGGTCAATTATCAGGGAGCTCTAATCATTGTCAGTCACGACCGTTATTTTTTGGATAAGGTGGCGACAGTAACCCTGGATTTGACCAAACATAGTTTAGATCGTTATGTCGGAAACTATTCAAAATTCATGGACCTTAAGGCTGAAAAGTTGGCCACTGAAGCAAAGAACTTCGAAAAACAACAAAAGGAAATTGCTAAGTTGGAGGACTTTGTTAATCGTAATATTGTCCGTGCTTCTACAACTAAGCGTGCTCAAGCTCGTCGTAAACAGCTAGAGAAAATGGAACGTCTGGATAAGCCAACAGAAAGCCAGAAGTCAGCTAATATGACTTTCCATGCGGATAAGGTCTCTGGGAATGTGGTCTTGACAGTTAGGGATGCTGCTATTGGTTATGACGACGAGGTTCTCTCAGAGCCTATTTCCCTGGATGTTAAGAAGATGGATGCCATTGCCATCGTTGGTCCAAATGGTATCGGGAAAACAACCTTTATCAAGTCGGTAGTGGGTAAATTGCCTTTTATCAAGGGAACGTCAACCTATGGTGCTAATGTTGAAGTGGGGTATTATGATCAAACCCAATCTGCCTTGACATCGTCGAACACAGTCCTTGATGAGTTGTGGAATGATTTTGCGACGACTCCTGAAGTTGAGATTCGTAACCGTCTGGGGGCCTTTCTCTTCTCAGGTGATGATGTCAAAAAGTCTGTTTCCATGCTTTCTGGTGGTGAGAAAGCTCGCTTACTCCTAGCCAAATTGTCAATGGAAAACAACAACTTTCTCATCCTAGATGAGCCGACCAACCACTTGGACATTGATAGTAAGGAAGTCTTGGAAAATGCTCTCATTGACTTTGATGGAACGCTTCTCTTTGTCAGCCATGACCGTTACTTTATCAACCGTGTGGCAACCAAAGTGATGGAAATTTCTGAGGATGGGGCAACCATTTATCTTGGAGATTATGATTACTACCTTAAGAAGAAGGCGGAGCTTGAAGAGTTAGCACGTCTTGAAGCAGAGGAAAATCAAGTATCAGAGGAAGTCCAAGTAGCTTCAGCGGGTGCTAGTGATTATCAAGCTCAAAAAGCCAATCAAAAAGAGATACGTAAATTAAGCCGACGCATTGAGCAAATTGAAAATGAGCTAGAGACGATTGAAGAACGATTGGAGGAAATCTCTGCTGCCATGCTTGAAACAAATGACGTGGCAGAATTGTCTGACTTACAGAAAGAGCTGGATGACTTATCAGTCAATCAAGAAGCTCTGATGGAAGAGTGGAGTGCCCTATCAGAACAATTGGAAGGTTAAGGGATGATGAGAACCTTTTCATGTTTTGAGCTGTGAAAGGCTTACATTGTTGGTATAATAGTCTTAGTATATAAAAGGAGACTAACTTTATGAACAAAGTAAAGAAAAAAGTGTATCGTAACACAACATCTTTCAACATGATGGCATGGGGATCATTTGCCTTCTTCGTAATCTTGATGTTGGTAGGCCTCTATACCCTTAAAGAGCCTTTGATGGTTAAGGGTTACTACCTCATGGGATGTGTTGGTTTGATTTCATCTTCATTTACAGTATCTAAGGTTGTCCGTGATAACCAAGAAGATGAAGAAAACTATAATAAGCTCATCGCTCAACAAACTTTCGAACAATAAGAGGAGAAGCCTGAAAAGGCTTTTTCTTTTTGTCAAACTCTAATTTATTATTTGATACATACTTTACTCAAATAATAAAAAGTCCTTAAATAAGCAAAATATTAAAATTAAATAAAAATTAAAGAATACGTTGACACTTTATTTCTTTTAAAATATACTGATGATATCAAATTAATTTGGAGTTTAATATAATGAAATTACGTAGTATGACTTTTCTATCATTACTTATAATTTTTTCGATAGCAGTGGCGCATGTTAATGCAGATTCGAAAGTTGAAAATGAAGTAAAGACTCCTATATCTTCTAAAAACTTAGATGAAGAGTATTATGATGATTTAGTGACTGATTTTAAAAAAGCAGGATTTACAGATGTTGTAGTCAAGAAAGATGAAGATCTTATTTTTGGATTTGTACATTTCGATGGAGAAGTAGAAGAAGTTCAAGTAGGAAAGACTACGAATTTTAAAAAGGGAGCATCTTTTTCAAAGAATGACAAAGTTACTATAACTTATCATACATATTCAAATAGAGATCAGAAAATTCTAAAATTGGAACTCGATAGAGAGTTTACGGCTGATGAAAATGGCAATGTTGAGGTTAATGGTATTACAGAAAAGGGAACACAAATATCATCTTCAGATGAACAGAGTATAGATGCAAAAGACGATGGTAAATTCAGTATGTCATTTAAACTGAAAGATAAGAATGATTCTAAAATTAGACTTGATTTAAAAAATGGTAAAAAGAATCGAGTTAAATACATAACATTACATCAGAATAAAAAGGTAATTGAAAGAATTGAATCTTCTGAAGAAGCTAGTGCATCATCAAGCATAGCAGCATCAGAAAATGCAGCTAGAGAAAAACAGAAGATAGATGATTATAATAAAAATCATATTGCATATAAGATTGATTTTTATGATTATAAAAAGTTTTATGTTTTAGATACCCAAAATCATCAAATTTTTGAGATAACAAAATATGATAATGAAGAGAGTGCAGTAGTCACTACTGCTTCTTATACAGGAGATATGAATACAGCGATTGATTTTACATTTGATTTTGGTGAAGGTGGTAGCTACTCAATGCATGCATACAATAAGTACAATGGTTTACCTAAATCTGGTGCAATTTTTACAGGTGTAAATGACGGAATTAGTAATAAAGCTAGCTATTTGGAAGACTCTTATGGTATTGCAAAAAAATATTTAGGTATTGAGTGATAAACAATTCTCATACTAGAAAAAAAGTATAATTTAGCCTTAAGTGATTTATCAATCGTGGCAATAAATACAAATAAATTCTTCAAGAAGTAATTAAATAAAGCTAGATGAGACTTCCTGTTGTGAGAAAAGTGGCTGAATCTTTTTAGTACCAGCCACTCGGAATTTTTGAGACTTTAGGCTCAAAAATTAGTCATGGAACTTCGAAGAAGGTCGCTGACGTCCGTACTCACTTAAAGGAAGTCTCAAAAAGATTATATTTAAAGAAGCCTGAAAAGGCTTTTTCTTTTTGCAGAAAATGCACAAATATTCTGACTCTTGCCTAGTGGAAGTGTTATAATGGAGTGAAGGGGGTTAGATGATTTTGGAATGTGATAAGTCCAATTCATCAGCCCTAATGCCTTATAAGACTAATTATCGTATAAGAATGCGTTAGTGAAAAGGTAGGTAATATTATGGAATTCAAAGTGAAAGATGGTCAAATCATCTATTATCGTGATCTCGGTAAAGGCTTTCCAATTGTTTTTTTGCATGGCAATAATTTGTCAGGGAATTACTTTGGTAAGCAAGGAATTCTGTATCGAGACTATCGTTTAATTTTCATTGATAGTCGTAATCACGGCAGGTCCAGTCGTCAGAGTGTCAAGATGACCTTTGAACAGATGGCTGCCGATTTGGAGGAAATTTTGCAATATTTGAATATTAAGAAGGCCTTATTTGTCGGTCATAGTGACGGTGCTAATTTGGCTATGGTTTATGCTAGTCGTTATCCTGACCGGATTGCAGGGCTCTTGCTTAATGCGGGAAATATGACCTTTAATGGGTTGACGAGACGCTCAAGATTCGCGGTCTATATACAATATCTTTGCTTAAAAGCCTTGTCACCATTTTCATCTAAAATGGATATCATGGCTCAGGTAACGGGTCTGATGCTTCATGACTTGCCACTAGATAGGGAACGTCTACATCAGGCTGCCTATCCTGTTTGGGTAGTTATGGGGCAAAGGGATGTTATCAGTATTAGGCATTCTAGAGAGATTTCAGAACTCTTTCCTATTCATAAGCTCTATGTCCAACGTCGAGAAGGACATCGTCTAGCTCAACGTAAATATAAGGTCTTTAATCAAATGATTCGTGAACTTGTGAGAATTAGTCGAAAAGAGGTGGTGGCATGAAGCGTCTTTTAGAGAGACTTCAACCTTTAAAAGCGGCCGTTAAATCCATCTTCTTTATCTCGATTACGGTTCTTGTCGTCATAGAATTGGTTCGTCTAAAACGGACCATCACTTTAGAGTCACTGGAGTCAGCTCTGTCCGGTTTGTCTATTTGGCATCTTGTTTTGATGGCTGTCATCGGACTAGTCGCTGTCTCCCCCATGCTCTTTTATGACATCATACTGAATAAGGAGCTAGAAACGGATTATTCCAAATCCTATATCTTAGAAACAAGTTGGGCTGTCAATACCATTAATAACTTGGCTGGTTTTGCTGGTTTGGTCGATGTGGGTCTGCGATATTCCTTTTATTCTGAGGATGGGCAGGAAAAGACAGGTGTTAAGGCACTTTCTCGTTTATTGCCTTATTTTATGTCGGGTCTATCCCTTTTAAGTGGTTTGGTATTCGCTGTCTTTTGGTTCTTCCCTCTAAGTCCAGACTTAAGAAAATATTGGTTACTCTTATTGGGTATTTTCCTTTATCTGCCTTTTATTTTCTTTGTTTCTAGTCGTGAAAAGTTAACTTATTTTGGTCAAGTACCGTTGAAAACGAGGCTAAGTCTTCTTTTAGCTTCGACAGCTGAATGGGGAACGGCCCTAGGGAGCTTTGTCAGTGTGGCTTATTTAATGGGCTTACATGTTCCACTTTATAATCTGGTTCCACTTTATTTCCTAGCGGTTATTATTGGTATCTTCTCTATGATTCCGGGTGGTATTGGTAGTTTCGATTTGATTGTGATTACCGGTCTGACCTCTATGGGGGTTAGCAATGCTCTTGCGGTTAGTCTGCTCTTGCTCTTTCGTTTAACCTACTACGTTATTCCCTTCATGCTTGGTGTTGTCTTCTTTTTCAAACACATGGGAGGACGTATCAACGAGAAATACTTCAAACTTTCTTCACGAGTATTTGGTGGAAGTCTCCACCGTTTTCTCGTCTATTTGCTACGTTTTTTAGGGATTTTCTTGATTTTGTCTGCCCTAATCCCTGAACGCTTGGCTAATGTCTACTTTATTAGCCGTTTTGATCCTATTCAGGAGCAGTTGATTTGGCAATTCCCAAGTATCCTATTTGGTACCTTATTCATTTTCATGGCTCGTCTCATTAGACGTCGGGTTAAGGGTGCTTTTGTTGCCTCCTTGATAACCTTTGTCTTGGCCTTAATTTATGTCAATCTCAATGGTATTTCATGGGCCATGTCTTTCCTAATTTTACTCTCTTTGGTGCTTATGTTGATCATCAGAAAGAGGTTGTATCATCGTTACTTTGTTTATAGTTGGGAAGACAAAACCAAGGATTTCCTTTTCCTAGCCTTTACGATTCTGGTTCTCCTCGTTTTGGGTGGCAGCGGTTTTTGGTCTCATTTATTGCCACCTAAGAATCGGGATGTTCTTGGACATTTTGTTCATATTTGGTTTGATATTTTACTGGCATCAGTTATCATTGCAACTATTGTTTGGGGAGTCTTGAGAATTTTGGCACCCCGCAGGCCTTTTGGTCAAAGCATGGATGATGAGCGCTTCACAGCTCTCCTTGAGAAATATGGAGGTGCATCAGAAAGTGCCCTGGCTTATTTACATGATAAACGCCTCTTTTGGTATCGTGTCGATGGACAAGACCAGGTAGTTTTCCAATTTGCACAAACCAGTAACAAGTGTGTGGTTATGGGAAATCCGATAGGTAATGAAAACTATTACCGAGTAGCTTGGGAATCTTTCTTGAAGACCTTATCGGATTGGAATTTACAAGCCTTGTTTTATGAGGCAGATGAGAGTATTACCCTGATGCTTCATGATTATGGCTTTGATTTTATGAAATTTGGGGAAAATGCCATGGTTGATTTGACGTCATTTTCTGTTGATGGTAAACATGGTAAGAAGTTCCGTAAGCCAACCAATCGTGTTGAAAAAGCAGGTTTCCAGTTTAAGTTACTTGACCCTCCATTTTCAGAGACTCAGATGCAAGAAATGAAGGCTGTCTCAGATATTTGGCTTAACGGTCGTAAGGAGAAGGGCTTCTCCCTTGGTTTCTTTGATGAAGCCTATCTGCAGCAAGCACCGATTGCTATTGTTGAGAGTGAGGAGGGAGAAATTGTAGCCTTTGCCAACATCATGCCAACCAAAAACAAACGGGTGGCGACGATTGACCTTATGCGTTATGACTTTGAAAAGGCACCCGAAGGTATCATGGATTACCTCTTTGTGAAACTCTTCCAGTACTTCCAAGCAGAAGGAAAGCAGTATTTTGATATGGGAATGGCTCCACTCGCGAATGTGGGTACTGAAGAAGATAGTTTTTTGGAAGAGAAGGTTGCCAATTTGGTCTATGTCTTTGCGCAGCGTTTTTACTCTTTTAGTGGGCTCCAACGTTATAAGGAGAAGTTCTCTCCAATTTGGTCTCCCAAATACATTGTTTATCCTAAACGAACTTGGCTCTTGTTTGATATGATTGCCATTCTAAGGATTGATAATCGAAAAATTGAAGACAGATTGAAGAAAAGACGACTTTGGAAATAGATATGAAAAAATAGCGAAACCCTTAGGGTTTCGCTATTTTGCTATGTCATAGAATTATTTTTCAAATTCTGCTTTTGATTTAGTATCTGCGTATTCTTCAGCGACTTCGCTTGAAAGAATGTCATTGTAACTTGGCAATTTAATGTCTTGGCCATATTTGTTACGAAGGGCAGTAGTGACCAAACGGTAGGCCAGGTTGGCGTTACGAGAAAGAATTGGTCCATGGAAGTAGCTACCATAAACATTTTTATAGTGGACACCCTCAGAACCGTCTTCCTTGTTATTACCATTACCGTAGACCACTTTTCCAAGTGGTTTTTCATCATCAGAGAGGAAGGTGCGCCCTTGGTGATTCTCAAAGCCATAGTAAGTTTCATCGAACTCTTCGTTATGGATCTTGATGTCACCAATATAACGATTATTTTCTTGATTGAGGGTATAGTGGCCCATAACACCGATACCATCAATGCGGACACCATTAGCCTGGATGTAATATTGACCAAGAAGTTGGAAACCACCACAGATGGCAAGAATTACTTTGTTATCTTGGATGAATTGACCAATAGCCTCACGCTTAGTTGGGAGGTCTTTAGCAACGATGGATTGTTCGTAGTCTTGACCACCTCCAAAGAAGACCATGTCGTAGTGGTCCTTGTCGAAGTCATCACCAACTGAAACGATGTCGAAGGTCATCTTAGCACCAAGTTTTTCACCCACGTATTTGATCATAAGGACATTTCCGTTGTCACCGTAGGTATTGAGTAGATTACCATAAAGGTGGGCAACATTTAGGTCATAGGTGTAGTCACGATTTTCTGGAGATTTGAGTGAAGTATAAGTCATTAGTTCATCTCCTTTCCGACAGCATGACGTTGAGCAAGAATATCACGGAATTCAAGCATGGCAGTATAGGTCGCTAAGATATAGGCATGATCGCAATCTTGTTTTTCAATCAAGGCCATAATATCTTCAAGTTTTTCTGCTTGCGTAATCTTTTCTTCTGGATAGCCGGTTACACGAAGACGGCGGGCAATTTCAGAGTGGCGAACACCACCAGCGTTAATCTCAGGGATATCCATCTCGAGAATGCTTTCGAAGTTGGCATCCCAAATCCAGCTGGTGTCAATACCATCAGCATAGTTGGCGTTAAGAAGGACTGACAAGCTAAATGGATAATCTGCAAGTTTAATCATATCCAGAGCTTGGCTAGCTCCCACAGGATTCTTAATTAGAACGAGAGTACATGATTTGTCACCAATCTTAAAGGTTTCTTGGCGTCCAAAGACAGCACGACTCTTATCAAAACCAGCCTTGATTTGCTCTGGAGCCACTCCGAAAAATTCAGCGACAGAAACGGCAGCAAGGGCATTGTAGATGTTATAAAGACCACCGACATTAATCTTGTAATCTTGTCCATCAATGACAAATTCAGAAGTAGTGTTAGTGATTTTAGTCAACTCTGTTAGCTTATAGTCTAATTCTGGACGGTGGAAGTCACAGTTGAGGCATACATAGTCACCCAGATTAGCATAAGTATTGAGGCGATACTGAAGAATGCTCTCACATTTAGGGCAGACAATTCCTTCGGTATTATAATGTGCCAGCTTTGGAGCGTGTTTTTCAGTGTCAAAACCATAGAAGCGTACAGGATTGACCACTTCTTTAGAATTAAAGAGAGGACTGTCTCCATTGGCCAAAATAGTGGCCTCAGGTGCCTTAGCAGCACCATCTAAAATCATCTGATAAGTGGTATAGATTTCACCATAGCGGTCCATTTGGTCACGGAAAATATTTGTGAAGACAAAAAGACTTGGAGTGATGTATTCAGTGATTTTTGGAAGGCTAGCCTCGTCAATTTCCAAGACAGCGATTTTCTTACCAGACTTGGCTTTTTTAGCTGTTAGGAAAGTAGAAGTGATTCCTGTGATCATGTTGGCCCCACTAGGGTTGGTCACAATCTCACCAAAAGCTTCTTTAAGAATTCCTACTGTTAAAGCTGTTGTCAGAGTCTTACCATTGGTTCCAGTGACAACGACAATCTCGTAATCCTTGGCTAAAGTGTCTAAAATATCTTTGTCAAATTTAAGGGCGATTTTTCCAGGCAGGGTTGAGCCACGTCCCAATTTTGAAAGGACGAAATGGCTAGCTTTACCCGCCAGAATTCCCATGGTAGTTTTCATAGTCATGAATTTATTTTATCACAAAAAGTAGTGATTGTAGTCTCAAAATAGTTAGAATTCGTGGTATAATAGAAACTGTTTAAAAATTAAAAGAAAGTGTGATATGTATGGGAATACTTTCGTCCATTGATATTGATTTTTGGCGGTCACTCTTTGATAGTCCGCTGAAAGTTATCGTCAATAGTTTGGACATATTGATTGTTGCTTTTTTAATTTATCGCTTTATTAGGGCCCTACGAGGGACAAAAATTATGACCCTTGTTCAAGGGGTTGTCTTATTTATTTTAGTCAAACTGATTTCTGATTTTATAGGCTTCACGACGATTTCTTATTTGATGAATCAGGTTATCAACTATGGAGCCATTGCGGCGGTTGTAATCTTTGCGCCAGAGCTTCGTTCTGCACTTGAAACCTTTGGACGGACACCTCAGCATTTTTTGCAAAATAAAGAGGTTAGCTCAGACGAGAAGTTGGTTCAAGCCTACGTTAAAGCTGTTAAGTACATGAGTCCTCGTAAGATTGGGGCGCTGGTTTCTATTGAACAGACTCAGACCTTACAAGAGCAGATTGCGACTGGGATTCCACTTGATGCGGTGGTGACTGGGGAACTTTTAATTAATATATTCATCCCAAATACACCGCTTCATGATGGGGCAGTTATCATTAGAGATAACAAGGTTGCGACGGCTTGTTCTTATCTGCCATTGACGGAATCTAATAAGATTTCCAAAGAGTTTGGGACTAGACATAGGGCTGCTATTGGTCTTTCAGAACAGACAGATGCACTGACCTTTGTTGTGTCTGAGGAAACTGGTGCGATTTCAATTGCTTACAAGGGAAATTTCATCCATGATCTCTCTGTTCAAGAATTTGAACAAGAGTTGAGTCTTATCTTGTTGAAAGAACAAGAACCACGTCAGTCATTCTTCCAACGTTGGATGGGAGGTAGCAAAAAATGAAGCGTTTCGTAAATTTCTTTAAAGACGATCGTTTATGGCAGATGCTAGTTGCTCTCTTCTTTGCTGTGGTACTCTTTTTCACGGCATGGTCGGGAAATACGCAAAATAAAAACAATAGCTCAAGTGCATCTAATACCTTTACACAAACCGTTGAATCGGTTCCTGTGGATATTAAATATGATAGTGATAAGTACTTTATCAGTGGTTATTCCTATGATGCCGAAGTCTATTTGACGGCGACAACACAGCTGGCTTTAACGACTGAGACAAGTAGTGATACGCGTCACTTTAAATTAGTTGCTGATTTGTCGAATCTGGGTCAAGGAACCAGTCGAGTACCTATTCAGGTTAAGGATCTTCCAGCTGGAATGTCTGCGCAAGTATCGCCATCAACCTTGACGGCGACTATTGGTAAAAAAGCCAGCAAGACCTTTGACGTCGTAGCTAATATCACATCAGATAAGTTAGCAAATGGCTATGAAGTTAAAAAAGTTAGCCTGGATGCAACCAAGGTAGAGGTAACTTCGAGTGAAGATATCATTAACCAGATTGATCATGTTCAAGCAGTATTGGAAGGCGATTCCAACCTGTCTGAAGATTATGATGGGAACTTGGTCCTTCAAGCAGTTTCGACAAATGGAACAGTACTAGCAAGTTCAATCTCACCAGCTAAGGTGCATGCCAAGATTAGTTTGCGAAAATTAAGCAAATCTGTTCCTGTTAAGGTCGAACTGACTGGAGATAAGGCTAGCAATGTGTCTAGTATCAGCTACAGCTTTAATCGTGGGCATGTGACTATTGTTGGTAGTCAAGAAGCTATGGATAAGATTGATAGCATCACAGTTCCTGTGGACATTAGCCAAGTGACTAAGGACACATCAAAAACAATAGACCTTAAGGCAGAAGGTGTTACGGTTCAGCCTGGCACTGTTAAGGTTAACTTAAAAGTCACGCAAAAATAGGGGAGTTACATTTTTCCTAAATTCATGTATAATGGATGGGATTGAGAGGGACTAATCTCATAAAAATGTAACCAATTAAAAATGTTTAAAATCAAGGGTTGAAAATATTGGCGAAATCTTATAAAGTTAGATTATCTAGATAGATTTCACTAGATTGACTCTTGCTAAACAGCATCACAGTTTAAGGAGGATTTAGTGCTTAAGCACTAATAATAAAATTATGGGTAAATATTTTGGAACAGACGGTGTTCGTGGAGAAGCAAACGTTGAACTTACGCCTGAATTGGCCTTTAAATTAGGTCGTTTTGGTGGTTATGTGCTTAGCCAACATGAGACTGGCCGTCCTAAAGTTTTTGTGGCACGTGATACACGTATCTCTGGTGAGATGTTGGAATCTGCCTTAGTAGCAGGTTTGCTCTCAGTGGGTATTGAAGTCTACAAACTTGGAGTACTTGCGACACCTGGCGTCTCATACTTGGTCCGTACAGAAAATGCAAGCGCTGGTGTTATGATTTCAGCTAGCCACAATCCAGCTCTTGATAATGGTATCAAGTTCTTTGGTGGCGATGGTTTTAAATTGGATGATGCGCGTGAAGCGGAAATTGAAGCCCTTCTCGATGCTGCAGAAGATACGCTTCCACGCCCTTCGGCTGAAGGACTTGGAACACTTGTGGATTATCCAGAGGGTCTTCGTAAATACGAAAAATTCTTGGTGGCTACAGGTGTTGACCTCGGTGGCATAAAAGTTTCCTTGGATGCGGCTAATGGAGCAGCTGCGGTATCTGCACGTAACATTTTCCTTGACTTGAACGCAGAAATCTCTGTTATTGGTGACCAACCTGATGGCCTTAACATCAATGCTGGTGTTGGTTCGACACACCCAGAGCAGTTGCAAGCCTTGGTTAAAGAAACTGGCTCAGCTATTGGTCTTGCCTTTGATGGTGACAGTGACCGTCTCATCGCTGTTGATGAAAATGGCGATATTGTTGATGGTGATAAGGTGATGTATATCATTGGTAAACATTTGTCTCAAAAAGGCGAGTTGGCTAAAAATACTATTGTAACAACAGTTATGTCAAACCTTGGTTTCCACAAGGCACTTGACCGTGAAGGCATTAACAAGGCAGTGACTGCTGTTGGTGACCGTTACGTTGTCGAAGAAATGCGTAAAAACGGCTATAACCTTGGTGGTGAACAGTCTGGACACGTTATTATCATGGATTACAACACAACTGGTGATGGTCAATTGACAGCTATCCAATTGACTAAAGTCATGGTTGAAACAGGTAAGAGCTTGTCTGAATTGGCTTCAGAAGTGACCATCTATCCACAAAAATTGGTTAATATCCGTGTGGAAAATAGCATGAAAGATAAGGCTATGGAAGTTCCTGCAATTGCCGCTATCATTGAAAAAATGGAAGCTGAGATGGCTGGAAATGGACGTATCTTGGTTCGTCCAAGTGGTACTGAACCTCTTCTTCGTGTTATGGCAGAAGCCCCAACAGATGATGAAGTGAACTACTATGTTGATACGATTGCCGATGTTGTTCGTGCAGAAATTGGATTGGACTAAGTATGATAGCTAAGCTCAGAGCCTTCATGGCCACCGAAGTTTTCAAGTACCTTTTCTTTGGTGTCTTGGCAACTTTGGTCTATATGGTCAGTCGTACTTTGATTTTCCAGTTTACCCAACAAGGAACACTTTCAGCAGTCTTAGCAAATGCGATTGCCATTATCTTTGCCTTTTTTACAAATGACATGTTTGTCTTTAATCAGGAAAAGACAGGTATGGTTACGCGCTTTGTTAAGTTTGTGGGTGCTCGCCTATTGACCTTGGTCTTGGATTTGGCTCTGGCCTATTTCTTGGTCGATACCTATCCAGAAATTATTGGTCAATTTGTTGGTCATAGTCATGCTTGGGTAAACGGTATCGAGAGCCTCTTCTCTCAGGTCCTTATCATTGTATTGAACTATATTATTTCTAAATTCTTCGTCTTTACAGGCGAGAAAGTATAAACAAAAAGGAAGTTGTTAGGAAATGTGTTAAAACCATTTCTTACCAACTTCCTTTTTTGATATAATTGAATAGACTTAAAAAATAGAAAGATGAAATATGTACGTACAATTATCTCAACGCCTCAAGGACGTAGCAACCTATGTTCCCAAAGGTGCAAAACTCTTGGATGTAGGCAGTGATCATGCCTATCTTCCGATTTATTTACTTGAAAAAGGCCTGATTACTTCAGCTATTGCTGGTGAAGTTGTAAAAGGGCCCTATGAATCTGCTCTCGCTAATGTCTCAGCTTCTGGTTTCCAAGATAAAATCGAGGTGCGCTTGGCTAATGGCTTGGCTGCCTTCGAACCTTCTGATGCTGTCACAACCATCACAATCTGTGGCATGGGAGGACGTCTTATTGCGGATATTCTTGATGCTGGAAAGGACAAACTTAAGGGCGTAGACCGTCTGATTTTACAACCAAATAATCGTGAAGATGATCTCCGTATCTGGTTGATGGAAAATGGTTTTGAGATTATTGCAGAGTCTATCATGACTGAAAATGGCAAATACTACGAAATCATGGTGGCAGAAGCTGGACACATGAACCTTTCGGACAAGGAAGTGCGTTTTGGTCCTCATCTCATGAAAGACCAATCTCAGGTTTTCCAGCTCAAATGGCAACGCGAAATCAATAAATTAGAGATTGCTTTAGGATCCATTCCATTGGCCAATCAGGCTGATCGTACAGCTATCGAAGATAAAATTCAAACCATTAAGGAGGTTTTGAATCATGTTAGCTAGTGAACTTATTAAGACTTATGAAGAATTTTGTCCACAGGAGCTTTCTATGGAAGGTGATGTGGTTGGCTTGCAGATTGGTAGTCTGGACAAAGAGATTCAGAAGGTCATGGTTACCTTGGATGTTCGTGAGAATACGGTAGCCGAAGCCATTGAAAAAGGTGTGGACCTCATTATTGCTAAACATGCTCCAATTTTTCGTCCAGTTAAGGATTTGGTGTCTTCGCCTGACCGAGATATTTTACTTGACCTGGTTAAGCATGATATTGCAGTCTATGTGAGTCATACTAATATTGATGTCGTTAATGATGGGCTGAATGATTGGTTCTGTGACTTACTTGATATTAAAGACACCACTTATTTAACGCAGACTTCTGAAAATCATGGAATCGGTCGAGTAGGTGATATCGTGCCTCAGACTATTGAAGAACTTGCTCTTAAAGTCAAGTCTGTTTTTGCCTTAGATAGTGTTCGCTTGGTTCGTTATGACCATGAAAACCCTCTTGTTAGCCGTGTGGCTATTTGCGGTGGTAGCGGTCAAGGATTTTACAAGGATGCTTTGAAAAAGGGCGCACAAGTCTTCATCACTGGTGATATTTACTACCATACAGGACAGGAAATGATTACTAATGGTCTCTTGGCAATTGATCCTGGGCACCATATCGAAGCCCTTTTTATCCCAAAGATTGCTGAGAAACTTGAGGCTTGGAAACTTGAGTATGATTGGAATGTGACGATACTTGAAAGTCAGTCCTCAACCAATCCTTTTGACCATTTGTAGGAGGATGAGTCTGTGACTTGGCTTTTACATCAAAATGTGGTCTTTTTGGCCTTGCTTGCTGGTCTTTTTACTTGGGGCTGTACCATTGTCGGATCGGCCATTGTTTTCTTTTTCAAGAATATTAGCCGTAAATTGCTAGATATCATGATGGGCTTTGCGGCAGGTGTCATGATTGCGGCCTCTTTTTGGTCACTTTTGGACCCCTCTTTAACTTATGCGACTCAAAATGGCTATGGAAAGTGGTCATGGTTCCCTGCGGCAGCTGGTTTCTTGCTTGGAGGTATTGCCCTTCGTTTGATTGATGCCGTCGTTCCCCATTTGCATTTGGGAAATGACATCTCTAAAGCAGAAGGTATTCAACCTCGTAAGAAAAAGTTGTCCAAGACAGCCCTGCTCTTTTTGGCTATCACCATTCATAATTTTCCAGAGGGATTAGCAGTCGGTGTGACTTTCGGAGCCTTGGCTGGTGGCAATATGACATTCGCTGGTCTCATGGGAGCCATTGGTTTAGCTATAGGTATTGGTTTGCAGAATGTCCCTGAAGGTGCAGCCCTCTCAGTTCCTATTCGAGCTGATGGAAAATCTCGTATCAAGGCCTTTTATTGGGGATCTATGTCAGCTATCGTGGAGCCTATAGGGGCTGTTATGGGAGCTGCTCTTGTCATGTTGATGATGGCGATTATTCCTTATGCTTTGGCATTTGCGGCCGGAGCCATGATTTTTGTGGTAACGGAGGAATTGATTCCTGAATCACAAACCAATGGTAATACTGACGTAGCAACCTTGGGCCTTATGGTTGGCTTTGTCGTCATGATGGTCATGGACGTGGCCTTGGGGTAAAAGAATAATAAAAAGCTGTGCCTATTGATATAGGACTCAGCTCTTTTCAAATAGATGGAGTAAAAAATGAAAATTGCAATCGTTGGTGCAGGTATCGTCGGTTCAACGGCTGCCTACTACTTATCAAAAGAAAAAGGCGTAGAAGTTACAGTATTTGATCATGGTCTTGGACAAGCAACCAAGGCAGCAGCAGGGATTATCAGCCCCTGGTTTTCCAAGCGTCGTAATAAGGCCTGGTATCGCATGGCCCGTTTGGGAGCCGATTTTTACCAAGATTTAGTTTCAGATCTTGAAAATGATGGTTACGACACGAGCTTCTATGATCAGTCTGGTGTAGCCCTTCTCAAGAAAGATGACAGTAAGTTGGACGGTTTGTATCAGCATGCAGAAACTAGGCTAGAAGAATCACCCATTATTGGTGAACTCTCTATAAAAAATGCTGCCGACCTCCCTGAATTTACTGGATTTGACCGTTATCTATATGCTTCTGGAGGTGCCAGAGTGGAGGGAGCAGAATTGACAGCTACTTTGATTGAGGCCTCTGGTTTTGAAAAGGTAGAAGGTCGAATCACACTCTCTCCTCTTGACAATGGCACTTACGAGATTAATGGTCAAACTTTTGATAAGGTCATTCTCGCTTGTGGTGCCTGGCTAGGTCAAACGCTTGAACCCCTTGGTTTTGAAGTAGATGTTCGCCCCCAAAAGGGGCAATTGCGTGACTATTTCTTTGAGGGCATGGATACTGCTAAATTACCTGTTCTGATGCCGGAGGGCGAATTAGATGTCATTCCTTTTGCTGGTGGAAAGATTTCGGTAGGGGCTAGCCATGAAAATGACCAAGGCTTTGATTTGACAGTTGATGAGACTGTACTTGCAAGTCTGGAGGAAGAGGCTAAAACCTATTTTCCTGACTTAAGTACTGCCAAGTCCTTCTCAGAACGTGTGGGAACTAGGGCCTACACGAGTGACTTCTCTCCTTTCTTTGGAGAAGTTCCAGAACTTGAGAGTGTCTTTGTCGCCTCTGGTTTAGGATCTTCAGGGCTTACGACGGGGCCACTGATTGGAAAAAATCTGGTTGAATTGGCCATGAACCGACCTGGTAGTTTGGACAGTGCAGACTATCCAGTGGCTCAGTACGTTAAGAAAAAAGACTAATAGTATTAAAGCCCTCCAATATATTGAATTTATGAATCAGTTAGCTATTTCTCCTTATTGAGGGATGCTAGCTGATTCTTTTTTATTAGAGTTATTTATATCTATTTCTTATTTAATTAGAAGATGATAAAATAGTAACTGTTCATCGATTGTAGGTGAATACTAATAAAAAAGGGGAGGGACTATGTTCCAAAAAGTTAAAGTTTATGTGACAGTCATTGTTACTTTGCTAGCCATCAGTTTAGGCCTGTCTGTCAAAGCAGGGGCAGCAGAAGACTTGGCTGTGACAAAGACAAGTATTGTGCTAGAAAGTTATGAGTTTGGACCGGCTGTAACCAAAGTCATTTTTGAATTTAATCAGAAGGTCACGCCAGAGGTTGTCCACAGCTCAACTCAGGTTACAACAGCAGGGGTCAGTCGTCAGGTAACAAACTCTTATGTGTCTGATGATCAGGGGCACGTGGTCTATTATGATAACAGCAAGTACGTGACGCTTGAATTGAGCCTACCGCCTTATAACCGCTACAACATGGGTGGAAATGCTGAACCTATGTATTTCAACCTTACTACCTGGACTAACCAATGGCTGGAAAGTTACATGGTATCAATGAAAGACTTGTCAGTAGTGGCAGAAGGTAGTAGTCAGTCACAGATGGTTTCATCTGAGCGAGATGCCATCAACAATCGTTTGATGCCAACGACGGAAGTTTTCGACGAGCGAGGACAGGTAGGTAACATGCAGTATGCGGCTTATAGTGCCCAGACCGGTACGGGAAATAGCACCAAACCATTGATAGTCTGGTTACACGGCATTGGTGAAAGAGGGACAGACATGAATATTCCGCTTCTTTCAAATGACGTCTATGCGCTTACCCAGCCTGAGATTCAAGGTCATTTCTTAACAACTGGTGATCAGGCGCGTGGGGTTAATGTTCTGGCTGTTCAAACACAGACACCTTGGGGGTCAGATAATGCAGCCCAACTCAAAGAGACCATTGATGCCTACCTAGCTAATCACCCTGAGGTAGATAAGGGACGAATCTATCTTGCGGGAGTTTCAAATGGTGGTGGTATGGTCTTGACCATGGGAGCAACCTATCCAGATTATTTTGCAGCTCTTGTTCCAATTGCTGCACCCTTAACTGTTGACCAATCTGGAATTGATAAACTGAAGAACCAGCCTATGTGGTTGATTCACACAAAGGCAGACGCAACAGTACAACCAGAAAATAGTGTCTTGCCTTTATATAAGAGCTTGATTACCTCTGGAGCTACTAACAAGTGGTTCTCATACTTTGAAACAGCGACTGGGACTGATCTTCCTGGCACAGAGTATGATGGTCATTGGGCTTGGATTTATTTCTTCCATGACCAGGTGATTGGCGTTCAGCATCCTGAAAATACGAAAAATTGGGAGGGATACAGTGGAATGGTAGCCACTGATCCAACCAATGGAGGTGGCTCTCGTGCCAGTGTCAATGGACAAACTTATAACAGTATCTTTGACTGGATGAGTGCACAAAGACACTAAGAGGATGCTAATCACACTCTCCAAGGGGAATATTGCAAGATATTATCTTCAATCGAAAAGGGTTTCAAGCGAGATCCTTTTTTGATTGCATTAAGAAAATGGACACTTATGAATTTCTTAATGAAAGCTTAAGAACATAGGGTTTATCGTGACAAGAGTGCTGAAAAATGCTAAAATATAGGTAATATATTAGAGAAAAAAGGAGCCTTCTTATGAAAGGTATTATTCTTGCAGGCGGTTCAGGGACACGTTTGTATCCATTGACACGTGCTGCATCAAAACAACTGATGCCGATTTACGATAAACCAATGATTTACTATCCACTTTCAACGCTTATGTTGGCTGGTATTAAGGAAATCCTCATCATTTCAACGCCACAGGACCTTCCACGTTTTGAAGAGCTCCTTGGTGATGGTTCTGAGTTCGGTATTTCACTTTCTTACGCAGTACAACCAAGTCCAGATGGATTGGCTCAAGCCTTTATCATTGGTGAAGACTTCATTGGTGACGATAGTGTTGCACTTGTCCTCGGGGATAACATTTTCCATGGCAATGGTCTTTCTGCCATGCTTCAACGTGCTGAAGCTAAGGAAAAAGGTGCTACAGTCTTTGGTTATCAAGTTAAGGACCCAGAACGTTTTGGTGTTGTTGAGTTTGACGACAATATGAATGCCATCTCTATCGAGGAAAAACCTGAGCATCCAAAATCAAACTTTGCTGTAACTGGACTTTATTTCTATGACAATGATGTTGTGGAAATTGCTAAAAACATCAAGCCAAGCCCTCGTGGCGAACTTGAAATCACGGATGTTAACAAGGCTTACCTAGAACGTGGAGACCTCTCTGTTGAGCTTATGGGACGTGGCTTTGCTTGGTTGGATACAGGCACTCATGAAAGTCTCTTGCAAGCTGCTCAGTACATTGAAACAGTTCAACGTTTGCAAAATGTCCAAGTAGCTAACCTTGAAGAGATTGCCTATCGCATGGGTTATATCACTAAAGAACAGGTTCTTGAATTGGCACAACCACTTAAGAAAAACGAATACGGACAATATTTGCTCCGTTTGATTGGAGAAGCATAATGACTGAACAATTTTTTGGTAAAGAACTAGCTGCCCGCAAGATTGCTGCTATCCCAGGTCTGCTTGAATTTGATATTCCTGTTCATGGAGATAACCGTGGATGGTTCAAGGAAAACTTCCAAAAGGAAAAGATGTTGCCACTTGGTTTTCCAGAATCATTCTTTGCTGAAGGGAAATTGCAAAACAACGTTTCTTTCTCACGTAAAAATGTTTTGCGTGGCTTGCACGCTGAGCCTTGGGATAAATACATCTCAGTCGCAGATGAAGGAAAGGTTCTTGGAACTTGGGTTGACCTCCGTGAAGGCGAAACGTTTGGAAATACTTACCAAACAGTGATTGATGCCTCAAAAGGAATCTTTGTTCCTCGTGGTGTTGCCAATGGTTTCCAAGTTTTGTCTGACAAAGTATCATACAGCTACCTCGTAAACGATTACTGGGCACTTGAACTTAAACCTAAATACGCCTTTGTCAATTATGCTGACCCAAGCCTTGATATCAAGTGGGAAAACTTGGAAGAAGCAGAAGTCTCAGAAGCAGATAAAAATCACCCATTGCTCAAAGACGTTAAACCACTAAGAGCAGAAGATTTGTAAGAATAAACCTTGCACAGTATTTTTGCGACTGCAAGGAGCCTGGTAGTATCGTTCCTGCCCTAGTGATAACAAGATTGCCGTAGGGAATCTTGTAGGGAAATCCGGAGACTTCGGCTTCGGATTTAGCCATGAAACCGAAGGGTTGCTGGCGTCCCTCACTAGCGAAAGGAACGATAAAAAAACTAAAATTTTTGGAGAAAAAATGACTGAATATAAAAACATCATCGTAACTGGTGGCGCAGGTTTCATCGGTTCAAACTTCGTACACTATGTCTACAACAACCATCCAGACGTACATGTGACTGTCCTTGACAAACTCACTTACGCTGGTAACCGTGCTAACATTGAAGAAATCCTTGGTGACCGTGTTGAATTGGTTGTTGGTGATATTGCCGATGCTGAATTGGTTGATAAATTGGCTGCTAAGGCTGATGCTATCGTTCACTATGCGGCTGAAAGCCACAACGATAATTCATTGAACGACCCATCACCATTTATCCACACAAACTTCATTGGTACTTACACACTCTTGGAAGCTGCTCGTAAATACGATATTCGTTTCCACCACGTGTCAACAGATGAAGTTTATGGTGATCTTCCATTGCGTGAAGATCTTCCTGGACACGGTGAAGGTCCTGGTGAAAAATTCACAGCAGAAACAAAATACAACCCATCATCACCATACTCATCAACTAAGGCTGCTTCAGACCTTATCGTTAAAGCATGGGTGCGTTCATTTGGTGTTAAGGCAACTATTTCAAACTGCTCAAACAACTATGGACCATACCAACACATCGAAAAATTCATTCCACGTCAAATCACCAACATCTTGTCAGGGATTAAACCAAAACTTTATGGTGAAGGTAAAAACGTCCGTGACTGGATTCACACTAACGACCACTCAACTGGTGTTTGGGCTATCCTCACTAAAGGCCGTATCGGTGAAACTTACTTGATTGGTGCCGATGGTGAAAAGAACAACAAGGAAGTGCTTGAGCTCATCCTTGAAAAAATGGGTCAACCAAAAGACGCTTACGACCGTGTGACAGACCGTGCTGGTCACGATTTGCGTTACGCTATTGACTCAACAAAATTGCGTGAAGAATTGGGTTGGGAACCACAATTCACAAACTTTGAATCAGGTTTGGAAGAAACAATCAAGTGGTACACAGATCACCAAGACTGGTGGAAAGCTGAAAAAGAAGCTGTCGAAGCCAACTACGCTAAGACACAAGAAGTGCTTAAATAATTGGGAAATCTATCACTTCCAAGCTAGTGATAGATTTTTCTATTAAGAAATATTAGGAGAGATGATGAATAGAAAAGAATGGATTGAATATTTTGAAGCGATTAATAATCGTAAGCCCACTATTCAGGAGTGTCAGCAGGCCCTTCTAAATGGTGAATTTGTTATGGAAGGAAAACAAGCTACTTTTTCCAACAGTGGAAAGTCTGTGACTGAAGGAGTCAGACCTTTACCGAATCAAATGACTGGTCAAATGGTCAACCCAGCTTATTCACAACAAATGGTCTTTGTTAAGAAGAAAAAGTTTGGCAAGAAGACTTTTATTGGTCTTGGGATTGCTTTATTTCTTGTTGTAGCAACAAGTCTTGGACTCTTTTTGTTTT
This sequence comes from Streptococcus sp. ACS2, assembly GCF_000525585.1. NCBI lineage: Bacteria > Bacillati > Bacillota > Bacilli > Lactobacillales > Streptococcaceae > Streptococcus > Streptococcus sp. ACS2. Next base: position 159,159 of record NZ_JALT01000031.1, read on the forward strand.
CTTCCAAAGGAACAAACTTGGGAGGTTTGTGGGTAACTAATGATAATGTTGGTTTGGTTTATGATTTAAGTGGGAAGAAGTCAAAACTTGTTGCAGGCTATAGGGAAGAAGAAATCAAAGAAATCTCTATTGGTAATAAAGTTAGACAGGAGTTTGAAGCACGTTTAGAAGATGTCAGTAATTCAAAACTAAAAACGATTGCTGATTTTGACAAGAAATATCAATTACAGACCAAAGAGATAATACTGGTTAAGACGAAATGGGAATGGTTTGGATACTATAATCTGATTCAGAAAGATGGGACAAACTTAGTTCTAGATTTATTCTTATCAGACCTCTACTACGGATCAAGAAGTACCAAAGATTTAAAAAAGAAATGTCTTTTTCATAAGGCAGAGGTTCCAAAAGCCTTTGTTGGAAAATGGAAGACATATGATGATGAAAATGAATCAGAAGGAGAATTGACTATCTCTGAAAATGGTGTTATGACTACAGATTCTGATGATATAGATATCTTAAATGTTAAGCCTTTAGATATCTTAATTGCTAAGCCTTTAAAAGAATATCTGGCGGATCAATCAGGCAGCGCAGATAATGATAAGGTGCAAAAAGAGTTTGCTAAAATACAGAAGTCTCTTAAGTCACATGGTTATCAGGCTAAGAGTGTTAATGACATCTACCACGATGCGAGAAAGTCATACTATTATATCGTTGTAGATGGTGGTAAGCGCATTATTATCTTGGAGGATAGCTTCAACATTCTCTCCATAGGGGGTTATATTGAAAGAGAAGACAAATAGTAATTAGGATACCTCTAGCAGATAAGAAGTGCTTAGATCATATCCCAAAGTCTATCATTCCTCTAGGAGTGATGGACTTTTTTTACTTGTAAATACGACATTAACTTATGACAGCGATACAATAAATTACATAAATGTTACAAAAATTACATAAAATGCTTGATTTTTGTAACAAAATAGATATAATAGACATATAGAAAAGAGGTTTATGAAAATGAAAAGAAAAGTTATTCGTGTTTGTTCCCTTGTTTTGTTGTCTGTAGCTGTCTCTACAGCACTTGTAGGATGTGGCTCTAAGTCAGAAAAAGACACTGCAGCATCATCTACAACTTCAACTTCTAAAGTAGTGAAGTCATCTGCTAAAACAAAAACATCTGAGAAGAAGTCTGCTAAAAAGGCTAAGACAGAAGCTTCATCTTCAAAGGATTCTCAAGGTCAAGAAGAAGAGAGTGCTCCTGAAGCTAGCTCTTCAAAAAATCAAGCCTCAGCTGGAAATGATGCTCAAGCAGGGACAAATAGCAGTGCTGCTTCTGAGTCAAACAAGTCTAGTCAAGCAACAGCTGATACCCAAAGTGACGCTCCTGTCCCAGCAGCTTTGGTTGGAACTTGGACTGGTACAAGTCCTCAAGCAACAGACATTAGTTTTACAGTTGATGCTGATGGCAACATCACTTCGAAGGCAAATTTCAATGTCGATTACGAACCCTATCGTCAAAGCTCTACAACTGCAAAAGCTGTTCAAATTTCTGGAAATCTCTATGTTTGGGAGGGTGGCGATTTTTCTACCTTGCTTCCTGGTATTACAGGACTAGGGGGAGCTGGTTTCCAAGCTAAGCCTGGCTTTATTCTTGAAAATGGGACTTACACGCCAGTTCAATTCATCTCTGACTTGGGACCAACCTTTGATTATAGCAACTATAATGCTTTCCCATTCTCATTAACAAAATAAAGTAAAGAAGCGATCTGGAGAGATGGCTTCTTTTTTGGCTTTAAACTCTTATTTTTCAAGGTCTCATTTCTGCTTAAAAAATGGTAGAATAGTTACATGCAAACAAAACCAACGTCAGCCTATGTGCACATTCCATTTTGCACACAAATTTGTTATTATTGTGACTTTTCTAAGGTCTTTATTAAAAATCAGCCCGTTGATGACTACCTACGGGCTTTGATTCGTGAGTGGGAGCTTTTAGATATCAAGGAGCTTCGCACCCTTTATATTGGTGGTGGGACACCGACAGCTATTTCTGCGGAGCAATTGGACTACCTTTTAAGCAATCTTCAGAAGAACTTGGATTTGTCTAAGTTGGAGGAGTTTACTATTGAGGCTAATCCTGGTGATTTGACGGTTGATAAGATTGAAGTGCTCAAAAAATCTGCTGTTAATCGCGTCTCTTTAGGGGTTCAGACTTTTGATGATAAGCACTTGCGTCAAATTGGCCGTAGTCACAATCAAGCACAGATTTATGAAAGTATTGATAGCTTGAAGGCTGCTGGTTTTCATAATATTTCCATTGACTTAATTTATGCCCTTCCTGGTCAAACCATGGATCAGGTCAAGGAAAATGTGAGAAAGGCACTGGAACTGGATATTCCCCACCTAAGTCTCTATAGTTTGATATTGGAGCATCACACGGTCTTTATGAATAAGATGCGTCGGGGTAAGCTCAATCTGCCAACTGAAGACTTGGAAGCAGAGATGTTTGACTATATTATCCAAGAATTGGAAAACAATGGTTTTGAGCACTACGAGATTTCAAACTTTACCAAACCTGGGATGCAGAGTCGACATAATCTCATGTATTGGAATAATGATGAGTATTATGGTGTGGGTGCTGGAGCCTCTGGTTATGTCAATGGTGTTCGTTATTGCAATAGAGGGCCTATCCAGCATTATCTAAAGGCTATAGCTGAGGATGGTCATGCTAGACTTCACGAAGAGCATCTGACTAAGGCGGAGATGATGGAAGAGGAGTTCTTCCTTGGTTTGCGTAAAAAGTCGGGGGTGTCCATCAAACGTTTTGAAGAGAAGTTTGGCTTGTCATTCGCGGATACTTATGGAGACATTGTAAAAAAACTACAGGAAGATGGGCTCTTGGTCAAGGATCCAGAGGTGGTTCGTATGACTAAACGAGGACTCTTTTTGGGTGATAGTGTCGCTGAGCAATTTATCTTGGAGGATTAGATGGGATTAAAATTTAGTATTCCTTATCAGATTCCGTTTTATGAGACGGATATCACGCATCAGGTAAAATTACCACACTTATTAGCGTTTTCATTGCAAGTATCTGGTATGCAGTCAGAGTCTCTGGGAAATACGGATAAGGACGTTTTTGATAAGTACGGTCTGGTTTGGATTGTGACAGACTATGCGATTGAGATTGACCGTCTGCCTCGCTACAATGAAAAGGTGACCATTACAACGGAAGCTATTTCCTATAATAAGATTTTCTGTTACCGTAATTTTTACATCACAGATGAAACTGGTCAACAAATCATGCTCTTTAAGACTACTTTTGCCCTTATGGATTATGAAACGCGTAAGGTAGCAGAAGTGCCAGATGAGGTGGTAGCACCTTACGAAGCAGATAAGACTAAAAAGTTGCTTAGAGGGCCTCGCTATAAGGCTTTGGAAAATCCAATTGAGACTTTATATCGTGTGCGTTATTTTGACCTAGATATGAATGGCCACGTTAATAATAGCAAGTACTTGGAGTGGATGTTGGATGTTTTCGATTTGGATTTTTTGACCAAGTACACACCAGCCCATATTGACCTCAAGTATGTTAAGGAAATTCATCATGGGTCAGAGATTTATTCAGGTTATGAGCTTGACCAAGAAAGTTTGAGCAGTCAACATCAGATTTGTGTTGATGGCAATATTCATGCTCAGGCTATTATCCAATGGAAAGAAATAGGAGACGAGTAAGATGACATATAAAGGTTATTTGATTGATTTAGATGGAACCATTTACAAGGGGAAGGACCGTATTCCTGAGGGAGAAGCCTTCGTTAAGGAGTTGCAGAAGCGCCGGATTCCCTATCTTTTTGTGACTAATAACAGTATGCGTACACCAGAGATGGTGCAAGAGCTTTTGCGTAATCAGTGTGAATTGGAAACACCTCTTGAGACCATTTACACAGCTACTTTGGCGACAGTTGACTACATGAACGATATGAATCGTGGCAAGACGGTTTATGTTATCGGTGAGACTGGGCTTAAATCTGCTATTGCGGAAGCGGGGTATACGGTAGATGAGGAAAATCCTGCCTATGTTGTGGTGGGCTTGGACCGTGAAGTCACTTATGAAATGTTGGTTAAAGCAACGCTTGCCATCCATAAGGGAGCTATGTTTATTGGAACTAACCCAGATTTGAATATCCCAACAGAACGCGGCCTTCTTCCAGGTGCCGGTTCCCTTTTAGCCCTTATTGAGGCAGCAACACGTGTGAAACCAATCATTATCGGTAAGCCTGAAGCTATTATCATGAACAAGGCTCTTGAAATCCTTGGGACAGAACGTAGCCAAACTATCGTGGTTGGTGACAATTACTTGACTGATATTACAGCTGGTATTAAAAATGACTTTCCAACACTTCTTGTGACAACTGGATTTACCAAGGCGGAAGAGGTTGCGAATTTACCAGTAAAACCAGACCATGTGCTTCCTAGTCTAGCGGAGTGGGATTTTGATGCGAACTAAGATTGAGGCTGTTCTGACTCCGATTTGGCTCTTGGCCCTGTCTATCCTAGTGACGATTTATCTGGCATGGGGCTTTTATTATTTTGATATTGATTGGATGCATCTTTTGAACTATGTCATTCTTGGCAAGACAGAGCTCTGGCATAATTTCAATATCCTCATGAAGTACCTGACCTTTCCTTGGGTTGGTCATCTGTCCATGCCTGATTTTCCATCGTCGGAGAGTGGGCTCAAGCATTTCCATGATGTGAAGTGGCTCTTTCATTTGGTACAGGGGCTTGTTATTCTACTAGCTTATCCAGCCGTAACCTCTCTTTGGCGAAATGTGAAGAAAGGGACCTTTGGTCTTTACGCTAAACTTTATATGAGTCTAGCACTCTTGCCGGTCCTTATTGGGATTGTGGGACTTTTTCTCGGATTTGATGAGTTTTTTACGCTCTTTCATGAGGCCCTCTTTCCTGGGGATAGCAGTTGGCTCTTTAATCCAATCTTGGACCCGATTATCAATGTTTTGCCAGAAGAGTACTTTCTTCAGTGCTTTGTGATTTTCTTTATTATTTATGAGGGAATCATGGTGAGTCTGACTTTGTTGGCCCGTAAGCAGCTTAAAATGTATTTGAAAAATAAGGAGTAGTTATGTCTATTCGTGATAACCATTTGCATACCCATCATTCTTATGATTCGGATGCGAACTTTACTGACTATTTGACACATTTTGATGGGGAGATTGTAACGACTGAGCATTATGATCTCTCTAATCCTTATACCAAACAGGATGATGTGCCCGAGTACGAGGCCTATAGTCGTGAGATTGAAAGTCTTAACCGTAAGTATGGCAATCGTATTAAACGTGGTATCGAGATTGGTTATTACCAGCCTAGGGAAAGGGATATTTTAGACTTTCTGGATGGTAAGGACTATGATCTCAAACTTTTATCTGTTCACCATAATGGGGTCAATGATTATCTTGATGATGAGGTAGCTGATATGGACAAGGCAAGCATTATTCAAGAGTATCTGGACAAGTTGGAGTACGCTATTGGTCGTGTGGACGCAGATGTTCTGGCCCACTTTGACTATGGTTTTCGCCTGTTTGATGTGACTGTTGATGAGCTAAAAGTCTATGAAGAACAACTCAAACGTATTTTCCAGAAAATGATTGCTAATGATTTGGCTTTTGAGCTGAATGCAAAGAGCATGTACCTCTATCATCACGAAGCCCTCTACCGTTATGCCCTACGCCTTGTTAAGAATTTGGGATGTCGCAAGTATTCTATTGGGTCTGATGGTCATAAGTTGGAGCATTTCCGTCTGAACTTTGATAAGATTCAGGAGCTCTTGAGAGAATTTGGTATTACAGAAGATATGATTATATAGTGAAGATAGCTTCAACTGAAGCTGTCTTTTTCTTAAGGAAAACTTAAAGGAAAAGCGTGGTTGTGGGATTTATAGAAGATTTTAAGCTTTGCTTGTTATGCTAATGTCAAGCAAAAGAAACTTATGGTTTCTATCTCATCTTTCAAAATTGGAGGTCTTCTATGAAATTTCTCAAAAGGCATGCCTATGCCTTAGTTTTTACCCTTTTTCTTATGGGGGCAAATGTCTACTCTCTCTTAAAGGTCTTTGTCATTCCCTCAGCAGTCTCAACGGTTTCAGCCAATACGACTAGCTCAAGCACATCTTCGTCGACAGCATCTACCAGCACTGGTAAGGTGACTAAGACGGATACAACTTACAAAGATGACAACATGGATATCAAAATCACAACAGGTAAAACTAGTGATACCACTTACTATGTGGCAGATATCAAGCTTTCAAGTGCAGATTACCTTAAAACGGCTTTGGCACAAAATACCTATGGGACCAACATCACCGAGACTACTTCAAGTATTGCTCAGCAAAACAACGCTATCTTTGCCATCAATGGTGATTACTATGGGGCTAATCAGTCAGGTTATGTGATTAAGAATGGTCAAGTCTATCGTGATACTGATCGAAACAGTGATTACGAGGACCTTGCCGTTTACTCAGATGGTAGCTTCAAGACCTTTAAGGAAAGCGATACAACGGCTCAAAAATTGGTTGATTCAGGTGTGGTGAATACCTTTGCCTTTGGTCCAACCTTGGTTGAAAATGGCAAGGTAGCTGTATCAGAAAATGAAGAGGTTGGTCAAGCCATGGCTGACAATCCACGTACAGCCATCGGAGTTATCGAAGAGAGTGACGGCAGTGTGCACTATATTGTCATTGTCTCTGATGGTCGTACCAGTGAGTCGTCAGGATTGACTCTTTATGAAATGGCAGAGTTGATGACATCTTATGGTGTGACGACAGCTTATAACCTTGACGGTGGTGGCTCATCTACCATGTACTTCAATGGTCAAGTCATTAACAAGCCAACCACAAACGGAAGCAAAATTTCAGAAAGGGCGGTGAGCGATATTGTTTACATCGGTTACTAAAAAATCAGCCAGCAGACACTTTTTCACTTATATCGGTCTAACCATTTTTAGCCTTCTATTTACCTTTGTCTATGAACGTTTCTCTTACGGGGAATCATCCATGTTTATGCGTATGATGTTTTTTGCACCATTAGCTGGAGCACTTATCTATCTGCTAACAGGAGTGGGAATGTCTTGGGTGAGAACACGTCTTTCAAAACTTCTTTTTAATTCGTCTATTGCCGTTGTTGCTAGTGCCTGCTTGGTTAAGGGAATCGTTGAGGTTTCAGGTCGTACGACTAGCGTGGATATGCCTTATTGGTATGTTGCTGCGGGGCTGCTTTGTTTGAGTATTATGACAGGATTTATCAGACCTAGAAAATTGGCATAAAATAAGAGCTTGGAGCTGTGCTTCAGGCTTTTTGTCTTACTTTGAAAAAATATTTAGGATAAATATACAAACCATAATAGGAAGAAATTATTTTAAATGGGAAATTAGCCTGAAGATATTTTCATAAAAAATAACTGAGCTTGATTTTTTTGTGGTAGGAATTTAGATAGAACGAGACTGTCTATAGTGATGGAAGTGACTGAATCTATCGTATTTGCGGTGCGAGGAACTTTTGAGACATGAGGTTCAAAACTTAGGCATGGAACTTTTGGATGGCTAGAATTATCCATCGAATCATTTCACCCGCGTCCGTCATCACCTAAGGAAAGTCTTAAAAGGCTTGTTTCTGCTATTAAATATACATGATTTTCAACTTTTTATAAAAATATACAAAAAAGACTTGCATTGTTCTGAATTTTCATGTAGAATAATCTCAAATAAAATCGTTGAGAGAAAAAGTCAGATCGTTTCACAGAGAATGCGGGAAGCTGAGAACGCATGAGATCAAAGACGACACATTCTTGAGAGCGTATGCGAACTCTGGATGACAGTAGTGTACGACGGGTGGTTCCGTTAGAGACTAGGAGTTACAAGAGAGACCTTGTGACTTCATGAGGAAGAGGGGGTGACCCCTGTTCGAATTAAGGTGGAACCACGTGCCAACGTCCTTGCAAAAGTTATTTTTGCGAGGACGTTTTTTGTTACCCTTGCTTTTAGCATTTGTAGCTAGCAGTACACTTGGTTATAGTCGAACAGAAAGGAAAAACTATGGAAATCAAAGGATTACGAAAGATTGAACCCTATGTAGCGGGTAGTCAGCCTGCTGAGAAAAATATCATTAAGTTGAATACTAATGAAAATGCCTATGGACCAAGTTCAGCAGTCCATCAAGCTTTAGCATCCTTTGATGCCCATCAGTTACGCAAGTATTCGACTTTGGATCAAGCGACTTTGCGTCAAGCCTTATCTGAACAGTTAGGTGTTCCTGCCGATCAAGTGATTATTGGAAATGGGTCAGACGATATTTTATCAATGGCTTTTCTAGCTTTCTTTAATAGCGAGGAAGAAGTTTTGTTTCCAGATTTGACCTATGGTTTTTACAAGGTATGGGCAGATTTGTATCGCATCCCATTTAGAGAAGTGCCCTTGAACTCTTCATTTGAGATTGATACTCAAGATTATCTGGTTGAAAATGGTGGGATTGTCCTTACTAACCCAAATGCGCCAACAGGTATTTATAAACCTCTCGATCAAATTGAAGAAATCGTAAAGGCCAATCAGTCAGTAGTTGTGATTATTGATGAAGCCTATATTAACTTTGGTGGGGAGACTGCCTTACCTCTCCTAGAAAAGTATGACAATGTGTTTATCACAAGGACCTTTTCTAAGGACGCCTCACTTGCAGGCTTGCGTGTCGGTTATGGCATCGGAAGTCCAAAGCTAATGGCTGTAATCAATGCCGTCAAGAATTCGGTCAATCCCTATAATGTGGATAGCATCGCAGAAGTTTTGGCGACTGCAGCGGTTAAGTCCTGGGACTACTATGAGGACACTTGCGCTAAGATTATGGACACACGTGACTGGTTTAGTCAAGAATTGAAGGCTATTGGCTTTGATGTTCTTCCTTCAAAAACCAATTTTGTTTTGGTTAAACCGCACGGAGTGACTGCAGGTCAATTGTTTGACTATCTCCAAAGTAAGAAAATTTATGTCCGTTATTTTCCAAAAGTGGAGCGTATTTCAGACAGACTACGCATCTCTATTGGAACTCAGGATGAGATGGAGCGCGTACTAATGACAATACAGGAGTTACAAGCATGAAAAAAACGACATTAGCCTTAGGAATGCACGATAAACTTTTCAAACGTGCCCGTACCATGTATCAGATTGAGCATCGTATCTGTGACTTGTTGATGACAAAGGGCTTCCTTCGAATTGAGACACCCACCTTGGAGCATTTCGAAGTCTTTAGCGATCTTGTGGACAATGGTAACTACAATTTCTTTGATAAAAATGGAGATCTTGTTAGTTTGCGTCCGGATATTACCAGCCAAATTGGGCGCGTGATTGCTTCGACACAAGTTCATACACCCATTAAATTTTCTTATTCTGGAAAAGTCTTTAACTACAATGAGGAGATGCGTGGCCTATCCAATGAGCATACGCAGGCTGGTATTGAGATCATAGGATTCCCCGTTCACCAGGCCATGGAAGAAGCTGTGATATCTGCTAAAGAGGCTCTGGATGCTGCCGGTGTCAAAAATTACAAGTTTGAGTTTTCACATGCTCGCCTCTTGCAACTCATTTTTGAAGAATTAGACCTTCCAGCTGTAAAAGAAGCAGAGTTGGCGGCCTATATCCGTGACAAATCTATCACAGGCCTCAAGGAATTCACCAAAGAAAATCCAAGTCAATACGACAAGGTCTTGGAGCAGTTGCCCTTCCTCTTTGGGGAGACCAAGGCTGTTTTGACCAAGGCTAGAGAGTTGACAGATAGTGAAGCCTTTTTGACAGCCTTGGATAGTTTGGAAGTCTTAACCAATCGTCTAGCAGATAGTCTCCCAGAGACGACGCTTGATTTGGCTCAATTACCAGCAGTGCCTTACTATACAGGCATGATGTTTAAGGTCTTTGGTGATAAGGTGCCAGATGCCTTTGTATCTGGTGGCCGTTACGATAAACTGTTTGAACGCTTTGGTGCTACCGAGTTAACAGCGGTTGGTTGGGCCATTGATGTCGATTCGGTCTATCAAGCAGTGCATGATGATGTGGAATTTGGAGGTGACTTGGATGACTAGCAATCAAATCACAATTGCCTTAACCAAGGGGCGAATTGAGAAAGATACAGTTAAATTACTAGAAAAAGCTGGCTTTGACATGTCCTTCATGGCTGATAAGGGCCGTAATTTAATTTTCGAAAGTCCTGACAAACGTTTCCGTTTTCTCCTGGTCAAAGCACCAGATGTGACCACCTATGTCCGACATGGTGTCGCAGATATTGGGATTGTTGGGAAGGATGTTTTGGTTGAACATCCGACAGGCTATTTGGAAATGTTAGACCTTAATTTTGGCCTTTGTAAATTCTCCGTAGCATCAACAGAAGACTATAACCCTGATGACCATAAGCGTAAACGTATTGCTACCAAGTATCCAACTATTGCGACGGATTATTTTAATCAAAAGGGTGAGGATGTCGAGATTATTTCGATTCAAGGGAGCGTTGAGATTGCCCCTGTCATTGGTCTAGCAGATGCCATTGTCGATATTGTGGAGACAGGGAATACCCTTGTTGCTAATGGCTTAAAAGTTTATGAAGATATTTGCAGGATTTCAGCACGAATGATTGTTAATAAGGCTTCTTTGAAAAATAACAAGGAAGTTCTACCATTCATTTGTAAGATTGAATCACTTGTAGGGAACGAGGAGGTACCGTTCGAATGAAACGATTAACTGGAACAAATAAAGAAATTGCGGAGCTTCTTTATCAGGAGCAATTGGAACTGTCAAAAGAAAATAGAGACGTTGAAAGCACTGTTCAGGCTATCATTGAGGACGTCAAAAAACGTGGAGACGAGGCCCTTCGTGACTATTCAGCTAAATTTGATAAGGTTGACTTGACTGATTTTGAAGTTGGACAGGACTTGATTGATCGAGCCTTTAAAGAGATTGATACAGAGGTTTACCAAGCCCTAGTTAATGCCAAAGAAAACATTGAATCTTATCACAAACATCAGTTGGAGACTGGTTTTGAGGACCAACCAAGTGAGGGTGTTATTCGTGGTCAATTGATTCGTCCTATCAATCGTGTGGGTGTTTATGTGCCTGGAGGAACCGCGGCTTATCCGTCATCAGTTCTTATGAATGTTATTCCTGCCAAAATTGCTGGGGTTAAAGAGATTATTATGATTACGCCGCCTCAAGAGCACTTTGTTCCTGCGATTCTAGTAGCTGCAAAATTGGCTGGTGTGGATAGCATTTACCAAGTCGGTGGGTCTCAAGGGGTTGCGGCCTTGGCCTTTGGTACAGAAACGATTCCAAAGGTGGACAAGATTACAGGTCCTGGTAATATTTTTGTGGCGACTGCCAAGAAACAGGTTTACGGTATTGTCGGTATTGATATGATTGCAGGACCATCAGAAATTGGTGTCATTGCTGATAGTAGTGCCAATCCAACCTATGTGGCAGCTGACCTCTTGTCTCAAGCAGAGCACGACACACGTGCACGCGCCATTTTGGTAACAGATTCTGAAGCCTTGGCTGATGCGGTTGAAAGTGAGATTGAACGTCAACTCAAGCTTTTGCCACGTGAGGCGATTGCTCGTCCATCTGTCGAAAATAACGGCCGTATTATTATTGCCAATGATACAGATGCCATGTTCGAACTCATGAACTTGGTTGCGCCAGAACATTTGGAAATTGCTATGGACAATGCTTATGATTACTTGGAAAAAGTGGAGAATGCTGGTTCCGTCTTTCTTGGTCACTTTACTAGCGAACCAATTGGTGACTACTATGCAGGTGCCAACCACGTTCTTCCAACGACAGCAACCAGTCGCTTTTCATCAGCTTTAGGCGTCCACGATTTTGTCAAACGTATCCAATATACGCAATACGATAAGGCAGCAGTCAGTAAGGCTCAGCACGATATCACAACCTTGGCTTACGCAGAAGGTTTGCAGGCCCACGTCAAGGCAATTGAAGTCAGAAACGACAATAACTGAGAGAGTAGAGGAAGAAGTTATGAGACAAGCAGAAATTGAACGTAATACCTTTGAAACCAAAATTAAGTTAAGTCTTAACTTGGATGCTCAAGAACCAGTAGATATTCAAACAGGTGTCGGATTTTTTGACCACATGTTGACCCTGTTTGCCCGCCATGGTCGTATGTCTTTGGTGGTTAAGGCTGATGGCGACCTTTGGGTTGATAGTCACCACACTGTTGAAGATGTCGGTATTGTCCTTGGTCAAGCTCTTAAAGAGGCCTTGGGCGACAAAGCAGGGATCAACCGTTATGGAACGGCTTTTGTACCTATGGATGAAACCCTCGGAATGGCAAGTTTAGACTTGTCTGGACGTAGCTTCTTGGTCTTTGATGCTAGTTTTGATAATCCAAAATTGGGTAATTTTGACACAGAACTGGTTGAAGAATTTTTCCAAGCCTTGGCTTTCAATGTTCAAATGAATCTCCACCTCAAGATTCTCCACGGAAAAAACAATCACCACAAGTCAGAAAGTCTTTTCAAGGCTACAGGACGTGCCTTGCGTGAAGCCATCACAATCAATCCTGACATTCACGGCGTAAACTCGACAAAGGGGATGCTATGATTATCGTCATTGATTACGATGCGGGGAATACCGCAAATGTTCTGCGTGCCCTTGAAAAAATCGGAGTGACTGCAGAATTGTCTGCCGATAAAGAAAAAATCCTAGCTGCGGATGGTTTGATTTTACCTGGTGTAGGTGCTTATCCAACGGCTATGGCAGAGTTGGAGCGAAGAGGCTTGGTAGCTGTTATCAAAGAGGCTGTCGCACAGGGAGTTCCTCTTTTGGGAATTTGTTTAGGCATGCAGATTTTAACAGAAAAAGGACTGGAACATGAAGAAACAGATGGTCTTGGCTTTATTCCAGGTGTCTGCCGTCCTATTCCAGCCAGCAAGGAGCAACCTGTCCCACATATGGGGTGGAATGATTTGGCTGTTAAGCAGGCTAGCCCTTTGACAGATGGTTTAGATGGCCAAGCTGTCTACTTCGTTCACAGTTATTTCACAGATGTCCCTATCCAATACATTGATGTTACTGCAGATTATAGTATTGAGGTACCAGCCATGATTCATAAAGATAATGTTTATGGGGCTCAATTTCATCCCGAAAAATCAGGGGATATTGGCTTAGGGATTCTTGAAAAGTTTGCAGGGTTATGTAAAGCCTAGAAGCTAGTGAGAGCAAAGACTTTTTAGTTAGAAAGGATGGTAGGGGAGATGCAAATTCTACCAGCAATTGATATTAAGGATGGACAGGCTGTTCGTCTCTTTAAAGGAGATTTCAACCAACAAACCGTTGTCAATCCAGATGTTATTGAGCAGGCAAAGATCTTTGAGGATGCGGGCATTCAATTTATTCATGTCGTCGACTTGGACGGTGCCCTTGATGGTCGTGCCACTAACCGTGACTTGATTGCAGAGGTCAAGAAGGTTTCTGGACTTGGCATCGAAGTTGGTGGCGGTATCCGTACTTTGGAGCAGATTCGTGACTATTTGGAAGTTGGCATCGACCGTATCATTATCGGTTCAATGGCCGTTAAAAATCCTGACTTCGTTCGAGCAGCTTTAGAGGAATTTGGTGCCGATAAAATTGTCGTGGGTATTGATGCCAAGGCAGGGTTTGTCGCTACCGAAGGTTGGTTGGAAACAAGCAATGTAGACTACATCACCTTGGCCAAGGAAATGGAAAAGATGGGCGTAACCCTCTTTGTCTATACAGATGTTGATCGAGATGGCACACTGACAGGACCCAATCTTGATCACTACAAACGTTTGGTATCTGAACTCACAACCGCCAAAGTCATTGCTTCAGGTGGGATTGCAGAAGTAGCTGACTTAGATCACCTAAAAGAGATTGGTGTGGCAGGAACCATTGTCGGCAAAGCCTACTATAACGGCAATATCACATTAGACCAACTCAAGTCTTTCGGAGGTTAATATGCTTAAGAAACGTATTATTCCCTGTTTGGATGTCAAGGATGGCCGTGTCGTCAAGGGGGTCAATTTTGTGAATCTGACAGATGTTGGAGACCCTGTTGATTCTGCGCGTGCTTACTATGAGGCTGGTTGTGACGAACTTGTTTTCTTGGACATCACAGCTACTTCAGATAATCGTGAAACAACAGTTGACATGGTTCGTCGTGTTGCCAATCAGGTCTTTATCCCCTTCACGGTTGGTGGTGGTATCCGTTCAGTTGAAGACATGAACAAGATGCTTAAAGCCGGTGCTGACAAGGTTGCCGTCAATTCCTCAGCCCTTGCCAATCCACAACTAATCGCTGATTGTGCTCAAAAATTTGGAAATCAGTGTGTAGTGGCTGCGATTGATGCTAAAAAGATGGCTGATGGGAGCTGGCATGTCTTTGTGGCGGGAGGCCGTAAGGATACAGGTAGGGACCTTATCCAATGGGCTCAAGAAGTCGTCGCCTTGGGGGCTGGAGAAATTCTCTTAACCAGCATGGACAAGGACGGCACTAAGTCAGGTTTTGATTTGGAAATGCTCAATCGTGTGGCTGAAGTCGTCGATGTTCCGATCATTGCCTCCGGTGGCGCGGGAAATATCGAGGATATTGTAGAAGTCTTTGAAAAGACAACAGCGACGGGTGCTCTGGCAGCCTCTATCTTCCACTTTGGTGAGGTGAATATAGGCGAAACCAAACAAGTCTTGGCAAATGCAGGAATTGAGGTGAGACGATGACAGAGGTTAAACTTGATTTTGATAAGCAAGGCGGACTGGTACCAGTCATTGTGACAGATTACAAGACGGGGCAGGTGCTCATGTTGGCCTATATGAATGAGGTGTCCTATCAGTTGACCCTTGAGACCAAACAAATGCATTACTGGAGCCGTTCTAGAAATGAACTTTGGCATAAGGGTGCCACATCTGGCCATTTTCAATATGTCAAAAGCATCAAGACAGATTGTGATCAGGACACCTTGCTTATCGCTGTGGAACAAGAAGGAGCAGCCTGTCATACAGGAGCCTACAGCTGTTTCTTTATGGATATATATGATGACAATCAAGATAAATAGGAGTAGCTATGTTAGAAACACTTTATAAGGAAGCCTTAGATCGTAAAAAAAATCCCAAAGAAGGATCTTATACCAATTACCTTTTTAATAAGGGGCTAGACAAGATTCTTAAAAAGGTTGGCGAAGAAGCAACAGAAGTTGTGATCGGAGCCAAAAATGCTGATAAAGAAGAAATTGCCAACGAGACAGCAGACGTCCTCTACCACCTAGCAGTCATGCTCGTTGAAACAGGGGTCAGCCCTGAAGACGTAGAAGCCGTACTTAAAGCACGTCAAGGCAAACAAAGCAATGTCCATGACCGAAAAGAAGTAACGGATTATTGAGGATTATCTCAACCGATTGAGACTAAAACGAAAAGCCTGAAGTGATTCAGGCTTTTTTGACAGAGGAATTCTAATTATTTTGTTCCTCTAACCACCATGAGAAAGCGCTTTAAAATGCTATAATAGGAGTGAAGAAAGCTCGTTTTATTTGAAGGATTTGGTGTGCTTGTTTTTACAAATGATTGGGGAAAGGAAGGATGTCCTATGGAGAAAAATAATCCTTATATCATAACTCTTTCTCGTTTAGTTATTGTCCTCCTCTGTTCTAGTCTTTTAGTTGGTTGTAAAGTTGTACTGCCAAATTCTTACTTCAAGGCTAGGGAAAAAACGCAAAAAATCTTGGCTCATAATGGTTTTAAGGGAAAGGTCCTAGTTAAGCTTATCAAAAAGGTGTTTCTAGATTCAGATGGTATTTATGTCGATTATACCTATTTAGAGGACACCTACGATAATCAAACCATATCATTAGATTCACAAATTACTTTTAACCTGGACTGGACAGTTAATGGTGAAGAATATGTGACCCCTGGTCATTACTGGGAAAGCTACTTACAACAAAAATCTGTGAAAAAAGAAGAGCAGAAACTCTTTAAGGAGCTTAAGAAGCAATCGTTAGGCCTTGATATCGAAGATTTCTCTTTCAGAGATCATACTACGATAGATCAAGAGGCTGGTAATCGTCGAAAACATTTAGCCGAAGAAAACCGTAAAATGGGAAATCTGATTTTTATGGCTATTATCAAATTCCCTATCAAACAATGATTGATGAACACCTTGTCACTATGGAAATAAAAGTACATGACTCAAAAAATATTAGCAAGAAAGATTTAAAAAAGGCAGCAACTAAACTGGATGCTAGAAAGCTGCCAGATGGAGAGTACGAATTTTATTATTTCGCAACTGATAAAGAAAATTCCGCTAACTATGACAATTCCGGATATATAAGCTATACCTTTAACATACAAGATGGTAAGGTTGTCCAAGATGAAGATGATTAGAAAGTATTTTGATTTTCATCGATAAGCTAGACTGCCATACTAGGCCGTTAAAAGTGGGGTTACAGCTAAGTGAAAACACTAACCTCAAAACATGCAAAAACATCTCCGAAAATCAGTCGGAGATGTCTTTTTGTCTTACAAATTCTTTTTCTTTTTAGCTTTTTTTGTTAGAGCCAGGTCACAATTTTTAATACTTGAGATAAGGTGATTAGTCAATTGGAAGTCATTGACTTGGGGATTCAAGTCTACTTCGTAGACCAGTTGCATGCTTTCTCCTCCACCTGTGGTGTTAAGGGAAATCAGGTCGCATTCACTTGTGAAATTGAGCAAGGCTTTAGTTATTTTTTGGTCAATCAAGTCTTGGTAGGGGACGTTAATGGTCAGAAGTCTACGACGTTGGTTGTCCGTACGACTTTGACGATTTTCCAAAAGAAGCCAAACAGCTAAAAGGAAGATGGTAAAGAGGACAGCCAGTAAGAGATAGCCTGTCCCAGATGCCAGACCAATAATCATGGCCATGAAGACAGCGATTAGTTCTCTAGAACCGCTGGTGGCAGAACGAAAACGAATGAGGCTAAAGGTCCCTGCCACGGCGATAGAGGTTCCCAGACTACCATTGACAAGGAAGATAACTAGGGTCATCAAACATGGAAGTAGTGTCAAACTAATGACAAATTCTCTGGTGTAGAGAGTTCGGTATTTGTAAGTCCAGGTTAAGGCCAATCCTAAAACAAGACTGACCAGTAAGGCCAGCATGAGTTGAAGGGGACTAGCAGTTGCGGTCGCATCATTAAAGATAGAATTGAAGAGATTAGACATAGGCAGCAGCTCCTTTTTCTTGTGCTGGACGTGGTCCGTAGTCTAGACCTTGAGACTTATGATAGGCACAGCTGTATTTCGAGAATTTTTGCTCTTCCAAACCATGTTTGTCTAAGATAGCTTGAAGCCAGTCAGGCTTTTTGCCAGGTGCCTTGATTTCCATGATAATCGTATCTTCATCAAGAAGGGGAAAACCATGATTTCCCTTAAAGAGACTGACGTCTTCATCACGGTAAGTCAAATTTTGGTCAAGGGTAACACGTACTTTATTGTAAGCATAGCCTTCGATAGTCTCTTTTTCTTTCATCGAAAAACGGTTGTAGTAAATATACATACGAGGTTTGAGACCTTCATCGTAGCGTTGACGTAAGTGGTGGATATCCTGTAAGAGCTGGCGGTCAGTGATTTGACCATGGTTCTTACCATCTGTCATCAAGTTAGTGATGGCAAGCGGTGTTGAAACGAGACGAAACTTATGACCGATTCCTTCATCATCTTTGGCTTTAACCTCTAAAAAGACCTTACTATCAATTTTGGGATTGGCTAGGTAGGTACGCATGCGGATTTTCTCTTGACGGTGATTACCATCTAGGGCATCTTGGATGACGTCAAAATTATCCGTATCAAAGTAAATATTTGAAATGGTAGATGTCGGATAATCATCTTCTACCAAATACTCCTTAAGATCAGTGAGCAGGTCTTCAAGATTTTCCTTTGAGACCACATATTTCGTTTCAATACGTTTAAAACGTGTTTCCAATTGTTTAACCATGAAAAACTCCTTTTTAGATAAGATACAAAGCCGTAAAGCAACTCCCAGGAAAATAGGGAATCTGTTGCAGGAACATCTATTTTCAAACAGTCGACTTATTGTTTTAATTCTTTTTTTATAGTAGAAAAGTTGAGAGCAAATGTATTATTTCTATAAAGCACTTACTTGCTCGCCTATTAGTCTATGGGACTTTTCTGAAAGTTTTCCTAAGCTAAACTTTCACCAAACTTAACTTAAGATAAGTTTTAGTTAACCTTTAGAATTGTTTTAGGTAAGTCCCGTAAACTGTAATCATCCAAACGAACCCGAGAGGAAAAAATATGAAATCAAAAAAACTAAAAAAATGGACGACTTTATTGACCTGTGCGACTGCTCTAACAGTCATGACAGCTTGTAGCCAATCAAGCAGTCAGTCAACTGGGACGACGTCAAGCACTACATCAAAAACAAGTGCAGTAACAGTAACGACCAGTAAGAAAACAAATAAGAACAACAGCAACTATTTTACTTCTAAAGATTCTGATACCTCTTATAATGAAAGCTCAGCTACTAAGATTAAGTTATCAGGCTCATCTGCGGATGTTTCAGGTGATGGTGCAGCCCTATCAGGTTCAACCGTAACCATCTCCAAAGCTGGGACCTACGTCATTTCAGGAAAATCCGACGGTGTGCAAATCAAGGTAGACGCTGGTGATTCAGACGATGTCCATATTGTTTTAGATGGCGTTACCATGACAAATACAAATGCAGCAATCAACGCCACAAAAGCTGGTCATGTCTATCTGACACTTAAAGATGGCACTACAAACACACTTTCTGATTCAAGTTCTAATAGTGATGAAGATGCGGATGCTGTGATTTTCTCTAAAGGAGATTTGACCATTAATGGTTCAGGTACTCTAAACATTGATGCCAAGAAAAACAACGGTATTAAAGCAAACGACAGTCTTCATATAACAGGCGGTACCTACAAGATTACTTCAGTTGGTGATGCCTTCAATGTCAATGATGAACTTAATATCACAGGAACAACCATGACCATTGAAGCGGAAGAAGATGGCGTTAAGGTCGACAATGATGACGACACATCGGTAGGGACCATGTATCTGTCTGACAATACCATGACTATCAAGGCTGGTGACGATGGTATTCATGCCTCTGGTGACCTGATTATTGATAGCGGTACTTACAAAGTTGAAAAATCAACCGAAGGTATTGAAGGTAAATCTGTGACTATTAATGGCGGAAATATCGATGTCTATGCGACAGATGACGGTATCAATGCTGCTAATAGTAATGCCAGTCAAAGTGAGATTTTCTTCAAGATGACAGGTGGAACTCTTAATGTCGAGGTTGGTCAAGGTGACACAGACCCAATTGATTCAAATGGTGATATTACCGTTACGGGTGGAACGATTAACTTAACCGGTCAATCTGGCTTTGACTTTGACGGTTCAGCGACCTATACCGGTGGTGACATTACTATCAATGGTGAAAAACAAACTAAGATTGAAAACTCAATGCCTGGTGGGGGTGGCCCTCAAGGTGGTGGTCCCCAAGGTGGTGGGCAACCAGGTGGCTTTAGCGGAGGTCACTAAAGAATCATAGGATGAAACAGAAAGGAAGTGCCTATGTATATTATTATTCCAGCTTATGAACCAGACACTCGCCTGATTCAGGTGGTTCAAGATATTACTTTAAAACTCCCTAAATCACGCATTATTGTTGTCAATGATGGGAGTGGACCACGCTATAACGACTATTACGACGAAACAGCCCTTTTTGGAGCTACGGTCCTTAAACACCCGATTAATAAAGGAAAAGGAGCCGCTCTAAAGACTGCTTTCGCTTATATCCAAGAAGAAGTGGTCAGCCAACATCTGTCTGCTCAACCTATAGTAACAGTTGACAGCGATGGTCAGCATCTGATTAAGGATATTGTCCGTGTAGCCAAGGCGACCGAGGAAAATCCAAGTCATCTTATCTTGGGTGCGCGTGCCTTTGTTGGTAAAGTGCCAGCACGAAGTCGCTTTGGAAATAAAGTGACTGCGGGGCTTTTCCGTCTAGTAACAGGTCAGAAGGTAACGGATACCCAGACGGGGCTTAGAGGCATGTCAACGGACCTGATTCCATGGTTGCTTAATCTAGATGGCAATCGTTTTGAGTACGAGTTTAACATGTTGCTTGAAGCCAAAAAGTCAGGTCACCAAATCTCTGAAGTCCCAATCGAGACCGTTTATCTGGAGGAGAATAAAAGCTCGCACTTTCGGCCCATTCGTGATTCCATCCGTATTTACAGCCCTTTTTTAAAGTTCTCTGGCACGGCTGTCTTGGCCTCAGTCATTGATGCAACCGCCTTATTTGTGCTCTTTGCCTTAACGAAAAATCTCCTCCTTTCGGTCGTGCTAGCTCGAGTGATTTCGGCTTCCAGCCAGTGTCTACTAAACGCTAATGTGGTCTTCAATCCGACAAGCTCCCTCTTTAGATCAAGTGTTCGCTACTTTATGTTGGTCTTGGTTCTCTTAGCTTGTAACTATTTCTTACTTAGCAGCTTAGTGGCTATTGGTTTGGGACTGGTTCTGGCAAAATTGGTAACAGAAACCTTGCTCTTTTTAGTCAGTTACAGGGTTCAACATAACGTGGTTTTTGCTTAATAGCTGGCTTGAAAATTGCCAACTGATTGCATAGAGATAGCTTAATCAGTGACTTCTAAAAACTTTCCTAAAAAATAGAAAAAGACTACCGTTTTCTAGATTCGGTAGTTTTTAATATTTGTCAAAATATTTTTCAATTTACATTATGATTAAAAAGTTAAAAGGTCTGATAAAGTTTCCAAATACTTGAAAAAAATATGCTATAATGAAATTGTTTGAATTATGTAGATTTTCATTCAAACTAGGAAAATGAAATGAGGACCTAAAATGGGAAAAAAGGTACATTATAAGCTTCACAAAGTTAAGAAGCAGTGGGTGACGATTGCCGTCACTTCGGCAGCACTTGCCTCTATCGTAGGTGGTGCTACAGTAGCTAATCAAAAGGTTTCAGCCGATGAAACAACGAAACCAGTTGCCTCTACGACAGCTGAAAGCGATGTTGTGGTAGAAACGCATGAAGTAGCCGCTCCTGAAGCAACTGCTACGACAGATGCGACAGCAGTAACAACTGACAAGGCTGCTGATACTACAACAGTCGAAACTCCTGCGGCAGTAACCACTGCAGCAGACACCACTACTAATACGGCAGCACCAGCAGCAACTGATCGTGCAGCAGTAGCAAATGGTGCGACAACAGAAACACCAGCTGCAACTTGGACTGCGACAGATACAACGCTTACAGTAGCTGAAAAACCAAAATCTGGTGTTACTGAAAAAGAAGAAACAGCAGCACTCTCTTTGGACAACATCAAACAAGTTGATGGTAAATACTATTATGTCAAGGAAGATGGTTCATACAAAACAAATTTTGCTGTTTCAGTTAATGGCCAGTTGCTTTACTTCGGTAAAGACGGTGCTTTGACAAGCACATCAACACACTCATTCACACCAGGTACAACTAATCTAGTTGATGCTTTCTCTTCACATAATCGTGCTTACGATTCTAAGAAAGAAAGCTTCGAGTTGGTAGATGGATACTTGACACCAAACAGCTGGTATCGTCCAGTCACTATTTTGGAAAATGGTGAAAAATGGCGTGTATCAACTGAGAAAGACTTTCGTCCACTTTTGATGGCATGGTGGCCTGATGTAGATACACAAGTTGCCTACCTCAATACTTTCTCTAAACACTTTAACCTTAACGCAACTTATTCAACCAGCCAAAGTCAATCTGAATTGAATGCAGCTGCTAAGACAATTCAAATTAAGATTGAACAAGAAATTTCAGCTAAAAAATCAACTGAATGGCTTCGTCAAGCAATTGAGTCTTTTGTAAAAGAACAAGACCAGTGGAATACTACAACTGAAAACTATACCCTTGCTGACCACCTTCAAGGGGGAGCTCTTCTTTATGTCAATAATGACAAGACACCTTGGGCAAATTCTGATTACCGTTTGCTTAACCGTACACCAAGTAACCAAGATGGTTCTCTAAATGGTACAGGAAGATATTTGGGTGGTTATGAATTCCTACTTGCCAATGACGTTGATAACTCAAATCCAGTTGTGCAAGCTGAGCAGTTGAACCAAATTCACTATCTTGTGAACTGGGGATCAATTGTTATGGGTGATAAGGATGCTAACTTTGATGGTATCCGTGTTGATGCAGTTGATAATGTTGATGCAGACCTTCTCCAAGTTTATACAAACTACTTCCGAGCAGCCTTTGGTGTGGATAAATCTGAAGCCAATGCACTCGCTCACATTTCTATCCTTGAAGCTTGGGATTTAAATGATAATGCTTATAATCAAAAACATGATGGTGCAGCCCTTGCCATGGATAATAACCTTCGTTATGCAATTATGGGTGCACTTTATGGATCAGGCTCTTCATTGAAAGATTTGATTACTAGCAGTTTGACAGACCGTACAAATAATAGTAAGTATGGAGATACACAAGCTAACTACATCTTTGCGCGTGCTCATGATAACCTTGTTCAAGATATCATTCGTGATATCGTTCAAAAAGAGATCAATCCAAAATCAGATGGTTATACCATGACTGATGCTGAATTGAAACGTGCCTTTGAAATCTATAATGAAGATATGAAGAAGGCAGAAAAACGTTATACTATTAACAATATTCCAGCTGCCTATGCTTTGATTCTTCAAAATATGGAGCAGGTAACTCGTGTTTATTATGGAGATCTTTATACGGATAACGGCCAATATATGGCTACCAAGTCTCCTTACTACGATGCTATCACAACGCTCTTGAAGAACCGTATGAAATATGTTTCAGGTGGACAATCGATGAAAGTCGACACGTTCAATGGAAAAGAAATCTTGTCATCTGTTCGTTACGGTAAAGATATTATGACTGCTGACCAAACTACGGGTGTAGCAGAAACAAGTAAACATTCTGGTATGTTGACACTTATTGCCAATAATCAGGATTTCTCACTGGGTGATGGTACGTTGAAAGTTAACATGGGTAAACTTCATGCTAACCAAGCCTACCGTCCATTACTTCTTGGTACTGATAAGGGAATTGTCACTTACGAGAATGATGCAGCTGCAGCTGGAAAAATTAAATACACCGATGCTGAAGGGAACTTGACTTTCAGTGGAGATGAAATCAAGGGATATCGAACTGTTGATATGAGAGGTTATCTTGGTGTTTGGGTACCAGTAGGTGCGCCTGATAACCAAGATATCCGTGTTAAAGGTTCAGATAAGAAACTTGACAAGACATTTTCTGCTACTGAAGCATTGGACTCACAAGTTATCTATGAAGGTTTCTCAAACTTCCAAGATTTTGTTGAAAAAGATAGCCAATATACTAATAAATTGATTGCAGAAAATGCGGAACTCTTCAAGTCATGGGGAATCACATCATTCGAGATGGCTCCTCAATTTGTATCGGCTGATGACCGTACTTTCCTTGATTCTGTTATCCAAAATGGCTATGCCTTTACTGACCGTTATGACCTTGCCATGAGTAAGAATAACAAATATGGATCTAAAGAAGATCTTCGTGATGCACTTAAGGCGCTTCACAAGCAAGGTATTCAAGCAATTGCTGACTGGGTTCCAGATCAACTTTATCAATTGCCAGGACAAGAAGTTGTAACAGCAACACGTGCTAATAGTTATGGTACTCCAAAGGCCAATGCTTATATCAATAACACTTTATATGTTGCAAATTCTAAATCATCAGGTAAGGACTTCCAAGCTCAATATGGTGGTGAGTTCCTTGATGAGCTCCAAAAGAAATATCCACAGTTGTTTGAAGATGTGATGATATCAACTGGTAAGAAGATTGATCCATCTGTTAAAATCAAGCAATGGTCTGCTAAGTACATGAATGGTACTAATATCTTGGGTCGTGGTAATCGTTATGTTCTCAGTAACGATGCTACGGGTCGCTATTATCAAGTTACTGATAATGGCATCTTCTTGCCAAAACCTTTGACAGATCAAGGTGGTAAGACAGGATTCTACTATGATGGTAAGGGCATGGCCTACTTTGATAATAGTGGTTTCCAAGCTAAGAATGCTTTCATTAAATATGCTGGAAATTACTATTACTTCGATAAAGAAGGTTATATGTTAACTGGTCGTCAAGATATCGATGGTAAGACTTATTTCTTCTTGCCAAACGGTATCCAGCTTCGTGATTCTATTTATCAACAGGATGGTAAATATTATTACTTTGGTAGCTTTGGTGAGCAGTACAAAGATGGTTACTTTGTATTCGATGTACCGAAAGAAGGTACTTCAGAAACAGAAGCTAAATTCCGTTATTTCTCACCAACTGGAGAAATGGCTGTTGGCTTGACTCATGCTGGTGGAGGATTGCAATACTTTGATGAAAATGGCTTCCAAGCTAAAGGTACTAAGTATGTTACTCCAGACGGAAAACTCTACTTCTTCGATAAAAATTCAGGTAATGCCTACACAAATCGTTGGGCTGAAATCGATGGTATCTGGTATGAATTCAATGATCAAGGCTATGCACAAGCTAAGAAGGGTGAATTCTACACAACAGATGGCTCAACATGGTTCTACCGTGATGCAGCTGGTAAAAATGTGACAGGTTCCCTTACTTTGGATGGTCACGAATACTACTTCCGTGCAAATGGTGCCCAAGTTAAAGGTGAATTTGTTACTGAAAATGGCAAGATTAGCTACTACACTGTAGATAATGGTTACAAGGTTAAAGACAAGTTCTTCGAAGTAAACGGCAAGTGGTACCATGCTGATAAGGATGGTAACCTCGCCACAGGTCGTCAAACAATTGACCACCTTAACTATTACTTCAATGCTGATGGAAGCCAAGTCAAATCTGATTTCTTCACTCTTGATGGTGGTAAGACATGGTACTATGCCAAAGATAATGGTGAAATCGTGACAGGTGCCTATAGCATTGGCGGTAAAAACTATTACTTCAAAGAAGATGGTAGCCAAGTTAAAGGTGACTTTGTTAAGAATGCTGATGGTTCACTTTCTTACTATGATAAAGATTCAGGGGAGCGTCTCAATAACCGTTTCTTGACAACTGGTAACAATGTTTGGTACTACTTCAAAGATGGTAAGGCTGTAACAGGACGCCAAAATATCGATGGTAAAGAGTATTACTTTGATCATTTGGGACGTCAAGTTAAAGGTAGCCCAATCAGCACACCAAAAGGAGTAGAATACTACGAATCAGTTCTTGGAGAACGTGTGACAAACACATGGATCACTTTCCAAGACGGTAAGACTGTCTTCTTCGATGAAAATGGTTATGCTGATTTTGATAAATAATCAATCAATCTAATCTTAATCTGAGAGATTAAGTGAAAAACGATATGATTTGACATGAATTTATAGGTGAAATTTCTTGAAAACGAGAATCGTTTAAAGAAATTTTGCCTTTTTTTGATCCTTAAAGAAAAAAATCTGACAAATATCAATTTTGAGTCAGAAAGGCTACAAATGTTATTAAATCAAGTGTTCTAGACATTTTCTAAAAAAATAGTTTCAGTTATCAAATGATATAAAAATGAGAATTGAAAACCTATGAAACAGGCTTATTACAAAAATTTTCTAATATTAATATTATGTTACATATATTTTATAAAAAAACAATTAATTCGAGAAATAGTTAGAAAATAATGATATAATGTAATTGTTTGAAATCGGATAGATTTCAGTCTGATTTTGACAAATAAAATCACGGGGAAAATTATAATGGAAAATAAGGTACACTATAAGCTTCATAAAGTTAAGAAGCAATGGGTTACAATTGCAGTTGCCTCTGCAGCACTTGCTACTGTCGTAGGAGGATTGTCTGCAACAACATCTTCAGTTTCAGCGGATGAAACTCAAGTTAAGACAGTAACTCAACCAAATTCAGATACAACAGCCGATTTAGTTACTTCTACTGAAGCAACCAAAGAAGTCGATAAACGTACAAATACAAAAGAAGCAGATGTTTTGACACCTGCTAAAGAAACAAATACTGTCGAAACAGCAGCTACAACGAATACACAAGCAACAGCTGAAGCAGCTAAAACAGCAACTACTGCTGATGTAGCAGTGGCAGCTGTTCCAAATAAAGAAGCAGTTGTGACAACAGATGCACCAGCTGTTACTACTGAAAAAGCAGAAGAACAACCAGCTACAGTTAAGGCTGAAGTCGTCAATACAGAAGTTAAAGCTCCTCAAGCTGCTTTGAAAGATTCAGAAGTGGAAGCAGCACTTTCTTTGAAAAACATCAAATACACTGATGGTAAATATTACTATGTTAATGAAGATGGTTCACACAAAGAAAACTTTGCCATTACTGTAAATGGTCAATTGCTTTACTTCGGCAAAGATGGCGCCCTTACAAGTTCATCAACACACTCTTTCACACCTGGAACAACAAATATTGTTGATGGTTTCTCAATCAATAACCGTGCCTACGATTCATCTGAAGCAAGTTTTGAATTGATTAATGGTTATTTGACTGCTGATAGCTGGTACCGTCCAGTTTCTATCATCAAAGATGGTGTGACTTGGCAAGCATCAACTGCAGAAGATTTCCGTCCACTTTTGATGGCTTGGTGGCCAAATGTAGATACGCAAGTTAATTACTTGAACTACATGTCTAAAGTCTTCAACTTGGAGGCTAAGTACACAAGCACAGATAAGCAAGCAGACTTAAATCGTGCTGCTAAGGATATCCAAGTTAAGATTGAACAAAAGATTCAGGCTGAAAAATCAACACAATGGTTGCGTGAAACTATCTCTGCCTTTGTTAAGACACAACCACAGTGGAACAAAGAAACTGAAAACTATTCAAAAGGTGGAGGAGAGGATCACCTTCAAGGTGGAGCCCTTCTTTATGTGAATGACTCACGTACACCATGGGCAAATTCTAACTATCGTCTTTTGAACCGTACGGCTACTAACCAGACTGGTACGATTAATAAGTCAGTTCTTGATGAGCAGTCTGACCCAAACCACATGGGTGGCTTCGACTTCTTGCTTGCTAATGACGTAGACTTATCTAACCCAGTTGTTCAAGCGGAACAATTGAACCAAATTCACTACCTTATGAACTGGGGTTCAATTGTTATGGGTGACAAGGATGCTAACTTCGATGGTATCCGTGTCGATGCGGTAGATAATGTCAATGCTGACATGCTTCAACTCTACACAAACTATTTCCGTGAGTACTATGGTGTAAATAAATCTGAGGCGCAAGCTCTTGCTCATATCTCAGTTCTTGAAGCGTGGAGTCTTAACGACAACCATTACAATGACAAGACTGATGGTGCTGCGCTTGCCATGGAAAATAAACAACGTTTGGCCCTCCTTTTCTCATTGGCTAAACCAATTAAGGATCGTACACCAGCTGTAAGTCCTTTGTATAACAATACTTTCAATACGACTCAACGCGATTTTAAGACTGACTGGATTAACAAAGATGGAAGCACTGCCTACAACGAAGACGGTACAGCTAAACAGTCTACAATTGGTAAATACAATGAGAAATACGGAGACGCGTCAGGAAACTACGTCTTTATCCGTGCCCATGATAACAACGTTCAAGATATTATTGCTGAAATCATTAAGAAAGAAATCAATAAAAAATCAGATGGTTTCACTATCTCTGATTCTGAAATGAAGCAAGCATTTGAAATTTACAACAAAGACATGCTCAGCAGCAATAAGAAATATACCTTGAATAACATCCCTGCAGCTTATGCTGTAATGTTGCAGAACATGGAAACGATCACTCGTGTCTACTATGGAGACCTTTATACAGATGACGGTCACTATATGGAAACTAAATCACCATATCACGACACCATCGTTAACTTGATGAAGAACCGTATCAAGTATGTATCTGGTGGACAAGCGCAACGTTCTTACTGGTTGCCAACTGATGGTAAGATGGACAATTCAGATGTTGAACTTTACCGCACAAGTGAAGTCTACACTTCAGTACGTTATGGTAAAGACATCATGACAGCTGACGATACAGAAGGTTCTAAATACAGCCGTACCTCTGGTCAGGTAACTCTTGTAGTGAATAATCCAAAATTGACTTTGCATGAGTCAGCTAAACTTAATGTTGAAATGGGTAAAATCCATGCCAACCAGAAATACCGTGCTTTGATTGTTGGTACAGCTGATGGTATCAAGAACTTTACATCTGATGCAGAGGCAATCGCAGCAGGTTACGTGAAAGAAACAGACAGCAATGGTGTCTTGACTTTCGGCGCTAATGACATCAAGGGTTATGAAACATTTGATATGTCAGGTTTCGTAGCAGTTTGGGTTCCAGTCGGAGCTTCAGATGATCAAGATATCCGTGTAGCACCTTCAACAGAAGCTAAAAAAGAAGGCGAATTGACCCTTAAAGCGACTGAGGCTTATGATTCACAATTGATCTACGAAGGATTCTCAAACTTCCAAACTATCCCGGATGGTTCAGATCCTTCAGTCTATACTAACCGTAAGATTGCTGAAAATGTTGATTTGTTCAAATCATGGGGCGTAACATCATTTGAAATGGCACCACAATTTGTATCTGCCGATGACGGTACCTTCCTTGACTCAGTTATCCAAAATGGTTATGCCTTTGCAGATCGTTATGATCTTGCCATGAGTAAGAACAATAAATATGGTTCTAAAGAAGATCTTCGTGATGCTCTTAAAGCCCTTCACAAAGCGGGTATCCAAGCAATCGCTGACTGGGTTCCAGACCAAATTTACCAATTGCCAGGTAAAGAAGTCGTAACAGCGACTCGTACTGACGGTGCAGGACGTAAGATTGCAGATGCTATCATTGATCACTCACTTTATGTAGCTAACTCTAAGTCATCAGGTAGGGATTACCAAGCTCAATATGGTGGCGAATTCTTAGCTGAACTTAAAGCTAAGTACCCTAAAATGTTCACGGAAAACATGATCTCAACTGGTAAACCAATTGATGATTCTGTTAAATTGAAACAATGGAAGGCTAAATACTTCAACGGAACAAACGTTCTTGACCGCGGTGTTGGCTATGTACTTAGCGATGAAGCAACTGGTAAATATTTCACTGTCACTAAAGAAGGTAACTTCATTCCTCTTCAATTGACAGGAAATGAAAAGGCTGTTACTGGGTTCTCAAATGATGGTAAGGGAATCACTTACTTCGGTACAAGTGGTAATCAAGCTAAATCTGCCTTTGTTACTTTCAATGGAAATACCTATTACTTTGATGCACGTGGTCACATGGTTACAAATGGTGAATACTCACCAAATGGTAAAGATGTTTATCGTTTCTTGCCAAATGGTATCATGTTGAGCAATGCCTTCTATGTTGATGCTAACGGTAATACTTACCTTTATAACTATAAAGGTCAAATGTACAAGGGTGGTTACACTAAATTTGATGTAACTGAAACTGATAAAGATGGTAATGAATCTAAGGTTGTGAAATTCCGTTACTTCACTAATGAAGGTGTCATGGCCAAAGGTGTTACGGTTATTGATGGCTTCACACAATACTTTGGAGAAGACGGTTTCCAAGCTAAAGATAAATTAGTAACCTTTAAAGGTAAAACTTATTACTTTGACGCACACACTGGTAATGCTATCAAGAACACTTGGAGAAACATTGAAGGTAAATGGTATCACTTTGATGAAAATGGTGTTGCCGCTACAGGTGCTCAAGTTATCAATGGTCAAAAACTTTACTTTAATGAAGATGGAAGTCAAGTTAAAGGTGGCGTTGTTAAGAATGCAGATGGTACTTATAGTAAGTACAAAGAAGGTTCTGGAGAATTAGTTACTAACGAATTCTTCACAACTGATGGAAATGTATGGTACTATGCAGGCGCTGACGGTAAGACTGTTACAGGTGCTCAAGTTATCAATGGACAACACCTCTACTTTAAAGAAGATGGAAGTCAAGTTAAAGGTGGCGTTGTTAAGAATGCAGATGGTACCTATAGCAAGTATGATGCTGCAACAGGTGAACGCTTGACTAATGAGTTCTTCACAACAGGAGACAACAATTGGTACTATATCGGTACTAATGGTAAGTCAGTGACTGGTGAAGTTAAAATTGGTGACGATACTTATTACTTTGCTAAAGATGGTAAACAAGTAAAAGGGCAAACAGTAAGTGCTGGCAATGGTCGAATCAGCTATTACTATGGTGATAGTGGTAAGAGAGCTGTTAGCACATGGGTAGAAATTCAACCAGGAATCTACGTTTACTTTGATAAGACTGGTATTGCTTACCCACCTAGAGTGTTAAACTAATAGATTGAAAAGGAGAACTTCGGTTCTCTTTTTCTACCATTTGCCAAGTCTATCAAGGCTTTAAGTAAAAAAAGAGATAAGATAGTGGCTATTCTGAGGTTACTGTCTTATTTTTAACACTTTTTGATCCATAAATGGGCATGCTAAAAAAACACCTCATCTGGTATTTTTTGAAACAAGGTGTTACCATAATACGGCATAGACAGCCTTATCGATTTTGGGTCAAAGAGTAATCGTAAAGTTTGTTATGCGTAATGAGGTAATACATTGTTCGAATGAGACGATGTATAGAGGAAATCGTATGTGGCTTAGTTGAAGCTATTGTCGATTGTCTGTTTCGTTTCTCATAGAAATCTGCGATATGACAAGGATTGGTATGGCTAGCTGAAGCGATATTGCGAATAGATTTGTACAGAATTTTTCTTGCACAAGGATTCCCACGCTTAGTAATATGCTCTTGACCTAGGAAATCTCCCGACTCATAGTGTTTGAGATCAATACCGATAAAAGCGTTGATTTGATTAGCAGACGTAAAGCGACGAATGTCTCCTAATTCGCCAATAACGCTTGTACCCGTTGTCTCTGCGATGCCAGGAATAGAGAGAAGAATCACATATTCAGGTAGAGGTTTAGCTAACTCTATCAACTGTTCTAAAACTTGTTCTCGACGGCTTGTCAACCTTATAAGTTTGGCTCTTTGTCAACTGTAGTGGGTGACGAAAAGCTAACATCTAGAGAGGACCAGATAGGTCTTCTCTTTTTGTATATTCAGAGTGATGAAAACACGCTTTCTAAAGTTGATAAAATTTTTAAAACCGAAGCCCAGACGTTTAATATCTTTGATAAGC
>NZ_JALT01000032.1:0-3795 GCF_000525585.1 Streptococcus sp. ACS2
AAGGTGAACTCGCTTTTGTGGCGCAAAACTATGAGACCAACAAACTCATAACCATCCTTGATAATCGCCGTCAAACCACGATTCGAAACTACTTTTTGAAGTATCCATTGAAAGTACGACAAAAGGTACGGTTTATCACGATGGACATGTCAGGAGCCTATATCCCACTAGCTCGCAGACTTTTTCCAAATGCCGAAATCATTATTGATCGTTTCCACATCATCCAGCACCTTGGACGTGCCTTTTTAAAGACAAGAATTGCGATTATGAACCAGTTTGATAAGAAATCACTCCCCTACCGAGCCTTGAAAAATCACTGGAGACTCTTCCAAAAGGACAGCCGTAAGTTATCTTGTAAATCATTTCACTCGAAGACCTTTGGTCAAACCTTAAGTCCACATGAAGTCGTTAGGAAGACACTAGACTTTTCAGAAGATCTCGCTAATTATTATAACCTCTATCAGCTGTTGCTGTTTCACTTTCAAGAGAAGAGGGTAGATGAGTTTTTTGAGCTCATAGAGGAGAATATAAGCAAGGTCAATCATTACTTCAAAACTGTCTTTAGGACTTTTCTTAGACACAAACAATACATCAAAAAACTCTAAGCAGGCTTAGCCTGCTAACTCATGATAGAAAAGAAAGTTCGGCTTATAATGAAGGTGAACAATACCAATCCGTTGTCTTTAATAGAGCTTTGCCTAGCCTGTATCATAAAGAATGAGATTCATAACTTCTTACAAAGTGCTAATATCAAACTAACCAGCTATCTTTCAGATATATTCTCTAAGACAGGACAGTCTCTTTTAATGCTCTTTGTCAATGGGGAACTCAATGATTATGACAATGTGACAGCTTGTATTCACAAGCATGTCAAAGCAAGTCCAGAAGAATTTATAGAGGCCATGAATAGGAAGTTGTCACTAGAGGATCGATTTCTCTTGGACCAAAGCCTAGAAGAATATCAATTGTACCAAAAACTCATGAATAAATTAACGAGTGAAATAATAGCTTATATCGAAAAGGAGTTTCCCTGAAGAAATAGATTACTTCAAACGATTCCTGGTGTGAGTGAAACTTGTGCAGTCACTATTTTAGCTGAGAATGGACCAGATGTAAAGGCCTTTCAATCGGACGCACACTTAGCTTCTTGGGCTGGACTCTGTCCAGGGTCTTATGAAAGTGCTGGCATTAAAAAATCCTCACACATCACGCAAGGAAATCGATATATCAAGTAGGCTTTGACCATGTCGGGATTGATTGCGGCTCACTCTAAAGACAATGCGTTTTAATCTTTTTATAGCAAAATTTCCCAAAGAGGAAGTAAGATGAAAGCCGTCATTGCTTGCGCACATAAGCTGCTTCGTATCATTTACAAAATTCTCGCAACACACCAAGAATACGACAAAGAAAAGTGCTAGGACTGAGGCAACAGTTCTAACACCAAAAATTTAAAAAATCTCAATTACAGTATAGCACAAGAAGAGTTTTTTGCGCTATTTTTGATGTTTTTCAAATAAAACGCACTAGAAACAGACTATTCAAACGCGAAACTTGAAGCGACTAATAAGTTGATTAAAGACATCAAACAGTTGGGGTTCGACTTAAGAAACTTTATCAACTTTAAGAAGCGTGTCTTCATCACTCTGAACATACAAAAAGAGAAAACCTATCAGGTTCTCTCTAGATGTTAGCCTTTCGTCACTCACTACAGTTGACAAAGAGCCGTTTTTTAAATAGTAGCTCATACAAGAGTAATATGTTGTTAGAAGCTAAATGTGAAGTCTCTATGATAGAAGTTAATTAGAGACGAGGGGAAGATAAATTCATTTAAATATGAGTCTACTAACGTGATTATAGCAGTAAAATTAGAATTTTGCAACAAGTTTTATAAAAATAATATTTTCTGATATGTTGAGATGGATTTTCAGACTATATTATAGGAAAATAGAAATTAGTTTAAGACTAATTAATTTATAATTGAGGAGATTTCAGGGAGCGTCAATGCATGGTTACAATTTAATGTTTTATGTTTTGAAAATATATAGGTGTTTAATTTAAGAGACTAAATATTTCTTTCATACACAAAAGATATATAGAATGAGATTGTGTGACGATTGATATTTAGATTATATTATGGTAAACTCTTTGTTAGCTAGATTGTCCATATAGTATTTCTCAAGGTAATGGGTAATTTCTGGAATATTAATACGAAAAAAATGCGAGAGAAGTTCTTGCATTTTTTTTATTAAAATTAGTAGTTTTTATTTATCTTTTCAATTAAAATGTTAGATATATGGGGATCTTAGTATAATTTATAAAATTATTTAACTCAAAATATATCACTTGTTTGAATATCAAGAGAATATTCTTACAAATGTTAGATTCTTTGGAATTATTTATATAAAAAGGTTTTATTATTTTCACGAGGATCTAGTTACTAATCATAATTCGTTTTTTATATTGATTAAAAATTAGAGAAAATACTTGCTTAAAGATTAAAAAAAGGATATGATAGACTTCGGAAGAAGGTTAATAAATGTATAGAGTGCGTGTTTTTTCAATAACGTCTTCGTTTTTTTGACGTGCCTTGGGGTACAAGGATTAACATATAGGAAGATTTTGAATGAAACAAGCAAATCATGTTTTTGAAAAAGTGACAAAATACGCCATTCGTAAATTGTCAGTAGGTGTAGGGCCAGTTGCTATCGGGACATTCTTGTTAGCAGGTGGTCTTTTCGTGTCTAAACCAGTTTCGGCAGACCAGGTTACTTCGGATGCATCGGTACACATGGCCTATGTCACAGAAAATGAATTAACAGCTGAAGAGCAGAAGCAAGTGGTACATGCTATTCCTAAGGAATATCAAAATGAGGACACTTTTTATCTGGTTTATAAACGTAAGGGAGACAGTCAAGCTACTCTTCCTCAGACAGGAAGTTCTGACTGGGCAGCGACAGGTTTGGGATTGGCAACAGCGACTATGGCTGTGTTGCTATTTTCAAAAAAACATCGTAAAAAAATTATTGGCTTGGTCTTGATTGGGGCCGCAGGGCAAAGTCTCCTTGTGCCGATAGAGGTGCTTGCCTTGCAAAACAAGGAGTTGCAGGCCTATAATCAAACTCTTGCGGTTTCAAATAAAGAAGATTTGGCTAAGGGTGTTATTGCCATTGATGGTTATGAGTATGTGGGTTATCTGCGTTACTCTGCTAAGCCGGAGCTTGAACAACCTTTGGAGAATACTTTGCAAGGGCTTGAGTCTTCAATAAAAGAAGATAATACAGTTAGTCAGGGGACAGCTGATAAGGATAGTAAGGGAATCAGTTGGAAAAAAGGTAGTCAGGAGTCAGGTCATGAGGGCGAAGCTCTAGTTCAACCTGCTAACCCAGAGTACACTGGTCCAATTAGCGCTAAAGGTACGCAAGAATCTGGTCATGAAGGCGAGGCAACTGTTCAACCCGCAAATCCAGATTACACTGGACCGATTAGTGCCAATGGTACCCAAGAAGTTGGACACGAAGGCGAAGCTCTAGTTCAGCCCGCCAATCCAGCGTATACCGGTCCAATCAGTGCTAATGGTACCCAAGAAGTTGGACACGAAGGCGAAGCAGCTGTTCAACCTGTCGCTCCAGAGTACACCGGTCCAATCAGTGCTAACGGTACCCAAGAAGTTGGTCACGAGGGTGAAGCATGGGTCCAACCGGCTAATCCAGAGTACACTGGACCAATCAGTGCTAACGGTACCCAAGAAGTTGGTCACGAGGGTGAAGCATGGGTTCAACCAGCTAATCCAGAGCC
>NZ_JALT01000033.1:0-3202 GCF_000525585.1 Streptococcus sp. ACS2
TGAATTTAGGAGATTATGAAAAAGAAAAGTTTTAGGATGGTTATAGTATATAAAGCAAAGCCTAAAGTTTTCTTAAAGTAGACAAAAATTATTTTCGTGGATTTTAAAAAGGAAGTTAAAATTAATCAACTTCCTTTAGTATAGATATCTGTGAGAAAAACTTAGTCTATTTCCTAAATTCTTTACAATTGCTTCGCACGTCCATTTTCATCAAAGTGATAAGTCACACCATTGATGGTACGAGTTTGGTTGGTGACGAGCTCACCAGAGTTTTCATCGTAATAACGAGTCCCCTTATAGTCTGTAACGAAATTGCCTTTAATTTGCTTACCTTGATAATCAAAGTAGAGGTGTTGACCATTGATGACTTGATCAAAGATAAGTGCCTTTCCATCCTTACCGAAGTAGTACCAATTGCCCTTCCAATTGAAGAATTGATTGGTTACAGCAGCTCCAGTCTCAGCATCGAAGTAGTAGACAGGATTGTCATAGGGTGAACGGTTATAGTTGAAGAATGCATAAGGTTTCACTAGCTTTCCTTTAACTTGTTCGCCCATGCGGTATTTTGTTGCGACGGGATTACTGAAATAATAGAGATTGCCATCTATCTTGGCAAGTCCTAATACTTTATTTCCTTCGTCATCTAGGTAGTACCAGTCACGTCCAGATTTAACAAAACCTCTTTGTCGTACAGCAGCCCCAGTCTCACTATCATAGTATGGTTCGTAACCGTAAGGCCCGAATTCTCCTCTTAAGACTTCCCCATATCCTGTAATAAAATAATCCTTACCGTCAATTTTTTTATAACCAGAACTTATCTTATTATCATCGTCAAGATAGTATAATTTACCACCAGCCTTTATAAATTGCTTACGAGGGGCTTCGTGACGAGCACCAGAGTCTTTGTCGTAGTAGTAACCTTCTGCGATTGCATCTTTAGCTTGTACTCCATATGAGTCAAAGTAAACGTGTACCCCATCAATGGTTTGTGGGCCTTTAAGGATGTTTCCTTGTGCATCTGCATAGTACCATTTACCATTATTATTGAAGTATTGATTTTTTACAAGAGCACCAGAATTTTTATCATACAACTTACTAGGTCTTTTATATGTATTGTGATTTTTTTCAGAAATCAATTGCCCTCTAGAATCAACAAATCCTCCCTTGGTCTGGATACCGCTATAAGGATCAAAGTTGACTTGCACCCCATCGATGGTTTGTTCGCCCTTGAGAATTTTACCCTCAGCATTGACGTAGTACCAATTATCATTAACTTGGACATAGCGATTTGTTCCCAAATCTACTTTAGCACCAGAATTTTTGTCGTAATAGTAACCATCATGACCAAAGACACCTTTAGCTTGCTTACCAGAGTCGTTGAAGAAGACTTGCATCCCATCAACAGTTTGTGGCCCCTCAAGTCGCTTACCCTGAGCATCAACATAATACCAATCATTATCAACTTGAACATAACTATTAGTTACGAGAGCACCAGTAGTACTGTTATAATATTTTTTGTTACTTCCGAAATTTCCTTTAACTTGAGCGCCAGTTTTTTCGTCAAAGAAGTATTCAATGTTGTCTATGACGGTCGCTCCTTTAATAGCCTTACTATCTGCTCCAATGAAGTAGGTCTTGTCATTAACGGTAACGAAACGATTAGTAACTAAATTTCCAGAGTCTTTATCGTGAAATTGATTTTTATAGTCAAAATCTCCTTTAACCTGTTTACCTCCATATTCAAAATAAACGTGAGCACCGTCAATAGTTTGCTCACCTGTCAAGATTTTTCCATCGTTACCGACATAGTACCAATTGTCTCTGATTTGAACATAACGATTGGCACCAAGATCAACACGATTACCGTCCTGATCGTAGAAGTAACCATCATCACCAAAATTGTCGAAAACTTGGCATCCCTCGTATTTATCAAAGTAGACTTGTTTACCATCAATTGTTTGAGGACCAGTTAACCGAATTCCTTGGTCGTTAACATAATAACGTTCATTTCTATGTCTGTAGGGGTTGTAGGCGATGATATATTGGTTAGTAGCTAGAGCACCAGAATCTTTGTCATAATAGCGTTCATTTTTGTCAGTACTATCTTTTACAAAATAGCCCTTAACTTGAACACCTCCTTGGTCGAAGTAAACCTTAACGCCATCGATGGTTTGTGGTCCCTTTAAAATAGCACCATCATTTCCAGCATAGTACCATTCTCCGTTTAATTCGAAATAGCGATTTGTCCCGAAATCCACTTGTTTTCCGTTTTCATCGTAATAACGGCCATCGGAAGCAAATCTCCCTTTAACTTGTTCACCGTAGTCGTCAAAATAATTCCAAGCTCCATTAATTTCTTTGGGACCGATTGCTTTATTGCCATTTTCATCTAAGTAATATCTTCGTCCATAATTTTCAACGAAATTATTGGTAACAAGAGCACCAGAATCTTTGTCATAATAGTGACCATCCCAAGCAAATTCCCCTTTAACTTGAACGCCACTATCTCTAAAGTATACCTTAACCCCATCAACAGTTTGAGGTCCAGTCAGGTCTTTACCACTGGCATCTTTATAATACCAGTTGCCTTGGTCATCACTATAGTATTGACCACCAGTGACGTTTGTTTCATTAGGTTCTGAAGCAGTCTCATTGGCAGCTCGGTCTGTAGTTACAGCTTCACGTGTTTGTCCTGCGGCTGATTCTGCAGGAGCTTGGCTTTCACTTGCAGTTGTTGAAGCTGTTTCACTGGCAGTTTCAGAGCTTGCTGTAGAAGTTGTGGCTTGTTCTGAGACATTTATAGTGCTTTCAGTGCTAGCTACATTCTCAGTAGTAGCAGGAGCTTCAACAACCTTTGTTTCGACGAGGTCTGCTGTAGTTTCCACATTGGTTGTGGTAGCTGCAGTCACATCAAGGTTTGATGCGTTGTCGGCTTTAGCTTCCTCAGCGAAGGCAGGTCTTGCGATAAAGGCAAAACTTGCAAGAGCAGTTGCACATGAGAATGCAATCAGACGTTTTTTGGACTTAGGTCCAGCAAAATTAGAATGTACTTTCATACTTTTTCCTCCATTTCCTAAGTCCTATTATAGCGCTATTTTAGAGACTTTCAAGGAAATATAAGAAATTTAGACAAAAATAAGAAAACGATTACATAGTAAAGTGAGTGAAAGTCAAATGTCACAATTTTTGCAGTCATAGGAAT
>NZ_JALT01000034.1:0-3019 GCF_000525585.1 Streptococcus sp. ACS2
CAAGCACGCACATCACCTACATTCTAACAAATGAAAATATTAAAAGCAATAGAAAAAACCAGAGCTGATGCCCTGGTTTTCTTTATTAAGCGACTTGATATGTTCACGGATAAAAAGAAGTTCACCAAGTTCCTGCTCCAAATCTTTTAACTGACGACTGAGTGTCGGCTAAGTAATCATCAGCTTCTCAGCTGCCTTGGAGATACTCCCCTCCTCAGCAATAGTAATAAAATAACGAAGCACTCTTAACTCCATGCCATCCTCCTAATTTTCCTCATAAGATTTAAACGGTTGATTCTTCTCAGGATATCGGTCTGGTGTAATGGCGAGTCCCATTTGCTCTTTTTCGTGATATAACTCTTTCATAAGCGACCACATCATCAACACTAGTACTATAGAAAATGGAAAAGCGACAATAATGAGCGTGTTTTGTAAAGCTGTCAATCCACCAGAAAACATGAGTGCAATAGCAATCAAGGCCAGCATGACACCCCAAATCACCTTTTTACGATTACTTGGATTTAGATTGCCATCTTCAGACAACATGGCCAAAACATAGGTGGCAGAATCCGCCGAGGTCACAAAGAAGGTTAAAACTAAAATAATTGCCAGGAGTGAAAGGACACTTCCCAGAGGATATTCATTAAAAGAGGCAAAAAGAATTTCTTCTGTGGCAAAACGTATCAAATTAACCCCCGAATCTTGTAGTGAAGTAGATAAGGTACCAAAAGCAGAAAACCAGATAAAACTAAGGACTGTTGGTGCCAAAAGCACTACTGTCAAAAATTCGCGAATAGTCCGACCTTTTGAGATACGGGCAATAAAGACGCCCACAAAAGGTGACCAGGAAATCCACCATGCCCAGTAAAAAATGGTCCATTGGTTAATCCAAGCCCGCTTGGTCTCATCAAAAGCCGCCGCCCGAAAACTCATACGGAAGAAGTTTTGAAAATAAAGGCCGATAGAGTCTGTCATGGTGTCAAATATCTTAACCGTTGGCCCCAAAACTATGACTCCAGCAAGCAAGACAACAGCTAAAATCAAGTTTGTATTAGATAGGATTTTAACACCCTTTCCTAAACCTGATAAGGCAGAAATAAGAAAAAGAATTGTCGCAATGATGATAATGATGACTTGCACAAGACTATTATTAGGAATACCAAAGACATAGGAGAGACCACCATTGATTTGTGAGGCACCAAAGCCGAGCGTTGTCGCTACCCCAATCACTGTCGCAATAATGGTGATGGTATCGATAATGGTTGCTATTGGTCCGTCCGCATATTTTCCAAAAAGAGGCTTAAAGACGACTGAGAGCTGATATTTCTCCCGTTTACGAAAGCCAAAATAAGCCAAAGACAATCCCACCAGGGCATAGACCGCCCAAGCATGAAATCCCCAGTGAAAAAAAGTAAAACGAAAAGCATCTGCGAGAGCATCCGCACTGCCTATTTCTGCATTGGGCGTCGAGATAGCAAAGTGACTCAAAGGCTCTGCTGCCCCATAAAAGACCAGACCAATCCCCATTCCAGCAGAAAACATCATGGCAATCCATGACGTCGTCGAATGCTCTGGCCGACTCGTGGGATTACCCAAGCGAATCTGCCCTATCGGACTTACAATTAAAAAGACACAAAAAATTAAAATCCCCGTAACCAATAACAAGTAAAACCAGCCAACACTAGTTGTTAAGAGATTTTTTAAGTAAGAACTAATATTTTGAAACTGCTGGGGAACAAAGAGCCCTAACAAGACTAAAATAAATATGATGACGAGTGAAAGCTGAAAAACTTTTGTTATTTTAGAATGCTTCACCATTTTACCTCCTTATGTGTTCTTAGTTATAAAAAGTTTTTGAGAAAACTTAAAATTCTATATGGTTTCATTGTAACACAATTGTTTAATTTATACATATAACAACCGAATACATCCAACATATTCGCACCGTATTCTTCAAATATTTGACTAATCTTTTGAGAAAGAGATCCCTTTTTCTTTTGCAATATTCTTGATTTTAGCTTTGAAACTATTAGCATTTGAAAATTTCACGACAAGACCTCCACATATGATTGTAGTTTTTCGGTTACTTTAAATAGTTGTGCATAGTGATACAACTTGGCATAATCAACAGCTCCTTTTTTAAAGTAAGCTTGAAAAGCTGGAGCAATAACTTGAATATCGACATGATAAGCTGTTCTCAAACACTCCACTAATGTTCGTTCCATATCATATACTGAGATAAACTGTCCAGCCTGTCGCTCCAGTCTAATAATACCGATTTCATGATACTTTCTAGCGACAATTGGCTTGACACCAGCTTCTTTCATTGGCCTCGTATTTGTCCCGAAAGGAAAAGTCATCACAGGCTCAAATGGAATGGTAAGGGACAGACCATGTAACCAAAGTGCTGTTTCTAAGGATGGAAAACGGTACTGTAAACTAAAATAGTCATCGATATAGGTATCTGGCAGATGATAGATACCTCTTTCAATTGATTCCACTTTCCCTTTTGAGACTAATTGATTCAGTTGTTAATAAGAAAAGTTAAGCTCTTCCATATCACGAAAAGTTATTACTCCATGATTATTTTTAATATAATTATAAACGGGTTTCTCTAACAAATCCATATCACCACCTCCAAAAACAATATGCTAACAAATCAAGTCATTGTTAGCATATCCTTTTTTATTTCGTCGTATACGCAAAATTCAAGTTACTATCCACTCCAGATAATTTACGGAAGGTATAGTTTGGATTGCCATTGTAATTGGTTTCGGAGATAAGGAATGAGCCATTTGGGTAGAGTTTTTCGACGAAAGCCACATGTCCGTATTCTGCTGGTGTGCCATGTCCTCCTCCCGCAAAGGAAATAATATCTCCTGCTTGTGGACTTGTCGCCAAAATCAAAAAGACACTGGAAACCATCATCAATCATTCTGGCAAGAACCGTCGGCAAACCCAAGTTAGCAATAACAAATAAAATGGCCGCCGTAAAATTCATTGCTAGCCACTTAGGATA
>NZ_JALT01000035.1:0-2618 GCF_000525585.1 Streptococcus sp. ACS2
TCCCAATTTATCACTGATATACTGCAGTTTGACAATAGTTGGTAATGAGCGACCGAGCTCAATTCTCATCAGTTGTTTGACGGTTAATTCTTCTTCTGTGTCACAAACCTGCTCACGTGTTAAACCTATTCGTTCACGTTCTTCACGAATTCTTTTTCCAATCTCGATTTTAATCTCTTCAGACATCTGTATTTCCTTTGAGTTTTAATTATATAATAATATACCTTAAAATCATGTGAATGAAAAGACTCCAGGGATTTGTCTTTTTATGGTTAGAGAAAAAGATGGGGAATAAACAAAATAACCATCTAACACTCAGTTTAGATGGTTGTGGTTTGGAATTAGGATATTTTTCGTAATCTCTTAGATTGTAGAATGGTCAGTGCACTAAAGAGGAGCAACCAGGCTAGTAGAGAAAGTGAGCTTGCTATTTGGTCTTGCCACTTAAAGCTTTCAAGCTGGCTTATAGATTTTGTGAACAATCCCATATAACTGTACTTCGTGACATTATCGAAATCTTTACTAATCCCTGAAAGCATTGGAATAAACATACTAATCATTGATACTGGAAGGCTAATTACTTGGGCAGATACTTGAGTTTTACTGATTAATCCGATGAAAAGATTAATCAGCATGATTACTAAAGCTGTAGCAAGCGAGATGATAAGATAAGGACCATAATTATTTTCAATATTAAGTTCGAGTATTCTCGGAATAGCAGTTGTCATAACTAAGCTAATAAGCACTGGATAAAATAAAACTGAAAGAATATAGTTTTTACTGTTAACACCACTTAAAAACAAGGTTCTTAAAATATTTTTTTCCTTTTCTTCGGAAACAATAGTACTGATTGGATTTCCAACTGATAAACTCAAAGATAGGGCTAAACAGTTGACTAATAGATTGACTTTCATTGAGTTGTTTAGGCTACCTTGAATCTCATAGATATGTTTGTAGAGAAAGGCAAACCCTAAAGGAAGGAGAATTTGTAGGATAATGGTTTTGTTGGATTTGATAACTCGCTTTCTAAGCCATAGTAAAGATTTTAATTGGTTAAACATTAAGTTTTCCTCCTGTAAGTTGGATGAAGATGTCCTCTAAAGTTGGTTCACATGAGTGGATGGTTTGAATATCTTGAGTAGCACTAATATGATTTAATTCAGAGAAAGGAATCACTTTTTCTTGACCTGAGCAGTAGGTCACTTTTACCATTTTATTTGTATTATATTTCTGAATAAGCTCAGCAGGTTTTCCTTCTTCAACAATCTTTCCTTTATTTAAAAGTACAATCTTATCGCACAAAATTGTAGCCTCGTGCATGTCATGTGTCGTCAGAAAAATGGTTGTTCCTTGTTGTTTTAGTTCTTCAATAAGAGAATGAATGGTTTGAGACGTTGATGGATCTAGTCCAGAAGTA
The DNA here is from genome assembly GCF_000525585.1 of Streptococcus sp. ACS2. NCBI lineage: Bacteria > Bacillati > Bacillota > Bacilli > Lactobacillales > Streptococcaceae > Streptococcus > Streptococcus sp. ACS2. The sequence goes on from NZ_JALT01000035.1 coordinate 1,418, forward strand.
GGTTCATCAAGAAAGAGAACTTTTGGCTTGTTTATGATAGCTCTCACTAAAAGCATCCGTTGTTTCATCCCTGTAGAGAGCTTTTCTGCCAAGGTTTTACGATGGTCATAAAGACCTACACGTTTTAACAAATCATCAACATACTCTGTCGAAACATTATAGAGTTTTGCGAAGAATAGAAGATTGTCATAAAGTGTCAATTTTTCATAAAAACCACTATTTTCAGTGATTAAACCAATCTTTGACAAATCATCTTCTTTTAACTGAAGGGATGATTTGCCCAAAATATAAGTTTCTCCCTGACTAGGAGTGAGTTGACCTGTTAAGATATTGATTGTTGTCGTTTTACCAGAACCTGATGGTCCAAGGAAACCTAGAATTTCACCTTTTTCAACTGTGAAGTTTAGATTTTCTATTGCTTTATATTTTTGAAATTCTTTGCTTAACTGTTTTGCTACGATAAGGTTTGTCATATCTTGCTTTCTCCTATTTGATTATATGAACGAGTATAAACAAAAAAATAACGAATCAAAAGGACATTTATGTCACTTAGATTTGTTATTTCGTATTTAAGTCTTTTTTCATTTCCATTTTAAGATTTTTGATGAAGACTTGGTCGCCGAAGGCTTCGGCTAGTACGGTGGCTGTATGATAGAGCTCTGTTGCTTTATCTATGTTATTCTCATAGAAGAGATAGTATTTTGCTTCAAATACAAGTACTGCGGGTTTATAAGCTTGTTGAAGTGTCTTATCAATAAGAACATACATTTTATCAACAACAGACTTCATTTCTTTATAGTCATGATGCATCACATATATCCCAGCTATAGCTGATAAAGCACCTATCAGTTCAACGTTAAACAGCTCATCACCTTGTAATTCTTGCTTAATTAATTTATGTCTAAATTTTTCAATTCTCTCATTATCATAGTCATAATCCTGACATCGAAATGCATAGTATGAAATTAATAGAAGGTCATTTAAGGAATATGCTTCTTTTTTCAACGCTTGAGTCAAATAGTCTTCAAATACAGATTCAATAAGACTATCTTCTTCCATAACCATAAAATTTAACGTTCTTTCAATGATATCAATAGCAAAAAGCTCGTCCTCTGGTAGAATCTCAATATAGTTGTCGTAGAGTTCCTCAATATCTTTTAGCTTCTTCTTGATACGTTCGGGGTCGCCATAGACAGGAGAC